>JBFHPA010000139.1:0-6168 GCA_041592955.1 Pontiella sp.
AAAGAAGGATGCCCGCAGCCCGGTCTTCCTGAACAAGAACGGCGGACCGATTACCGCGCGCTCGATTGAGCGCATGATGAAGAAATATGTGCTCTTCTGCGGCTTGAACGCCGAGCTGACACCCCATAGCCTGCGCCACAGCTTCGCCACGCACCTGCTTGATGCCGGCGCCGATCTGCGCAGTGTCCAGGAGCTGCTCGGCCACGCGTCGCTCTCCACCACGCAAATCTACACCCATGTTTCCGTCGAGCGACTGAAAGAGGTCTATCAGCTGGCGCATCCCAGGGCCTAGAAATATGGGGGTGGGAGCTTGGCACAGGGAGAAGAAATGGATCTATCAGGTTTCAAATTTCCCGTTTCCAGTTTCACCTTTTTACCGCTTGCCATTTAAACTCCGATTCGTACACTACGCTTTCTTTTGGTCATCGGGGCGTGGCTCAGCCTGGTAGAGCGCTACGTTCGGGACGTAGAAGTCGCTGGTTCGAATCCAGTCGCCCCGACCATGCTTCGCTCTCAGCAACGCGTAGAGTGCAGCATGCCCTGCGTAGCCTCGGCAAAGCAGGGCGAGGGGTGGTTGACAACGCTGCGAGCTACGCATGGCAAGCCATGTTACGTTGGTTTTGAAGTGAAGATGTTTGACGAAAAGTCGCGTTCCCGTATACTACGCGGCTTCAATTTAAGGCGAGATAGCTCAGTTGGTAGAGCAGCGGATTGAAAATCCGCGTGTCCCCAGTTCGATTCTGGGTCTCGCCACCACTCTAAATCTCTGGTTCGCAATGCGGTCGGGGATTTTTTTGTTGGACGAGAAAAGGCAGGCCATTTGGCCTGCCTTTTATACGTTCCGATCGGAAGGTGAGTAGTATTTAGCCTTCTTTTTCGGTTTTTGCCGACTCGGTGATTTTTGAGGCGAGGTGCGCGGGCACCTGTTCGTAGCGGCTGAACTCCATTTCGAAGGAGCCCTGACCGCTGGTGATCGAGCGTAGCTCGGAGCAGAACTTGAACATTTCCGCCTGCGGCACATCGGCCGAGATGACCTGCAGGCCATCCTCCGGTCCCATGCCGAGAATCCTGCCGCGCTTGGTATTGAGTAACCCGCTGATATCGCCCATGAACTGTTCGGGGACGATTACCTTCACGCTCATGATGGGTTCGAGCAGGACCGGGCTGGATTTTTCGATCGCTTCGTGCAGTGAGCGTGCACCGGCAATCTTGAAGGCGACTTCGGAAGAATCGACGTCGTGGTAGGAACCGTCGTACAACTCTACCTGCACATTGATGACTTCGGCACCGACCAGCGGGCCTTTGTTGAGACCTTCAACAAAGCCCTTTTCGCAGGCGGGAACAAAGTTGCCGGGAATGGAACCGCCGACGAGCTTGTTGATGAACCACGTTTCTTCCGCGGGATCCTTCGGACGGATGCGGATGTAGCATTCGCCATACTGGCCCCGACCGCCGGATTGCTTTTTGTGTTTGTAGTGGCCTTCGCCACTGCCGGTGATGGTTTCCTTGTAAGCGACCTTCGGGGTGTGGTGGGTCATTTCCACACCGCTCCGGTTCCGGATGTGTTCGAGGGTGACTTCGAGGTGCATGTCGCCCATGCCCCAAAGCACCAGTTCGTGTGTTTCTGTATTATGATCCAGCTTGGTGGAAGGATCCTCTTCGGTCGCGCGATGCAACGCCATGCCGATCTTGTCGGCGTCGGCTTTGTTCTTCGGCTCAACCGCATAGGCCGTAACCGGCGAGGGGAAGACGATCGGCTCAAACTGAATCTCACTTCCGGGTGAGCAGAGTGAGTCGTTGAGGTAGGTGTGCTTCAACTTCGTCAGTGCCACGATGTCGCCGGCCTTGGCTTCCTGGGCTTCGGTGGTTTTCTTTCCGTCCACATAGAGGATGGTGCTGACTTTTTCCTTCTGGTTCTTGGTCGGATTGTAGATTTCCATGCCGGGCTTGAGCACCCCGCTGTAGATCCGGACAAAGGTCAGCTGACCGATGAAGGCATCGTTGTAACAACGCCATACCTGGCCGGAGAAGGGCTGGTCTTCCTCGGCGGAGATTTCGTTGCCCTCGGCGCAACTGACGGGATAGTCGTGCGGGGAAGGGAACAGGCGGCTGATGGAGTCCATTGTTTCTTTCACGCCCATGTCGGACTTGACCGACGTGGCGAACACGGGGATCAGATGCGCATCATGCACGGACTTGCGCAGGCCTTCGGAAAACTCGTCGGCAGTCAGCTCTTCGCCTTCGAAATACTTTTCCATCAGCGAGTCGTCGGTTTCCGCGGCGAGTTCGATGAGGTGATCCTTGATGGCCTTGACGCGTTCCTTCAGTCCGTCCGGAACCTGATCGGTGGGGGTGTTGAGGATGTCGATCGCCTTGCCGTCGGAGGTCGGCAGGACCACCGGTACGCATCGGTCGTCGCCCCATCGCAATTTGATTTCCATCAGGGTTTTTTCGAAATCGGTGTCGTCCTTGTCGAGGCAGGTGATGGCAATGCCGCGGGGCAGGTTGCGTTTTTGGCAGGCCTTCCATGCACGTTGCGTACCCACCTGAATGCCGGATGAGGCGTCGACTGTGATGAGCGCGGCATCGGTCACTTCGGCGGCGGCGATCATTTGACCGATAAAGTCGGCGAAGCCGGGGGTATCGATCATCACAAGGCGGCGGATTTTGCGGCTGGCGGCGGTATAGACGCCATCAAAGGGTTTTGCCCAAATGGAAATTTCGTGCGCTTTTTCTTCCTCGGTCCAATCCGCCACACTGGTACCGTTTTCCGGAGAGCCGACCCGATCAACCTGACCCAGCTTAAACAGGATGCTGTCGATCAGTGAAGTCTTCCCGCTACCAGTGTGGCCCATAAGAGCGAAGTTGCGGACATTGTCAATGGGTACGTTTTTCATTTTCCTCTCCTTGCTATCGGTTGTATTGCCTATCCCGTCTGCCGCACCGTCGGCATGAAAGCGGGAAGCTTTGAAAAATACCGGTCAGGCCTAGGTTTTTCAAACCTTTTCCCGCACAACCCTTTATTTTGCCGATTTTGGAGGGTTGCAATCAATTTTCGGTTTATCCATTGTTCGAAGCCCATGACGGAAAAGAGAAGCAGATTTGAATTGATGGCGCCGGCGGGATCGTATGCCGCGCTTGCGGCCGCCATTCGAGCTGGGGCGGACTCGGTTTACTTCGGCGTCGACAAGCTCAACATGCGCTCGCGCGCCGCCAGCCCGTTCGGTCTCGACGACCTGAAACGCATTGCGCGCATCTGCCGCTGGTGCGGTGTGAAGTCCTATCTCGCCCTCAACGTCATCGTCTACGACGACGAGCTCGAAACCGTCCGCGAAATCTGCGATGCGGCGAAGGCAGCGAATATTGACGCCGTGATCGCCTCCGACATTTCGGCCATCGAGTATGCCCGTTCCATCGGCCTCGAAGTCCACATTTCCGTGCAGGCCAACGTGTCGAATGTCGGAGCGGTTCGTTTCTTTGCCCGCTATGCCGATGTCATGGTGCTGGCGCGCGAACTGACACTCAAGCAGATTGAAGAAATCGGGCGTGCCATTCGCGAAGGAGAGATCCGCGGCCCGAAGGGTGAGCTGGTGCAGATCGAGCTGTTTGCCCACGGTGCGCTCTGCGTCGCCATCTCCGGCAAGTGCTACATGAGCCTCGGTTGCTACAACCAATCCGCGAACCGCGGAGAATGCTTTCAAAACTGCCGCCGCGCTTATCGACTCACCGACGTGGAAACGGGCGACGAGTTGGAGGTGCAGAATCAATATATCATGTCGCCCAAGGACCTCTGCACCCTGCCGCATCTCGACAAGCTGGCCGAAGCCGGTGTGTCGGTCTACAAGCTCGAAGGCCGCGCCCGGACGGCGCAATATGTCAGTACCGTCACCAAGGCTTATCGCGCGGGGCTCGACGCCGTTGAAACAGGAATATTCAAATCTGAAAACTTCCAGCCGTTGGAGACGGGGTTGGCCAGCGTATTCAATCGCGGCTTCTGGGATGGTGGCTACTATTGCGGAGAACCAATGGGAGAGTGGGCGGCCTCGGCCAATTCTCAGGCCACGCACAAACGCATTGAGCTCGGTGTTGTCTCCAACTATTTCGCGAAGATCGGCGTCGTTGAATTCACGCTCTGGCAGCAGGAGCTGCTGCCCGGCTGCGAGCTGCTCGTCGAAGGGCCGACGACCGGTGCCGTACAAACCCATATCGAATCTTTGCGTGTCGAGGGAAAGCCCGCCGACCGCGCCGTCAAAAACGACAAGGTCACCTTCGCCGTTTCGGAAAAGGTGCGCCGGCAGGATAAAGTTTTTTTGTTGGATCCTGTGGGGGAAAAGATGCAGTGAAGGTAAGGAAGGAACATGATTATGCTGATTAGAGTTGGAATGATGTTATTGGTCGGGGGAATGGTCTGTGCAACAGTGCTGAGTGAGACGGAAACGGTGGTGCTCGATAATGGAATGCTGAGCATGACGATTAATGTCTACGGCGGTTCGGTATCGAAGTGTGTGCTGAACGGCTCGGACTTGAATCCGTTTAGCTGGAAATCCTCACCAAACCCCGGGGACCGATCGCTGAAGGAGGGCATGTTTGTCTGTTTTGACCGGCTCGGTCGTCCAACGGAGGAAGAGCAAAAGCTGGGTATGCCGGCTCACGGCGAAGCAACAGCGGTCAACTGGAAGATTCTTAAGCAAAATACAGCTGAAGATGGATCCCAAGTTCTGCAGATGAGTTGTCATTTGCCGCTCGCCGGCATGACGCTGGTACGGGAATACTGTCTGTTTAAGGATGCGTCGGTATGCCGGATCACCGATCGGGTCCGGAACGATAATACTTTTCCGAAGCCGTACAATATTGTTCAGCATCCTTCGCTCGGCGCCCCCTTTTTGGATCATTCGGTGATTGTCGACTGCAACGCTGTGACCGGATTCGTGAACACGAAGAATATCAGTAAGCTTCCCGGTCCGACTGTTTCCTGGCCGGAGATTCTTTATCAGACCACCCCGATTAATCTGCGCGCGATGAAAGACGGAAAAGGCATGGTGGTGAACTATATCTGTGACGACGCGTCGGTTTATGGCTGGGGATGCGTTTCCAATCCCGATAGCGGGCTGCTTGTGGGGTATATCTGGCCGACTGCCGACTATCCTTGGATACGCATCTGGCGACACTGGGATGGAGATGCTCCCGATGCGTTGGGACTTGAATTTGGCACGACTCCTTTAGCCGTTTCTCTGGAGGAGATTCAACAGGTGGGGCCTTTGCTCGGGCATGATACGATTGAAACCCTCGATCCCGGTGCCGAGAAGGTGAAAACCTTCTATCTGTTTCTGTCGAAAGTCCCCTCTAATTTTTCAGGCGTTGCAAATGTTTCTTTCGGGGGAGGGGCGCTTAATATTGAGGAGCGCGCCGCCGCAAAAGGCCGGCGCTGGATGCTACCCTGCACAGCACCTTAGACATCGGTTAAACACGTCAGGATCGGTCTCAGGGTTTGGTTCTGGGCGGAAGAAGCGTGCGCAGGCGCGGCATGAATTCGCCGACCTGCCCGAAGAGCGGCTGGCCGATGCCGAGGCGCCAGAGGATGCGCGCGGTGGATATGGGCTCGATGTCGCGCACCTCGCTGAACTGCGGTAGCACGATGGCGGCGGCCACGGCCCGCGTAAGCCCTGAAACAACAAATACGACCGGCAGCGACGAGCGCAGCGTGACGTGGATCATTCCCAGCTCGAAGCTGGCAGGAGCGTGTTCTGCGATGGTTGCGCCGATCAACATTCCACCGATCACGGAGAAGACCCCGTTGAGCACGCTGTAGTAGCTGAACGATCGTGCGCGCCGCGTTTGCGGTACGGCATCGTAGATAAAGTTCGACGCGGCAAGGTTGAAGCCGGACCAGGTTGCGCCGGAGACGATCTGGGCGAACAGCAGCACGAGGTAGTTCGAGGAAAATACCCACATGATCGGCAGGATCGGAAGCAGGCAGCCGGTCGCCATGAGCACGGCGCGGTTGCCGTGGCGGTCGCCGATGCCGCCCCACCACCGAACGAACAGGGTCTGCGCGATGAGGAAGGTCAGCATGTTGAAGGTGAAGGCCAGATAGGACCATTGCAGGTCGCGCAGCATGTAGACCGCGAAGAACGGGCCGGCTATGTTCGTGGTGCCGTTCATCAGGGC
>JBFHPA010000140.1:0-6135 GCA_041592955.1 Pontiella sp.
ATGCGCGGACTGTACAAGGGCTGCATGAAGGGCCGTACCATGTACGTGATCCCGTTCTCCATGGGTCCGATCGGCTCCGACATCGCAAAAATCGGCGTTGAAATCTCCGACTCTCCTTACGTAGTGGTCAACATGCAGATCATGACCCGCATGAGCCCGAAGGTTCTCGAAGTGCTGGGTGAAGACGGCGATTTCATTCCTTGCTTGCATTCTGTAGGCGCTCCGCTCGAGCCCGGCCAGGAAGATAGCCGTTGGCCTTGCGCTCCGATCGAAAAGAAATACATTGCCCACTTCCCGGAAGAAAACCTCATCTGGTCGTTTGGCTCCGGTTACGGCGGAAACGCCCTGCTCGGCAAGAAGTGCCTTGCACTGCGTATTTCTTCGAACATGGCGCGCCACGAAGGCTGGATGGCTGAGCACATGCTCATCCTGCGTTTCACCAATCCGGAAGGCAAGCAGTTCCACATTGCTGCGGCATTCCCGTCTGCGTGCGGTAAAACCAATCTCGCCATGCTTCAGTCCACCGTACCGGGCTGGAAAGTGGAAACGATCGGCGATGATATTGCCTGGATGAAGCCCGGCGCCGACGGACGGCTCTACGCGATCAATCCGGAAGCCGGATTCTTCGGTGTTGCTCCCGGAACCTCTGAGGATTCCAACCCGATGGCGCTCGCGTCTATCAAGGAAAATGCCATTTTCACTAACGTTGTTGTCACAGAAGACAAAGACGTATGGTGGGAAGACATGGGTTATGACTGCCCCGGTGGCGGTGGTACGGACTGGAAAAACAACCCATGGACTCAGGCTTCCGGTGAAAAGGGTGCACACCCTAACAGCCGGTTCACTGCCCGCGCCGCACAGTGCCCGGTCATCTGCGATGACTGGGAAAATCCCGCTGGTGTTCCGATCGATATCTTCGTATTCGGCGGCAAGCGTACTTCGGTAATGCCTTTGGTTCACGAAGCCTTTGACTTCGAGCAGGGCGTCTACATGGGCGCAACCGCTTCGTCCGAGCCGACTGCTGCGGCACTCGACCTGGGCAACGTCAGCCTGCGCTTCGACCCGTTCGCAATGACTCCGTTCATCGGATACCACGCGGGCGACTACATGCAGCATTGGTTCGACATGGGCGAAACGCTCGGCGACAAAGCACCGCGTTGCTTCTACGTCAACTGGTTCCGCAAGACAGAAGACGGCAAGTGGCTGTGGCCAGGCTTCGGCGAGAACTCCCGCGTTCTGAAATGGATGTGCGACCGCGTTGAAGGCAAGGTTGAAGCTCGCGAAACCCCGATCGGTCTGATGCCGATCGACGGCGATCTGACCCTCGAAGGCCTGGATCTTCCGGCTGAAAACTGGGCTGAGCTGATGAAAGTCGATACCGAAGCCTTCTTGACAACGGTTGAAAACGCCAAAGAGTACCTCGCTAAGTTCGGCGACAAACTCCCGGCCAAGATGACGGAACAGCTCGGTAAGCTCGAAGCGCGTCTGAAAGCCTAATTTAATCTGCGGATTAAATGATAAAAGCGTCCCGCTCGCGGGGCGCTTTTTTGTATGGTAGGGACAGCTCGCCGAGCTGTCCGCGGCTCGATCGGCGATCGAGCCCTACCTAAAAAAAGGCAGGCTCAAAAGCCTGCCTTTTATGCATCCAAGGATTGAACGCCTAGTTGATCAGCACTGATATTCCGGAACCGGCAACGACTTCGCCAACGATGATCGAGCGCTGCTTGCTGGCCTTGAGGATTTTGAGGGTTTGCTCGACATCCTTCTTGCTGATCATCAAAACGTAGCCGATGCCCATGTTGAACACGCGGTACATTTCCTCGTGATCCACTTTTCCGGCTTCTTCGATGAACTGGAAGATCGGCGGCGTCTTCCAGGTGGAGCGGTCGAACACGGCATCGACATTGTCGGGCAGGACACGCGGCACGTTGTCGTACAATCCGCCGCCGGTAATGTGCGCCATGCCGTGGATATCCACTTTTTTCATGACGGCGCTTACCGGATTCAGATAGCTCTTGTGAATGGCCAGCAGGGCTTTTTCGAAAGTGACTTTCGTGCCGGGCACCAGATCGCTCAGCTTTTTCCCGGCCTTTTCGAAGATAACTTTGCGAGCCAGGGAATAGCCGTTGGTCTGCAGGCCAGTGGAGGGAAGGCCGATCAACACGTCGCCTTTTCTGATCTTCTTGCCGGTGATGAGTTTTTTGCGCTCAACGGTTCCGACGATGGTGCCGACGAGATCGTATTCGCCATTTGGATAAAGCCCGGGCATTTCAGCCGTCTCACCGCCCAGCAGCGCCGCACCATTTTCCTTGCAGGCCTTGCAGAAGCCGCTGACGACATCTTCGAAAACCTTCGGTTCCAGCGCCGCAGCACCCAGATAATCGAGGAAGAAAAGGGGATGAGCACCCTGCACGAGAATGTCGTTCACGCAGTGGTTGACCAGATCCTGGCCGACCGTGTTGTGCTTCCTGGCCATATTGGCGACCTTAAGCTTGGTACCGACGCCGTCGACGCTGCTGACCAGCAGGTTTTCCTTGCCGGGCGATTTGAACAGTCCACCGAAGGATCCCAGTTCGCTGACAACGCCTGAGGTATTGGTGGCCTTGACTTTCTTACCAATCCGCTTGAGCGAATTCATCATTACGTCGATATCCACGCCGGCTTCGGCGTAAGCGGATTTTTTCTTTTTAGCCATGGGGTAGAGTCCTTTTTGTGAAAGCAATGGGCGGGATTAAACAAGGAACCCGACCTTCAGACAAGTCAGAAACCGAATTGTAGGGCTGGAATGGTTGAAGACCTTCCAGCCGGACGGCGGGAAGATCAGTGACCGTTCCCGCCCTACAACGATTAGCCGATCAGAATCGGCTCGGTGTCTTCTGTAGAAATCAATATTTCAATCCCATTACCCAGTGCTTTGGTGAGTATGTTACGAAAGACTGGCAGATAACCTCGTTCGGTGTTGGTGTGTTCGCACAGGATGACATGCGAGCCGTTCGTTGTGGCGGCCAGCACATTGTGGTGACTCATTTCGCCGGTCAGGTAGCAATCGGCCTGAATGCCATTGAAGGCCTCTGTTCCGGCTCCAGCGCAAAGGGCTACCGTTGAGATAGGCGTGTTTCCGGCCGCGAATGCAAGCCGTACGGTTTTTAGCCCCAGATGACCCTTGATGCGCTGTGCCAGCGTTTTCAGCTTTACCGGCCGTTTCAGCTCCACCAATCGGCCCTGTCCCGCATCGGAGTCTCTCACTGAATGGAGAACCGAAATGTCGCCCTCGCCAACGCCATCGGCCAGCCAGTCGTTGACCCCACCGATCACCGCATCGAGAGCGGTGTGCGGGGAGTAGACTGCGATGTTTTTCTGAACCAGCTTCATCACGGTGCGGGCATAGGCGTTATCTGCATTCAACCGGTTGGCCGGAGTAAAGAGAATCGGGTGATAGGCCACAATCAGATCGATTTTATCCGCGATAGCTTCGTCGGCCACGGCTTCGATCAGGTCGATCGTCAGTAGGATTTTTTTCACGGTTCGTGAGCGAAGGGGATTGATCAGCACCCCGACATTATCCCACTCCTCGGCGAGATTCAGAGGGGCGATTGATTCAAGGGTTTGGATAACGCTCTGTAATTTCATGCGCAGCATTATGCACAACGCGGTATGCCGGAAAAAGGCAAATGTAGGCAGGCTGCTCTTGCTTTTCCTAAGACACGTTTTAAAATCCCTTACACCTAATAAGGAGATTGTGATGAAGAAATGGGAGTGTGAGGTTTGCGGGTATATTCATGATGGGGACGAACTTGACGGTGCGTGCCCGAAATGCGGTGCGGCGGAAGAAAAGTTTCAGCTGCTGGACGAGAAGGCGGCCGACCTGATCGAGCGTTCACGTCATACGAATGCTTTGCATGCGCAGCTGATTGATCTGGCCCGCCAGATCGAACGCGTCTGCGAGGATGGAATCCGGGATGCGTTGGATCCGGGATGTTCAAAGGTCTTCGAACAAAGCCTGCAGGCCTCGTATGTTCAGATGAAACTGTCCATGACCGAAATGCAGGGGCACATGGCCAAGGGCAAGTGGGGCTAGAGATAAAGTTCGCAGTTCCGCCTTTAGGCGGCTATGCGCACGAACCGCCTAAAGGCGGGACTACATACATGGAATAAAAAAAACGCCCGGCCGCTTTCGCGACGGGCGTTTTGCATATTTTCCAAGGATTGGAAAAATTCTAAAGCGCCTTCTGGATGAAGATCATCACGAAGAGGGCTACGGTTTCTACGATACCGAGTACGGTGAGGTAGTTACCAAATCCCTGTCCGGTTTCAGCCAGAGCGTCGGAACCGGCAGCGCCGGCTTTGCCCTGATACCAGGCAGACATGCCCATGGCAATACCGCCGATGATGCCGGCACCGAGCTGAGCAATACTGGGGTCAGCTTTCAAAATGAAGTTCATGAGCAGCATGCCGTAAATGGTCTGCGACAGCGGGGCACCAATGAATACGAGCAGAATGAAAGGAGCAGCCTTACCCTGCAGATAGCATTTTTTCCATGCACCGATACCGGCCATGCCGGCCGTACCTGTTCCAAGCGCAGATCCGATTGCGCCAAATCCCAATGCCATTGCGGCACCCATTTTTGCCAGAGCTTCTACTGTTGTTGCGTCCATTTTTTATCTCCTTTTGTCGATTCGAATTAATTTAAAGTTTCGCTGTGTTTCTTAAACGGGTTGAAGTGGCGTCCTCCCCATTCAACCCCTGCATGACCGGAAAATTCCAGCGTGTTCAAGCGGATGCCGTGCACCAGGATGCCCATCGCACAAAGTATGATGTTCAATCCATGACCAAGGAACAGGATAAACGCCGCGCCGAGCGAGGCCAGCCCCTTGAATCCCACACCGAGAGCCATTTCGTTAAAGGCTACCGCGATCGCCAACGATGCTGCACCTACCGCATATAGACGGACGTAGGAAATGATATCAACGAAGTTGTTGATCAGGTCGAGAGCTAGCGTAACCACTCCGAAGTAATCTTTCTGTGTAAGAATGCTGATAAGAATCAAACCGGCACCGGTTCCCAAAACGCTGTAGAGGATCGTTGATGGCATCATCGGGATAACGACGTTCTCCGCTCCAATAACCATGTTCAGCACCAGAAAGAACAGGGACCAGGTTGACATAATCCATCCCAGATCAGCGAGACAGGCTGTGCTGTTAATCTTCCGGATGAAGTTCCATACATGCGCGATGGTAATGTGAACCGAACCCAGAACGAAACAGATGAACATCACATTGTTTGCAGCTGTATTCGCATCCCGCAGACCGGACTCGGCAGACAATCCTGTCATGAAATCGCTCGTCAGGCTCTGTAGAGGAGCCGGGAGGCTTTCGATCGGGATCCCAAAATAATTGCCGGTCAGCGCGCCGAAGACTACACAGCAGCCGCTCATAATAAGGAGTAGGTTCAGTCCCGGCTGCGCTTCTGCCTTCCCTTTGGTTTTTACTTTCCCGAATAGGGAGAGACCAATGAACAGAAGACCGTAGCCCGCATCACCGATAAGGAACGCGAAGAAAATACTCAGGAAAATCAGGAACAGGGCGCTCACATCGAGTTCCTTGTATCCCGGAACCACACCAATGATATCGAGCACAGCCTTGATGGGGGAAACCCACTTCGGGTTGCGAAGCAGGGTTGGGGGCTGGTCCTCGTCGGAAACGTCGTCCAGTTTAAAGCCCCATCCGTTTTCTTCTGCGGCTAAGATGATGTCGCTTTCACGATCAATTGGATAGAAACCCTTTAAATATACAATGGCCGAATCAGCACCCATGCCGTTTTCGACTTCGAGGTAGTTCACGCCGTCGACCGCTTTGTCGGCAATCTGCTCAACAAGCTTCAAATCGCCCGCATAATGCTGAAATTCGGCTTCGGTTTGTTCAAGCTCGGCTTTGGTTTTTTCGATATGGTGCTCGATCTGCGACAACGATTGGTCGGGCAGGCGCACTTCGTGGGCGGGGATGGAAAACTTTTTCTGGCTCGCTGCGAGAACATATATACTGCTCTTGCCTCGAGAGATCTCGGCGACAGCAACCCCTTCCGGAGCAGACGGCATATCTTTTACGGGAAGCTCGTAGAGCGATACAAACAGCCCGC
>JBFHPA010000141.1:0-6059 GCA_041592955.1 Pontiella sp.
ATGAAATAACGGTTAACGGAAAAAGCGCCACCCCCATCCATATCCGTCTTAAAATCCTGAACCGACCCAGCGCGCACCGATTGACCCCACTGCGGGAATCCTCGTCGCGTCGCTTCATTCGCGTGAGAAAAGGCCGCGACATGGATCAAAAAAGCGATTACCGCTATCTGTGTTTTCATAAATAACCTAGTTAAAGCCGAACTGTATTCATAACAATCAGCGTGTAAAAAGTCCCATACAATCGTTACCGTTCGCACATGAACAGCAAAACCTACATCGAGACGTTGGAAATCGAACGAGCAGGCGATTGGGACAAGGCGCACCGCATCATTCAGGAAATCGTCACCCCCAGAGGCAGTCTGGATTCACGCCTACCTCCACCGTGTCGAAGGCGACCTGGGAAATGCCTCCTACTGGTACCGCCGCGCCGGAAAGCCGGCATGCACATCCTCTCTTGGGGACGAGTGGCAGGAAATCATTGATTCACTGCGCGCGTAACTCACAACCCCATCTGCCGCATGTCCACTTGCCACATGGACTCGTCGGCGATCCACAAAATGGGAATAATGGCATCTCGTTCCTTTTCCAAGGCGATCTGCTGGTTCATTAGTTCAATGCGTTCGGCCAGCGTCTTTTCAAATAGAACGTAGTTGTTGGATTCAGAAAACGAATCCAGCATCTTTTTCCGGGCGGCCAGTCCTTTTGAGCGTGCCTCGATAACCGCAAGGGCATCATAGGCATCCGTAAGCTTTTTGGTGCGCTCCTGCGCATCTTCGTACAGCGTCTGCTTCAGCAAATGCGTATTGCGCCGCGCCTCGCGGAATTGGTCGCGAATCTGGAAATTGGTATCCAGCTTCATCCGGACAGAGGCCTCGAAGCGGACATCGTTGGCATCAAACTCGAAGCCACCCCGGTCACCGGCACTCAGCAGATAGACTGAAGGACTGTAAACGCGCATACTCAATTGCGGCCAGTACTGAAACACGACCCCCAATTCCCGCAACCGTGCGCCTTCAAGCTCAATGGCCTGCAGTGTAACGAAAATCCCGCCGACCTCCTCAGGGTTATCCCATTCGGGCGGAGAGGACAGGTAGTCGAATTGAGGAAGACTATTCGTAACGACCACCCATCGGTTTGAATAGTTCCCCAAAGCCGCCGATAATCCCAACCACAACTCCGTTTCCTGTTGCTTCTGCATGAATTCCAGTTCCATGCGTTCGATATCGCTAAATGCCGGATGGGACGACTGCAAGGACTCGACGAGCCGGGCGGCTTGCATCTGCCCATATTTTCTTAAGAGCGAATATAGGTTTATCACCTCCTCACGGCAGACCATCTCATATTGCTGCCGGGCCTTGTAGCGCGCCAACACCGCCCCGTAATAATCCATTCTCAGCTTGAGAAATCCCGGAATCTGGAACAGTGCATTGATGCTCGCGTCGATGTTTTCGGCGGTCAGCTCTGTGATATCGCCAATCGCCTGACTGTATATTCCCTGCAGCGTCAGCTGAGGAATCCGATCAAGAAAGACACGCCGTACCGCAACCTCGGCCTTGACGATCTCTTCGGAGGCGCTACGCAGAATCAGATTGTTTTCGAGCATGGATACGGCCGTATCCCAATCCAATACCCGTTCGGGCAGGGTCTTCGGGTCGGCGGACAACTCCGGAGCGTATCGATTTATTTCCGCTCGGCGATCGGCAATCCTTTCGTCGACACTTTGGCAACCGGCACATACGAGGAAGAGCCACACGAGATTTAGGGCCGCGCCCATCGTCATTACCAATGGCCTGGTTTTTTGAGTTTTCATGATCAACTTAATATGGTGCCGATATCCTTCTTCAGTACATGCAATGCGGGCAACGTGCTGAGCAGAACCCCGATGTTGATGCAGACAAAGATCATTAAGAGCTCAGCAAGCATCTGCTCGGCCGACAGGTTGGTCGTGCCCGCACCCGAACCAAATGATTTATAAAGCGTGCGCTGAACATAGGTGAAGCTGAAATAGGCTGCCGTGGCAGCCATATTTACGATCAGCGCGTTTTCAAACAACTGCATCCCATAGACCACGCTCCGCCGGACCCCGAAGCTGCGCAACAGAGCTATTACATACGAACGTTGTTGGTATTCGAGGACAGCAAGTGTGCCAAGCACCAAGGCCAGCACGCCCCCGGACACGGCCGCCAGCCCCAAACGCCAACGCACCTGCCTGGACTTAAGTTTGTTCAAATCGTCGAGCAGTTTAAGTGAGCTTCGAATATATAAACTGGATTTATCGAGTTCCGCAGTCAGCTGCAGCCCTTTTTGCAGCGCACCGAGCTCGCTGATGTTGTCAGCCCTGAACAGCGTGATCCGCGAAAACCCGCGGCTCTCAGCCCGCGGCAGCATACCCTCGGGAAGCAATACCACATCCCCCTGGAAAAACTTTTCAATCATTCCTCCGGGACGACGCACCTGGGCCGCGAAGAAATGGTTGTCGATTTCGGTACGGATCGGCATGCCTTCCGGAAGCGCTTCACTCAGCAAGAGAATGGGACTGTCCGGGGTAACCATGCCCGCCAAGGCGGTCAGGGCGGAATCGGGATAGGCCGCAACGCGCGCGCCCCTTGAATAGGGCGTTTTTGCGCTGATAAACAGCTGCAGCAACTGAAACATGGAGCCATACCGCTTCAGGGGGGCCAATCGCGGATACTGCTGGTTCGTAGCAATTTCACTATGGCTCGAGGATACATGCTCCGTAATAAACAGTGTATCGATCCCGTTGCGCTTAAGGCGGGTTTCAAGATTGTTCGCCATCAGCACAAACGCACCCAACAGCCCAAGCGACGGCAACACCAGCGCGTAGGCCACCGTAAACCGCGTAAAAACATTTCCGGGCTGCTCACGCCAGCGCCAGAAGATGTCTTTCCACAGGTAGGAAACAATTGAAATCAGTAACTTCATGGGGAAGTTTTTCCAAACGGCTGTCGTGTGTGCAGATCACACAAATGCATTCACGCTCCACCAGTTCCTCCAATGCCTTGATGATGAGTCGGGTGTTGAGGTCGTCCAACCCCGATGTCGGTTCGTCGAGCAGGAGCACCTGAGCTCCCTTAATCAACGTCCGGGCAATGGCCGCCCGCTGCTGCTGTCCGCCCGAGAGGTTCTTCGCCTTGCGGAGCGCAACCGGAGAAAGCCCCAGCTTCTCGCTCCAGTATTCCGCTCGTTCCTTGATCAGCGAATGCTTCAATCCCGCAAGTTCACCGGCCAGTTCAAGATTCCGTTGAACCGAAGCCAGCGGGAGGAGGTTGAATTGCTGAAAGAGAAAGCTCATTTCCTTGCGCTGGTATTCGGCCGAGAACGGGGAACGCCCCGAAGGGGTCGAAACCGTACCGGCCTGGACCTTGAGATAGCCGGCGAAGATCTTCAGCAAGGTCGTTTTGCCGCACCCCGAATACCCCTTCAGCAGATTAATCCCCTGACCGAACGAGAAAGAGTGCCCGTCGAACACCGCCGGCGTATTGCGCGCGTAGGAAAAGACAATATTGCCGCAGTCCAGCGTTCTCATTTAGCCCCTCCTCCCACAGTGATTCCCAGATGAGTGCGGCCGGAATAAAGCATCTCAGCCGACGGCCACAAGGCTTTCACGGCATCCCTCCATCCGGAAAAAGAATCTTTTCCTTCCAGCATTTGCGCCGCTTCGATTTTGGGTACCGTATGGAATTCCTGCTCCGACTCCACCCACAGCTCGCACGTAAGGTTGGCGCCGACCAGCGGGACCAGTTTCCTTGTATCTTCGGGTTCAAAGCTGAAGCGGTAGATCAACACATCCTGATTCTGCAGCTCGGCAATTTGGGTATCGTGGAACCGTCCGAGGAAAGCCGCCCCTGAGTCGCGCGTGAATTCCACGGTCAGCTGCCCGGGCGGAATCCCGACAATCTGCGGATCGCGGATCACAAGATGGAGATAGAGATCGGAGACATCGCGCATCATCCCGATCGGGGTGTTGACTGCCACACGAAAAGCCGTGCGTTCCGGGGTCACCGGAAGATAGACCAACAGCTCGCCATCAAACGGCATTTTCAGCCGCGAACGCAGCACCTTCTGCTCGAACGCCAGCCGTTCAACCATACCGCATGAGGCCAGCTGCTCCTGCAGCAACCGCTGCTCGCCGCGAAGCTGCTCAACCAGATTGGTCGATACCGGGATCCGATCCGCAACGGGCATAGTTCGAAGGGCGGGATCGCTGAGCATATACTCCACCCGCCCAATCTCCCGTTCGACATTCTGGAGTTCATCCCGCAGCCGCAGTTGTTCATTAAGCTTGTTCAGCTCCAGTTCCCGCTCTTCGCCGGCAATCTGCTCCGGACCCACCTCCGCCCACAATGTATCCTTCGGGAGCTTCACACGGGATTCGGTCACATGGAAAAGTATGTCGCCATCCGCAGGGGATGAGACGGGCAGGCTGATGAGCGGTTTCAGCTGTGCCTGGAATTCGCCCAGCATCATTCGGCGGGTGGTCGGAAACTCCGCGAGATCCCGGACGATCATCACCTTGGCTGCAGCAGTGTCGTCCGGATCGGTGCGATTGCCGCATCCAACCGCAGATACCAGTATTTCGGCCGCAATCAACAATTGATAAGAACGCCGCTTGAACATGCCGTCAGGCTATCAGATTTACAAACGGTTAAAAGATAAATGCGGTCCCCGAAAGAACCGCATTATCTCGAGTTCCATTCATCCGGGGCTATTTTTTGAATATGTCCCAACCGCCGCTTATTACCGTGCCGTTATCACTCAGTCCGTTGTATGTACCAGTCGCCGACTCACCGTCGGCCGCTATGGTTCCACTCATATTAAGCTCAAACTGACTGGCGCTGTCGGTGATCGTGATGTCGATAGTCGCAGGCGTTCCCGCCGTAACAACAATATCGATCGTAAACGTATCAATCGTCGCATTATACGATGATAGGTTGTTGAGATTACTGATAGGGACATTAACTGTTATTTCGCCGTTATCAGTTCCATACCAAGAAATATCCCAGAGCTTCGGAATCTTGTCATCTTCATCATGGAAGCACCCACTCAGTGCCACGACGAAGAATGCACTGATCGCGATCAGTGCGCCCCGCCTCGCAATGTTCAACCATTCATTTGATGGTTTCATGTACCCTCCCTTCAGCCAATTTTTGGCCGCTGATGTTGCTAATCTCGCTGCTGACACAGAAATATTAACCTCGGGATCACAGAGCGCAATACCTAATTTTAAAATGTTTCAGAGTAATTTATATTGTAAGCAATAAGCTTCTTTTTCTATGTAATTTTCCCCTTGTTTTGATTCTTTTTTCGAGGAAAAAGCCCCTGAACCGGGCCTATTTCACAAAGGCCATGGAAACAAGGGCGGGTACGGCTGCAGCGCTTACCGCCGTTGCAGCAATCGATGGCGAGAGCTCCTGGAAGTGATTGGCAGAAAAAGAGGCGAACATCGACCGCGATATACGTCTACATTCTGACGCGTTCGCTGAGCAGGAGAATATCTTTTAACTGCGCCTCGTTCTTGGCGGTGCTCCAGCGCTTCTCGAATTCGGGATGCTGAACGATGTGCGCGATGGCCGCCAGCGCCTTGAGGTGCAGCTGCCGCATGTCGCGGCTGCCGACAATTACGAAGAAGGCCTTCACTGATGTATCGACCTCGAACTCGATGCCCTCCCGGCTGCGCACCAGCAGGATCTTGAACAGCTTTTCGCCATCGACGATGATGTGGGGAATCGCCACAAACGGGGTCATCACGCAGCTGCCCTGCTCTTCGCGCTCAATAAAGCGCGCGCGAATCTCTTCCGCTGAAAGATCCAGTTCGGCCTCGAGGGTTTGCGCAACCGTATCAAGCAAGGTCTGCTGGTTCGCACCGGGCTCGAGATCGACCGCCCCGGCGGTTTTAAGGATGTCATCAAACGCGTCGTGCACAAGCTCGTCGCGCTCATGCAGCACCTCATAGAGCTCCTTTTCGAGCGAGTCGGTCGTCAGTCGCTGGTTGGTGAGGCCTTCAACAATGTGCAGTAATGCATATTCCATGTTGCTGC
>JBFHPA010000142.1:0-5992 GCA_041592955.1 Pontiella sp.
ACGGCGCATAATCTTGCCCGAGCGGGTTTTCGGCAGTCCGGTTGTAATCAGGATCTGATCCGGCACGGCAATGGGTCCGATGTGCGTGCGGACTTCATTGCGCAGTTCGCCGATCAGTTCCATATCGGCCTCAAAGCCTTCCTTGAGAATAACATAGGCAAAGATCCCCTGTCCCTTGATCTCGTGCGGGTAGCCCACCACGGCCGCTTCGGCGCAACCCGGATGGCTCACAAGCGCGCTCTCGACCTCGGCCGTACCCATCCGGTGGCCGGACACATTGATGACGTCGTCCACACGTCCTGTAATCCAGTAATAGCCGTCTTCGTCGCGCCGGCAGCCATCGCCGGTCAGATAGTAGCCGGGAAATGGATCGAGATAGGTCTGTGCAAAACGCTGGTGATCGCCCTGAATGGTGCGCGCCATGGACGGCCACGGACTCTTGATCGCCAGCAGTCCCGAAACACCGTTGCCCTCGACTTCCCTGCCCTTTTCATCGAGCAGTACAGGCTCGATGCCAAAGAACGGGAAGGTGGCCGAGCCGGGCTTGGTGTCGGTTGCGCCGGGCAGCGGCGTAATCATGATGCCGCCGGTTTCGGTCTGCCACCATGTGTCGACAATATTGCAGCGCCCTTCTCCGACGATATCGTGATACCACAGCCAGCTTTCGGGATTGATCGGTTCGCCCACAGTGCCGAGCACGCGCAGGCTGGAACGGTCGTATTTTTTGACAAACTCGTCGCCGAGGCGCGCAATAGCGCGAATGGCGGTCGGTGCGGTGTAGAACTGCGTAATCTTCAACCGCTCCACCATATCCCAATACCGTCCGGCGTCGGGATAGGTCGGGATCGACTCGAACATAACGGTCGTCGCACCGTTGGCCAGCGGACCGTAGACCACATAACTGTGGCCAGTGACCCAGCCGATATCGGCCACGCAGGCAAAGATGTCGTCCTCGCGGTAGTCGAATACATAGCGGTGCGTCAGCATCGTGTAGAGCAGATAGCCCGCGCTCGTATGCGAAATCCCCTTCGGCTTGCCGGTCGAACCGGATGTATAAAGCAGGAAGAGCGTGTCTTCGCTGTCCATGTGCTCAACCGGGCAATAGGGCCGCTCGCTCTGCATCGCCTCGCCGAGATCGATATCGCGCGGTTCATAGAACGGCACCTTGCTGCCGGTGTGGCGCACCATGAAAACATGCTCGACGGTCGGACACGCCATCACGGCCTCATCGACCGGGCGTTTGAGAGGTATGGTCTTCCTGCCCCGCCGCCCCTCGTCGGCCGTGATGACGGCCTTGCAGCGCGCATCCTGAATGCGGTCCCGCAGAGCTTCCGCGCTGAAGCCCGCAAAGACCACGCTGTGCACGGCGCCGATGCGCGCACATGCCAGCATGGCAAAAGCGGCTTCGGGAATCATGGGCATATAAATCGCCACACGGTCGCCCTTGCGAATACCGTTGTGCCGTAAAACGTTGGCGAGTTTACAGACTTCGCGGTGCAGTTCCCGGTAGGTAATTCGCCGCACATCTCCGGGTTCATCCCCTTCCCACAGAATGGCGACCTTGTCGCCGCGCGTATCCAGATGCCGGTCGACGCAGTTGTGGCAGACATTGAGCTTGCCGCCAAGGAACCAGGCCACCATGCCGTTGGCAAAGTCGCAGTCCATGACTTGTGTGAATTTGTGGAACCAGTCGATCTGCACTTCAGCCTGGGAACCCCAGAACACTTCGGGGTTTTCCATGCTTTGGGCATACATTTTTTCGTAGCTTGCTATGGTTGGAAAATAGGAATCCTCGCTCACGCGCGGCGGCGGGCTGTACGTCATCGTAGCGTTGGTCAGATCTGCCATGGCTGTATCTCCATTTTATAAAACAGAGATATATTATAAACATGATCAGCATTTAGGCAAAACAACTTTTACAGCCATCGCGGCCTCAGGATTCCCGATGAGTGCAAAACATTCGCGCTGTTTTGCCGCTTGCCTGCTATGCGGCTTCGCCGCGAAGCGGAATGTTGCGTTTGTAGAGATTAATGTAGCGCTGGACGCGGATGGAGAGATCCTTCTGCTTGTTGACCTTGGCCACCTTGAGTGCCTTGCGCGCCCATTCGGAGGCTTCGGTAAAGTGCTGCAGTTCGGCATAGGCGGCGCTGATCAGCACCAGCGTGAGCGCGTCGCTCTGCCCCGTGATATCCAGCAGCTTCTGCGCATACTCCAGCGCTTCATGGCCGTTACGTTCATCCGGGCTTTCATCGGTAGCGAGTACCAGAACAAGCTCCCGCAATGCCGCCGAATCGTTGGGATTTACGTGTAACCGCTTGCGCGCCTTTTCACTCTTGGAGAGTTCTTCTTCCTTCTCGACCTCTTCATCGACATCATCGAGCTCGGCCTGCGACAGATCGAGATTGATTTCTTCGTCGATGAACTTCTTCTGCAGATAGGTCTTGTCGATGGCGTTGGCATAGGCCTCTTCCGGCGTGATGATACCGCGCTTGACCAGACTGAGGAGATCATCGCCGAAGGTGCTCATACCCACGCTGCGACCGGTCTGCATGAGGGATGTAATCTGGTGGGTCTTGCCTTCGCGGATATTGGCGGCGACCGCCGGTGTCACCACCAGGATTTCGCATGCCGCAATACGCCCGCCGCCAATGCGCTTGCACAGGGTCTGGGCAATCACACCCTTGAGCGAGTCGGCCAGCATGGTGCGGATCTGGTTCTGCCGGTCGGCAGGAAATTTATCGATGATGCGGTCAACGGTGGTGGCGGCGGTATTCGTGTGCAGGGTGCCGAAAACCAGATGGCCGGTTTCAGCGGTTTCGATCGCGATTTCCATCGTCTCCAGGTCGCGCATTTCACCGACCATTACGATATCGGGGTCTTCGCGAAGCGCGGCACGCAGCGCGCTGGAAAAGCTCTTGGTATGAACATGCACCTCACGCTGGTTGACCAGGCAACCGAGGGAGCGGTGCTTGAATTCGACCGGATCCTCAATCGTGATCAGATGTTGGCGGCGTGTGCGGTTGATCAGATCAATCATGGCCGCAAGTGTGGTGGATTTACCGGATCCAGTCGGTCCGGTTACAATCACAAGCCCCTTGTTCAGGAAACAGAACGAGCGCACGCCCTCGGGAATATTCAACTCCTCAAAAGTGGGAACACGTGATGGAATTACACGCATCACACACCCGATGCCTTCGTGATCGAAAAAAATGTTTACACGGAAGCGCCCGGAACCCGGAAGTTCGTAGGAAAAATCGGTGTCCCACGTTTCCTCCAATTCCTGTATGTTCCGTTCGGGACTAAACTCATACAAAATTTCCTGCAGCTCTTCGCTGGTGAACTTTTCTGTTCCGCGCAAAAACAGCATTTCGCCGTCAATACGGAAGCAGGGTTGGTGGTTGGTCGACAAATGGATGTCGCTGGCACCCTTTTCGATCATTTCTTCAAGGTAACGGTCAATTCTTTTCATATGAAATCCCTTAAAAACGCAGCATATTCATAGCAACATTAGTGCCATTCCATGCGCTCAGGGATAAAAAGAACAGATTACCTACGCTTGCTGATTTCTTTCTGAATAGTCTGGCTCAATTCGCGCCAGTCGAGCGGTTTGGCCATATAGGCGGCATGTCCGAGCGCGCTGAGATCTTCGCCGTCCACTTTATCCATGAAACCGCTGCAGAGAATTGCCGGGATGTCCTGCCGGATTTCCAGCACCTGCTTGATGAGCTCATGACCATTCATCTCGGGCATATTGTAGTCCGTAACCAAGGCATCAAACCCTCCTGCATCCTCGGTGAAGGTTCCAAGCGCAACGCGTCCGTTAGTGGCCGTGACGACCGAGTACCCATACGACTCCAAAATCTCCTGCCCCATGGAGAGCACCTGGTCATCATCGTCAACAAAGAGAATATGACCGTGGCATTTTTCGGGGGAGGGCTTGGAAGCCTCCGGCTCCGCCTGCCCCACCGCTCCGCGCAGCAGAGGGAAATAGACGGTGAAGGTCGTTCCCTTGCCCTCTTCGCTTTCCACCGTAATGGATCCGCGATGCTTCCGGACAATCCCGTGCACAATGGAAAGACCAAAGCCGGTGCCCTCGCCCTTTTTCTTGGTGGTGTAGTAGGGCTCGAAAATACGGTCCATCACTTCGGGAGGCATGCCGCAGCCGGTGTCACGCACCGTGATGCAAACATAGTCGCCCGGCGCGAGGTTGAGGGTTTTCTCGTCCGCCTGTCCGTCCGGAAGTTTCACCTGCTTTAAGCCGACAGCCAAGGTACCGCGCTCGTCCTTGCCCAATGCGTGGGCCGCGTTCGTTCCAAGGTTGACCAGAACCTGCTGCACCTGCGTCGGATCGCCCATAATTGCGCCGCAGTCAGGATCGATCTGTTTCTCAATCTTGATGTTCTTCTTCATGGTTGTTTCCACCATGCTGAGCGAATCCTCGATGATTGCCTGCAGCTCCATGGGCTGGAACTCCTGTTCCTCCTGCCGGCTGAAGGTCAGAATCTGGCGAACCAGCTTGGTCGCTCGATCACCGGCCTTCACAACCTCGTTGAGATAGCCGTAGAGCTTGTCGTCCTCCTTGACCGAGTTCATGCACAACGCAACATAACCAAGGATCGCGGTGAGGATATTATTGAAGTCGTGGGCGACTCCGCCGGCGAGCTCGCCGACCGCATTCATTTTCTGCTGCTGACGAAGGTGCTTTTCAATCGCCTTTTCCTGCGTGATATCGCGGCTGATGGTCACGTAGCTGACCAGCTCATCCGCATCGTTCCGGATGGGATAAATGACCACCTCCTCATCGTAGAGGTTGCCATCCTTTTTCCGGTTGGTCATCTGTCCCGACCAGGTCTTGCCGGAGGAAATCGTGTCCCACAGCTTCTTGAAAAAGTCATCGCTATGCTGATCGCTCTTGAGCAGGTCCGGCTGTTTGCCAAGAACTTCATCGGAGCTGTAGCCCGTGGTGGCTTCGAATGCGGCGTTCACATAAAGAATTTCTCCGTCCACTCCGGTAATCATGATCGACTCGGTGGACTGCTCAACGGCCACCGCCAGGCGCCGCATCTCCTGCTCCATTTCAATACGCTTGGTGAGGTCCCGGCTGATTCCGATCATGCCGGTTGAACCGGCCGCGGATTCCAGATAAGGAATTTTGACCGTGCTGTGGTAGACATCCTTGCCCTCCACATCCGTCACCCAGCCCTCGGTTTCGAGAGCGGCGCCGCCCGCCAGCACACGCAGGTCTTCCATGTGTGTTTCTTTCGCCTGTTCTGCGGGAAGAATATCGGTCGTGGATTTCAAATGAATACTGTCCGAGTCCGTACCGACAAAGCGCGCATAGGCGGCATTGCAACCCAGATAAAGCCCGCGATTATCTTTCATATAGATCGGATCAGGAATGGAATCGATCAGACAGTGCATGAGGGCCTGCTGTTCAACCAACCGTTGCCCCACCTGTATACGGGCCAGCAGTTCGCCGCTGTCGAAAGGCTTCTTGATAAAGTCGTCAGCGCCGGCGGAGAATCCTTCGAGCACATCCTCCTTATCCGTTTTGGCCGTCAGAAGAATCACATAGATGGGGATGGCCTTGTCGATCTTGCGTAGCTTGCGGCAGAGCTCAACCCCGCTCAGACCCGGCATCATCCAGTCGATGAGCGCCAACTTGGGCGGATCATCCTGTTGTAATACCTCCCACGCAATATCCCCGTTTTCCGCGGCAATGACTTCATAGCCAGCTTTGGTCAGTGTTTTCGTCAAAAGGGTTCGGGAGAACGTATTATCCTCGGCAATCAGAATTTTCATCTACAGGTCTCCATGCGGAACGGGCCTAAATATGCAGTCGTCTCAGAATTAAGGTTCTTAGCCGCCGATAGTTGCAAATAGACCATGGTGGTTCAATTGTTTTCACCTTTTAGTCGAGCCATAAAAAAAGCACCGGTACCGAGGGGTACTGATGCTTTGAGATTTGGTCCGATTGCGGGTCATCAGCCCT
>JBFHPA010000143.1:0-5960 GCA_041592955.1 Pontiella sp.
GATTTGCCAGGAATCGCCGATCTCATAGATGCCGGTTGAATCGGGGCGCAAACCGCCGAGCATGGAGGCGCGCGACGGCCCGCAGACCGGCCACTGATTGTAGTGACGGGTGAATACCGCGGCGCTTTCGGCCAGCCTGTCCATGTGCGGAGTCTTGGCGGCGCCGCCGTAGCAGCCCATCACAGGGCGCAGATCATCGATGCACAACAGCAGGACATTTTTTTGCGCTGCGGTAACCACGCAAACAAGCGATAGGAGGGTGAAGATTAGTGTTCTTTTCATATCAATAACTCGTCGGGGTTGTGCGGCCCTTCCCTTCGGTATCACGAGCTGTGTAGAAGGTCATGATCATCCGCTCGATGAGCGGCTTGTACTCTGGATTCCGGACCAGGTTTTGGTTTTCGTCTTCAAGCGGATTTTCGCTCATATCAAACAGGGCGATCGGGCTGATGGTTCCATTCATGAAGGCCCACTTTTTATGTGCCTTGCTCTGTGTATCCCAGCGCCCGACCAGTTTCCACTTGCCGTCGTAGACCGACACCGCATCTTCCATATTTTTCGCACCGAGCTGCTTGCCCTCATAGAGGCGGCCGTTGGTGATAATGGACTGGTCGCGGAATGGCGCGTTGGGCTTGCCCTGCAGCAGTGAAAGATAGCTGAACGAATCCCGCGCCTGATCGGCCGGAATCTCACGACCGGTCAGCTCATAGAGCGTCGCCATCAGGTCGAGCACCAGAACACGCTTGTCGCTGGCGCTGCCGGGTTTGATCCGGCCCGGCCAGGTGGCGACAAATGGGACGCGGTGTCCACCTTCGTAGGCGCTCGATTTTTCCGCCCGCATCCCGTTGCTGGAGAGGTGCCCGTTGATGTCGGTTTCCTCGAGCGCCAAACCGCCGTTGTCGGACGTCACGATAAAGAGCGTGTTTTCCCATAGCCCTTCATCTTTGAGCTTCTTCACCATAGCGGCCACCTGCAGATCGAATTCGATTATCATGTCGCCGTGCTCGGAATGCGTACGGCCCTTGACCGGCTTGCCGAAAAATTCATCCGGCGGCGAATGCGGGTGATGCACCGCCTGTGAACAGAAATAGATAAAAAACGGTTTAGCTTTTTCGCGATCGATAAAATCGAGCGCCTTTTGCGTCAGCATTGGACCGGCCAGCCGTGAGTCATAGTTGGAATCGCCTAAGCTCGCGCCGGCACCTTTGGACCCCAGCTTACTGCCCTTGGGCATCTCCGACCATTTCAACGGTTTCATAACCGAGTCGCTGCTCAATTTCATCCATTGGTCGTTTTCGAAAAACGCGAACGGAGGCCCCTGAATGCCGCCCGGCAGGGTCAGCGAATAATCGAAACCGAGGCTGCCCGGGCCACCGCCGACAATACCACGGGCCGCATCGATCTGGTCCGCTTCCTTGCCCCATGGAGATCCGTCATAGATGTCATCCGTTCCCTGCCGATACCACTGGCCTCCCAAATGCCATTTTCCGAAGAAGGCCGTTTTATAGCCTGCTTCCTGCATCACATGGCCAATGGTTTTCTGCCCCGGCATGACCGCAGGTTTTTCGGCCGAACCCCAAACGCCCCACGGCAGGTGGCAGCGGAAGGTATAGTTGCCGGTCATCACGGTATAGCGCGTCGGCGCGCACAAGGCTTCTGCATGCACTGTATCAAACCGCATGCCTTGTTCATACAATTTGTCGAGGTTCGGCGTGGGGATCACTGGATCGGTACCCGTGCGCTGCTGGTGATAGAATCCGACATCACCCACGCCGAGATCGTCGGCCATGATAAAAACCACGTTGGGAGCCTGCTCGACAACAGCGTGCGAGGCCGTTGCCAAAACCATGAAAAGCGCGGTCAAAAATCCCTTGTATATCATGTCTTTGTCCTATCCTTCGCCAGCGGTCCTTCGTGTCCGATTTGAATCCCGGAATCAACCATAATCGCACCCTACAGTCAAACTGTTTTACTTGTTCTTCAATTATTTTATTTGATTTCGTTTCTGTCGGTTGCTACTTTATCGAGCATGGCTGTTTTTCATTAGCCCTGTGCGTTAAATCATTAGACGCTTCAAAGGATCATCATGGGGACCGCACAAAAGGATAAAGTACCGGTTTATGAAAAAGCCGCCCTCGGAATCGGTGCGTTGGCCGCCTTTTTCGGCTATGCCGGCGTCAGCATTCTTGCCTACCCCGTCTACAACATGATGCTGGGTGTCAGCGCGGCATGGATTGGTGTCGCCCTGATGGTCCCGCGCCTGTGGGATGCGATTACGGATCCCGTGATGGGCAAGATTTCCGACAACTTCCACTCAAAGCGGGGACGCCGCAAACCCTTCATTGTCGGCGGCGCCATTGTGATGGGCATTCTGTTTGCCCTGCTCTGGCATGTACCGACCGGTTGGAGCGACCAGCTTAAGATCACCTATTTTATTGTCATGCAGCTCTTCTATTTCACGGCATACACTGTGTTTTCCGTCCCCTTCAACGCGCTTACCTACGAGATGACGCCCGACTATAACGAGCGCACACGGGTTATGGCCTTCTGCGCTTTCTTTCATAAAACCGGTGAGCTGCTCGGCGGCTGGATGCTGCCGATCGCCACGGCACTCGGCATCTGGCTGGTGGCGGGATCGGAAGATATCAACATGCCCGGCGTACTGGCCATGGGCTGGATCGTCGGCATCGTGATCATGGCTGGCATCGGCTCCATGCCCGGGCTGATCGTAAAGGAGCGCTTCAAGAAAAAGACCGCCGTCCAGCAGAAGGTCAAACTTTGGGACAGCGTCAAGGGCTCCTGCTCCAGTCCGGCTTTCCTGATTCTTGTGGCGATCATTGTGCTCAACACCCTCTCCGGCGTGCTGGCGATGGGCATCGACCAATACCTGCTCGTCTACTTCATGAACAATGGCGACATGGCCGCCGGCCTCATTCAAAAAGGCCTGCTTACCTCCGGCTACGGCATCGTCGGCTTTGCCTCAATCCCGATCATTACCTTCCTCGCCGGCAAGTTCGGCAAGAAGGGCTCGCTGTTTTTTGTGTATGGTCTGATGGTTTTCGGCGGCATCATGAAATGGTTTATCTTCACGCCCGGGCACCCGATCTTTTATATCGGCAAAGTCGCCATCGATCCCATCATCCTGATCGACCCCCTGCTTTGCGGTCCGATGTGGGTGGCGGTGAAAATCATGCTCGCATCCATGATGGCCGACATCTGCGATGAGGATGAACTCAAGCATGGCCAGCGCCGAGAGGGCATGTTCAGCGCGGTCTTTTCGTGGATCGAAAAAATGGTCGTCTCGCTCGCCTATCTCGGCACCGGCTTTGCGCTGACGCTGGCCCACTTTAATCCCGATCTCGGCGGCAATCAGGCGCCCGAAACCTTCACCCGCATGCGCCTCTTCCTCGCCGGCGCTCCGGCGCTGACGGCTGCGTTTGCCATCGTGGCCCTTTTCTTCTACCCCATAACCGCCAACCGCGCCGCGGGAACACGACAGCAGCTTGAAGAACGAAGGGGAGGGATTTGAACATGAAACATAGTCTGCTGATTGGAACGCTTATGCTCGCGGCATCCGCCTTTTCCGAAGGCGAAGCATTTGAGCCTACCTCGGCCGATAAGCTGGATGCCTTCTATTCCACGCCGGAGCGTTCGATTTCGATCCACGTCCGGACGCTGGAAAAAATGCACACCGTCAATCCGGCGTTTCTCGGCATCAACCTCAGCTACTTCAACACGACCGACGACCTCTGGAACCAATACGGCCTTGTTGAAAAACTGAAGCAGGGCCGTGTCGGCGCACTGCGCTATCCCGGCGGCGAGGAAACCTCCTTCTTCCACTGGACACATCCGGCCGTCAACGGCTATGAAGATTATTGGGATGATCCGGCCACGCATGGCACCGCCCCCGACCGCGGTCGCTTCCAAACCACCTGGGTTGCCCCCGAAGAATGGGACCGCAACGAAAGCTTCATGGATTTCGATGAATTCATGGCCAACTGTATCGCGGTCGGAGCGGAGCCGATTGTCGGCATTAATCTTTCGTCCGGCAAAAAACACAACCGCCGCGCCGACGGGATTGCCGAGGCCCTTGATTGGATGCGCTACTGCAAACAGAAAAACTATGCGGTGACATATTGGTTCCTTGATAACGAACCGTGGCACCATGAAGCGAACGAAACCTTTTCCACCAAAGAGTATGCAGATGAAGTGTTGGCCTACGGTACCGCCATCAAAAAGGAATTTCCTTCCGCTAAACTGATCGTCAACCCGACCTCTGCGAGCAACATCTACGCCGAACGCATCGAACAGTTCATGAAAACCGCCGGCCCGGTGGTCGACTATATCGACGTGCATTGGTACTGGGCCTGGGGCAAGGGTTCGCTCGAGCACTGGCTGGCGAACACCCCGCTCACCAACCACGATAAGTGGAAAAAGGGTTCCGAAACCCGTACCTATGCCGAAGATGTTGCGCTCCTTAAAACCGCATCCGCCAAGGCCGGATTTCCAGACATTGGAATCGCCGCCCTCGAATGGAATATTGCCCCCAGCGACTGGAGCCAAACGTTCAATCAGTCATTGATCGCCGTCATTCAAGCCGAGCTGCTGATGGAGTTTGCCGCCAATAACGTCGAGCTGACCTGCCTGTGGCCGCTCATCTGGCAAACCTCACGCGACGTCTGGAGCGAGCAGGACAGCTTCCCCTCCATCGTCACCTCCGACCCGCCGTTCAATCCGACCCGTTCGTTGGAACTATATCGTATGCTCTCCGCCATCCCCGGCGAGACGCTCGTAAAGGTTGAAACAAAGCAGGACGATGTCGTGGTCTTAGCCACCGCCGACCAGTTGTACGTTATCAACAAAAATGCCCTGCGCCGTAAAGTGACCGTTGATTTCGATATTCCAATAACTGGAACGGCCTCAATTGAAATGATCGGCATGAAGCATCAGGTCGTAAAAAAACCCGATGTTCAAACGTCGAAAAACAAACTCATCTTTTTCGCCGAGCCCTATTCCTTCAACTCCATCAGGATCAAAAAATGAAGCATCGATATTTCATCACACTCGCAACGCTGGCCGCATGTACCGTGCTTGCCGCTCCGGACCAACCGAAAAACATTCTCTTCATTTTCATGGAGGATATGGGATTGCAGATCGGTCCTTATGGCGACCGCACCGCCCCCACCCCGCAGCTTGACGCCCTCGCGAAACAGGGACTCGTCTTTGAAAATGCCCACTGCACGCAGCCGACCTGCAGTCCGTCGCGCTCCAGTATTTTTTCCGGACTCTACCCGCATCAGAGCGGTCACATGGGACTGGCCAAATCCGGCGGCTTCCAGCTCAAGGCCGGCATCGAGCCCTTCCTTAAACAGCTGAAGGAAAAAAACTATTACACCGGACGCTCCTACAAAATCCACGTCGACCCCGAGCATCGCATTCAGCAATACTTCGACCGCAACTATGACTTCCAGCGGTTTAAAAAAGACGGCACCAATACCCACGATCACCGCAAGGCGCTTGAATACATGGCGGATTTCCTCGCAGGGTATTCGAGCGACCAGCCCTTTTTCTACATGGCCCAAACCGCCGATACCCATCGTAATTTTGTCTACAAGAATCTGATCAACGAACCCTTCCAATCACTGGACGGCTACCGAAAAATGACGAAAGAAACCGTTAAGCCGCTGGCCGCCTTCGGCGATGACATCAACTTCGGTTTCGCTCAGGACGTGGCCGACTACTACAACGCCATCCAGCGCGTCGACGCCTTTGTCGGCGGGTGCCTCGACCTGCTCGAAAAAAACGGCCTGGCCGACGACACCATCGTCATCTTTTCCGCCGATCACGGTCCCTGCTACGGGCGCGGCAAACTTTCGCTCCACGACTTCGGAACCCACGTGCCGTTCATTGTCCGCTGGCCCGGCAGCCCGCGTGCCGGGGAACGCTCCGATGCGCTCGTA
>JBFHPA010000144.1:0-5930 GCA_041592955.1 Pontiella sp.
AAACGACTACAAACTCATCGTCGTCGGCCTGCCGAAGACCATCGACAACGACGTCTTCCCGATCCAGCAGAGCCTCGGCGCATGGACCGCGGCCGAAGAAGGCGCAAAGTATTTCGAAAACGTCGTGGCCGAGCACAACGCCAACCCGCGCATGCTGATCATCCACGAAGTGATGGGCCGCAGCTGCGGCTGGCTCACCGCCTACACCGCCAAGATCTACCACGAAAATCTTGAAGAGCTCGACTTCCTGCCCAACATCGGTCTTTCCAAAGAACGTAAGGACGTACACGCTATTTTCGTTCCGGAAATGGAAATCGATATCGCCGCCGAGGCAAAACGACTCGGAAAAATTATGGATGACGTCGACAATGTGAACATCTTCATCTCCGAAGGGGCCGGCGTTGAATCCATCATCAAAGAGATGGAAGCTGCGGGCGAGGAAGTTCCGCGCGATGCCTTCGGCCACGCCAAGCTCGACGCCGTAAACCCCGGCGCGTGGTTCGGCAAGCAGTTTGCCAAACTGCTCGGTGCCGAAAAGGTGCTCATTCAGAAATCCGGCTACTTCGCCCGTGCGGCCGCTTCCAACGAAGCCGATCTCAAACTTATCAAGGAATGCTGCGACAAGGCCGTTGAATCCGCTCAGGCCGGCATCGGCGGTGTCGTGGGTCACGACGACGACCGGAACTTCGAACTGCGCGCCATCGAATTCCCGCGCATTGCCGGCGGTAAGCCGTTCAACATCGACGAGCCCTGGTTCGGCGAGCTGCTCGCCGATATCGGACAGGCCAAAGGCCGCAAGGTTATCGCAGCGCACTAAGTTTCCCCATGATGGAAACATACAGGGCAGGCTTTCGAGCCTGCCTTTTTTTGTGCCGCCGGACCGGCTTCGGACTCAACAGTGCACGGTTCGCACGCCCAATTAAAACCATCAAGTTCGGCGACATCAACATCGACAACCCGCGCGAACGGATGTAAAAGGCATTTGTACAGCAAAGAGTATTACGACGCAGCGATGTCACTACGCTCGCTCGCGAAAGGAGATGGCATGATGAATGATGAAAGCAAGTGCCCCGTAACGGGCAAAAGCCACGCCGCCGGTCGCGGCACAACGAACAAAGACTGGTGGCCGAACCAGCTTCCGCTGGAACTGCTGCATCAGCATTCGTCCAAGTCCAACCCGATGGGTGAAGCGTTCAACTATGCCGATGCATTCAACTCGCTCAACCTGAAGGCGGTCAAAAAAGACCTGACTCAACTCATGACCGACTCGCAGGATTGGTGGCCGGCCGACTGGGGTCACTACGGCGGTCTCATGATCCGCATGGCATGGCACAGCGCCGGAACCTATCGCGTCGGCGACGGACGTGGCGGCGGCGGGCGCGGGCAGCAGCGTTTCGCGCCCGTCAACAGTTGGCCGGACAACGTCAGCCTCGACAAGGCGCGCCGCCTGCTTTGGCCGATCAAGCAAAAGTACGGCAACAAGCTTTCCTGGGCCGACCTGATCATCCTCGCCGGCAACGTGGCGCTCGAATCGATGGGCTTCAAGACCTTCGGTTTCGGTGGCGGACGGGCAGATGTGTGGGAGCCGGATCACGATGTCAACTGGGGCTCCGAAAACGTCTGGCTGGACAACGATGACCGGGATCTGGATGTCGAAAAAATGGATAACCCGCTGGCTGCCGTGCAGATGGGCCTGATTTATGTGAACCCCGAAGGTCCGGGCGGCGTCCCGGATCCGGTGGCTTCCGGCAAGGATGTCCGCGCCACCTTCGCCCGCATGGCGATGAACGACGAGGAGACCGTTGCACTCGTTGCCGGCGGCCACACGTTCGGCAAGTGCCATGGCGCGGGACCCGCTACGCATGTTGGCCCCGAACCTGAATCGGCCCCGCTTGAAGAAATGGGGATGGGCTGGAAGAGCAGCTACAAAACCGGCAAAGGCGGCGACACGATCACCAGCGGCATCGAAGGCGCCTGGAAGCCGAATCCGACAAAATGGGATATGGGGTACCTGAAGGTCCTGCTCAAATATGATTATGAGCTGGTCAAGAGCCCGGCCGGCGCGCACCAGTGGCATGCCAAGGATGTCGATGAAGAAGACATGGTGGTTGATGCGCACAATCCGAAAAAGAAGCATCCCCCCATGATGACCACAGCGGACCTGTCGTTAAAATTTGATCCGATCTACGCGCCGATTTCACAGCGCTATCTGGAGAATCCGGACGAGTTTTACGATGCCTTTGCGCGGGCGTGGTTCAAGCTGACCCACCGCGATATGGGGCCTCGTTCGCGCTATCTCGGTCCCGAGGTGCCGGACGAGGATTTGATCTGGCAGGACCCGGTGCCGGCCGTCGATCACAAGCTGGTCAACGCCGCCGATGTCGGGGAACTGAAGCAGCAGATCCTCGACTCCGGGCTCTCGATAGCCCAGCTGGTATCGACCGCATGGGCCTCGGCCTCCACCTTCCGCGGCTCCGATAAGCGCGGCGGGGCCAACGGCGCGCGCATCCGCCTCGCCCCCCAGAACAAGTGGGCCGTCAACCAACCGGCTCAACTGGCAAAGGTGCTGAAAGCGCTCGAAGGAATCCAAAGCCGATTCAACAAGAAGCACAGCAAGAAGAAAGTCTCGCTGGCCGACCTGATTGTACTGGGCGGCTGCGCGGCGGTGGAAGAAGCCGCAGCGAAAGCCGGCCACAAGGTCAAGGTGCCCTTCTTGCCCGGACGCACCGATGCGTCGCAGGAAATGACCGAGGTCGAATCATTCGCCTATCTCGAGCCGAGGGCCGATGGCTTCCGCAACTACCTGCCTAGGACGTATTCCGTATCGGCCGAGGAACTGCTGATTGATCGGGCGCAGCTGCTGACGCTGACCGCACCCGAGATGACGGTGCTCATTGGCGGACTGCGTGTGCTGAACGCCAACTTCAAGAAATCGAAGAATGGCGTCTTCACCAGGCAGAAGGAAACACTCACGAACGACTTCTTCGTCAACCTGTGCGACATGAACACGGAGTGGAAGCCCTCGAAAGAAGAAGACGGAATCTATGAAGGATTCGATCGTAAAACCGGGAAGCGCAAATGGACCGGAACCCGGGTTGATCTGGTCTTCGGCTCCAACTCGCAGCTTCGCGCGCTGGCCGAAGTCTATGCGCAGGACGACGCCGGGAAAAAGTTTGTCAGCGACTTCGTGGCCGCCTGGAACAAGGTGATGAACCTCGACCGGTTTGACCTTGCCCGCTGATCTCGGCGAACAGGAAATCTAAAAAGAGCAGGCCGTAAACGGCCTGCTCTTTTTGTTTAGATAACGTCTAATGTTTCCTGCTCCGGTTTCCGGACTTTGGAAACGGATACGGCTCCCTATACTGCGAAATTGAATTATTGAACCAAAGGAGCTTAAGTATGCCGTCCATCAAAGGAACCGAAACCGAAAAGAATCTGCTGAAAGCCTTCGCGGGCGAATCGCAGGCGCGCAACCGCTATACCTATTTTGCGAGCAAAGCCAGAAAGGAAGGTCTCGTTCAGATTTCCAACATCTTTGCCGAAACCGCCGATCAGGAAAAGGAACACGCCAAGCGCTTCTTCAGCTTCCTCGAAGGTGGTTGCGTCGAAGTCACCGCCAGCTTTCCGGCGGGTGTCATCGGTACCACCGCCGAAAACCTCGAAGCCGCCGCCGGTGGAGAGCACGAAGAATGGACCGAGCTCTATCCCGCCTTCGCCGCCAAGGCACGCAAGGAAGGATTCAGCGCCGTCGCCACCGTCTTTGAAAAAATCTGCATTGCCGAGAAGCAGCACGAAAAGCGCTACAATGATCTGCTGAAAAACCTGAATGAAGGCAAGGTCTTCAAGAAGGACGGCAAAGTGATCTGGCGCTGCCTCAACTGCGGCTACATCCACGAAGCCGAGGAAGCCCCCGGCATGTGCCCCGCCTGCGCGCATCCGCAGGCGCACTTCGAAGTGCTCGGCGAAAACTGGTAATGGATATTTCGTATTGCGTATTGCGTATTTCGTATTGCGTATTGCGTATTGCGTATTGCGTATTGCGTATTGCGTTAGTGTTCAGCACGCCGCAGGAAATGCAATACGCATTACGAATTACTCGTTATTAGATTTTTTTCGCGCGCAGCTCTTCGGGGAGGGAGAGTTGGTGGTGGTGGCAGATGGCGATGGCCAGCGCATCGGCGGCGTCTTCCTGCGGCTGCTCGCTGAGATTGAGCAACCGCATCACCATCTTGGCCACCTGTTCCTTCTGCGCGGAACCGGTGCCGACCACGGACTGTTTAACCTTGCGAGGTGAATGCTCGGTGATATCGAGTCCCTGTCTTGCGCACGCCGCAATGGCCGTGCCGCGCGCCTGCCCCAGCACCATGGCCGTCTTGGCGTTCTTCGCGAAAAAAGCGCCTTCAATCGCCGCGCAATCGGGGCCATGGGTTTCAATCAGGTCCGTGATTGTGTCGAAGATATTTTCGAGACATTTGGAGTGCGGTTCTCCGGGTTTGTTGTGGATGCGGCCATAGGCCACCGCCCGCAATTCGGAACCCTTGGCTTCAATAATCCCCACACCCGTTGAGCGCAGGGAGGTGTCGATGCCAAGAATGATTATGCTCGTCCGATCCATCCTGCTTTTGTCTCACACCCGCTTCGCTCAAGCCACAAAGAACACAAAGGAACTTCCCGCTTCGCGGCTCGGTGCGGGTTCACTTATTCCGCTTCGAGCTCCGCGGCAATCTCGTCGGAGATATCAAAGTTGGAATAGACATCCTGCACGTCGTCGAGTTCTTCAAGCGCTTCAATAAAACGCATGATGGACCTGGCCTGCTCCGCATCGGTTACTTCCGTCAGCATATCCGGAATCAGCGTGATTTCCGACTCGGCCATGTCGATGCCCGCCTTTGTGATGGCATCTGAAACGGTATCGTAGTCGGCCGGATCGGTGATGACCTCGAACTGCTCTCCATCGGTCTTGAGATCTTCCGCGCCGGCTTCCAGCACGAGCATCATCAGCGTTTCCTCGTCGGTCTTGTCTTTGTCGATAAAGATCTGTCCCTTGCGCTGGAACATGCGGCTCACCGCACCCTGATCGGCCATATTGGCACCGGCCTTGGTGAAAGCATGCCGCACTTCGGCGATGGAGCGGTTCTTGTTATCGGTCAGGACTTTCACCACCACGGCGATGCCCCCGGCGGCGTAACCTTCGTAGGATCCCTCTTCGAGCTGGCCGCCTTCGAGTTCGCCGGTGCCCTTCTTGATGGCGCGCTCGATATTATCCTTGGGCATACTTACACCTTTGGCCTTCTGCACCAGGGCGCGCAGCGTAATATTGTCGTCCACGTTCCCGCCGCCACCGGCAGCCGCCACCATGATTTCCTTGGCGAGCTTACTGAAGACCTTGCCGCGCGCGGCGTCGGCCTTGCCTTTTTTATGCTTAATGTTTGCCCATTTACTATGTCCAGCCATTGCTCAATTCTCCGTTTTACGTATTGCTTACTTCGTATTGCGTATTTCCCGGCTCAGTCAGCCACAGCTATTGCAATACGTAATACGCAGTACGTAGTACTTACCCTATTTTAACTTTCGCGAAGCCGCGTTTGCCGGAGCGGATAATCATGCCGTCTTCGGGAGTGAACTGCGCACGCTCGTCGCTGACTTTTTCATCGTTGATCTTTACCGCGCCCTGCTTGACGAGGCGGCGGGCCTCGCCGTTGCTCTTCGCCAGCCCGGCCTGCACCATCAGGTTGAGCAGGCCGATCTCTTCGGCGGCAACGACCACTTCCGGAATCTCATCCGGCAGCTCCTTCTGCGCAAAAACGCGCGTAAACTCTTCCGAGGCATTCTTCGCCTCTTCCTCACTGGTGAAGCGGGCGACCACTTCCCGGCCGAGCATATCCTTGGCGGCACGCGGATGCAGCTCGCCGGCGGCGACCTGCGCATGC
>JBFHPA010000145.1:0-5731 GCA_041592955.1 Pontiella sp.
CGGCGATCCGTCCCTACCGGCGAAACAGGTAATTCGTCGGAAGATCGTCGGAACCAAAAAAAACGCTCTCCGCCATGCGGAGAGCGCTTTTCATTCTCGATTGAAAATCGATTACATGTCGCAGGCAAGGCTGAACATGCCAACAAAGTCGACGTCGTACGGGCCATCAGGCAGAACTTCGTCATCGATCTGACCGATGTAGGTAACAGAAACGCCGGCACTCCACTGCTCGCTCAACGCATAACCGGCGCTGACTCCGATGCTATAGTCGGCAAAGCCGGACTTTCCAGAGGCAGGATCGGCATAACCAACGCTCGCATCCACCGAACCGGCAATATCTTCAGAAATGTCGATACCAAAACCGGCGGTCAGCTCAGCATACGAGGACGTACCGATAAGACCACCTACGCCCTGATAGTAGGTCGCGCCCAGGCCAACACCTTCATATTCCCAGCCAGCGCCAATGCTGAATTCCTTGTCGCTGAAACCAGCGCCATAAGCATATTCGCAATAGCCGAGGGCAAGATCAACGCCTTCAATCAAGGCCGGCAGGCTGTAGGCAACATACCAGTCGATTTCCTGGAAGGTGTTAGCCGTTCCATTGGCATCGTCCAAATCAGCAGCGCCCCAGGCACCAACGGCTACCGCGCCGTATTCTTCAGGGAGGCCCAGACCGGATGCTTCGATACCCGGCTGGAAGCTGGCGCCATCCAGCAAGGTTACACCACGGAAAACATAGGCGGATGCCAGATCCATGGTGACGCTAACTTCTGCGGATGCGACGGCAACCAGACCGGCTGCGATACTCATAGTAATAATCTTCTTCATGTTAATCTCCTTTTACTTGTTATGTGTTTACTAACTTTAATCGGAGGCCGGGCCCGATAAAGTCCCTCGAGGATGCGAAAGGAAATCGCACGGGACCCGACCTCCTGTCAATTCTTATTAACCAATGGCCTCGGGGCCCTTTTCTCCCGTCCGGATGCGGATACATTCACCCAAATCCAGGACAAAAATCTTCCCGTCGCCGATATTACCAGTGCGGGCACCCTTGATCAGGGCTTCGAGTGTGGTGTCGACATAATCATCGTTCACCGCAACCTCCAAGCGCACCTTCTTCAACAGGTTTACCTCGATGTCCGCTCCGCGGTATGTTTCGTGGTAGCCCTTCTGCTGACCGCAACCCATGGCATTGGTCACCGACAATTTGTAAACTTCCTTCTCGTACAGCGCCTGCTTCACTTCGTTGAGCTGTTCAGGCTGAATATATGCGATAATCAATTTCATTGTTCGTCTCCTTGTTCAGCCTTAGTTGGTGGTGAAAATCTGGAAGCCGTTGTAGGCTTCTTCGCCGTGTTCGCCGATGTCCAGACCGCGCAGCTCCTCTTCCTTGCTGACGCGCAGCATGCCGATGGACTTGAGGATCTTGAACAGGATGAACATGGTCGCAAACGCCCACAGCGGAATGGCGATGGAGCCGACGATCTGGGCAACCCAGTTGCCATAGCCGTCGCCGTAGGAGCCGAAGATGGCCGTGGCAATACCGCCCCACACACCGCAGAGGCCGTGTACCGGGAAGGCGCCGACCGGATCGTCGATCATCAGTTTGTCGAGCAGTTTGACCCCCGCGACCACCAGCAGACCGGCAACCGCGCCAATGATGATGGCTTCGACGTTCGTTACGCCGTCGCAGTTGGCGGTGATGCCGACCAGACCAGCCAGGATGCCGTTGGCAGCCATCGTGAGGTCGGGCTTCTTATGCAGAACCCAGGTGGCGAGCATCGAGAGTACGGCACCGGCACCGGCGGCAAGCAAGGTGTTGACCGCAATCAGCATCACCGCATCCGTGTTGGCCTTGCCGGTAATCGCCAGCTGCGAACCGGGGTTGAAACCGAACCAGCCGATCAAAAGAATGAATACACCCAGCGTGGCGATGGGCAGGTTGTGGCCGGGCATGGCCTTGGATTTTCCTTCCTTGGAAAAACGTCCGATGCGCGGACCGAGCACTATGGCGCCGGCCAAAGCGGCAAAACCACCGCAGGCGTGTACCACCAGCGAACCCGCGAAATCGTAGAAGCCCATGCCGTCGAGCCAGCCGCCGCCCCATTTCCAGTAACCGGAAATCGGGTAGATGAAGGCCGTGATGACCGCACTATAGACCAGATAGGCGTGAAACTTAAGGCGGCCGGCAACCGCACCGGAAACAATCGTTGCCGCCGTGGCTGCAAAGGCTACCTGGAACAGCCAGTCGACCTGCGGCGCCAGAGCGCCCGCCTCAGCCGTCTCGGCTCCAACCCCGCCAATCCCAAACTGGCCGAAAGCAAGGAATCCGTTGCCGTCGCCCGGATACATCAGGCCGTAGCCGATGATGAAGTAGAGGATCATGCCGATGGAAAGGTCCATCAGGTTTTTGAACAGGATGTTCACGGTGTTCTTCGCGCTGTTGAAGCCGGACTCAACCAGAGCAAAACCGGCTTGCATGAACAACACCAATACCGCGCAGAACAGCAGGAACATGTTGTCAATGGCATACGCCGTTTCGCCGGCTATCGCCGCCGCGTCGAATACCGCCTCCGCTTCGGCAGCTTCCTGCGCCCAAACCGGGGACGCTACTCCAATCACCAGCGCTGCTGCGACCAATGCCGGAATCTTCAACCACTTCATCTTCATCTATCCATCTCCATGAATTTATTCATCACAGCCCGAACAACCCGCTCGCGACTTAAGGCCGCCCCTTTCGCAATAGACGTGCCAACCACCTGCTCCTCGCGTATTCCATAGGCGTATAACACTTATCTTCAATGGTTTAAAAAACAGTTCCGGCCGATTTGACCGGTCGATTACCCGCTCATGATTCCGTCATATTTGTATTATATACTACCTAATATACAATATTGTAGTCACATTTGGCCGGGCTCCCAAAAAAGCGCTGAATTTGCTCTCCATCAGTCTGTCTCTCGCTAAAATCTGACCCATGGATTTTGAAACCAAGATCGTTAACGCCACCCTGATCGACGGGTCGGGAGGCGATGCTATCCACTGCGATATAGGCATTAACGGGAATTCGATTACACAATTGGGTGATCTTTCCGATTCCACCAGCATTCAGACGATCGATGCCGCCGGATGCATCGTTTGCCCCGGCTTCATTGACGCCCACTCGCACTCGGACACCTATTTGCTGCTCGAACCCTCTGCCGCTTCAAAGGTGTATCAGGGTATCACCACCGAAATCTGCGGCAACTGCGGCGCTTCGGCCGCCCCGCTCAAGGGCGACTATAAAATGCCCTCCGACTGGCTGGACAAGGAGTATGCGAAGCCGTGGAAAACCGTCGCCGAATACCGCGAACGCTATGCCGAGGCGCAGCCCGCCATCAACGTGGCGTTGCTCGTGGGCCACAATACGCTGCACGCCGGGATCTGCGGCTATGAGCCGCGCGGCGCGACGCCCGAAGAAATGGAGCGCATGCACGGCACCCTTGAACAGGCGCTTGACGAGGGCGCCATCGGCCTAAGCTCCGGCCTCGCCTATCCGCCCGGCTCCGCCGTTCCACGCGAGGAGATCATCGAGCTCTGTCAAACCGCCGCCCGGATGGGGGGCCTCTACACCACCCACATGCGCTCCGAATCCAATCAGCTGCTCGAAGCTATCGACGAAGCGATCGACATCGCCGAACGCTCCGGCGCCCGCCTGCAGATTTCCCACCTCAAAACCTCGGGCGTCAAAAACTGGAACAAGCTTGAAGCGGCGCTGGAAAAGATCCGCGCGGCGGGTGCGCGCATCGAAATCGGATCGGACCGCTATCCCTACACCGCCGGCAGCACCGACCTCGATATCCTCCTTCCGCAGTGGGCCACCTATGGCGGACGCGATGCCATCCTTGCCCGGATCCGTGACCCGGAAACCCGGGCCAGACTGCGCGCCGAATTCGACGACCAGCCGACAGACTACTGGGACAACGTCATGGTCGGCTCCACGCAATATGAGGCCTTCAAAGGGAAATATCTGCCCGAAGTTGCCGAATCGCTCGGGATGGAAACGGTCGACGCATTCCTGCATCTGATCGATACCGACGACCTGAAAACCGGCGGCATCTTTTTCAGCATGTCGGAGGAAAACATGTGGCGGGTGCTGGCCGAGCCATATGTCTCGCTCGGCTCCGATGGCTCGATGCGCGCGCCATGGGGACCGCTCAGCCACGATCATCCGCACCCGCGCGCCTACGGAAGCCATACCAAGTTTCTCCGTGCCGCACTCGATGGCAACACCGTACCGCTACCCGAAGCCATCTACAAAATGACCGGCCTTCCGGCCAGGCAGTTCAACCTGAAAAAGCGCGGGTTGCTGAAGGAAGGATACGCCGCGGATATCCTCATTTTTGATCCCGAAGCGATCCGCGAAAACACAACCTATGCCGATCCGCACCAGCTGTCCGACGGCATGCGTCACGTCTTCGTCAACGGCCTCCACACGCTTGCAGACGGAAAACATACGCCCCGCCGCGGCGGACACTTTCTCGCTAGACAACAGTAGACCGCATCCATACGGTCCACTCTTTTGAAAGGACACGGTATGAAAAAAATATTGGCATTCGCAGGCAGCAACAGCTCGAAATCCGTCAACCGAAAACTGATTGAACTGGCCGTATCAAAACTTCAGTCGGCGGAAGCCCGCCTGATTGATCTGCGCGACCTCCCCGTTCCGATCTACAGCATGGATCTTGAGGAAGAGTCCGGGATCCCGCCCGAAATCGAGCGCTTGCGCGGCCTGTTCGACGAACACGACGCATTCATGATTTCATCGCCGGAGCACAACGGCATGATGCCCGCTTTCTTCAAAAACACGATGGATTGGCTTTCGCGGATGGAGGGCAGGATTTTCCAGCACAAGCCGGTGCTGGTAATGAGCGCATCGCCGGGACCGCGCGGCGGAGCGACCAATCTCAGCAACATGGAGAAGGTTTTCCCGCACTGGGGAGCATCGGCTGTTTTCGCCGGTTTCAGCATCGGCTCCTTCTACGATAACTTCAACATGGAGGACGGGACCCTTGTACAATCCGAAGACGACGAGCGTCTTGCGGCCGCCATCCGCGCTTTCGAATCACATCTCGACGAATAGGCGCGACGCCTTAACCGTCTGAAAACACGTACCATTCACCACGGGGTTGTCCATAACCCCTGAGACCGGGCGTCTTGTGGGTGTAAGGTGAAAGTGATTGACCTGGGACAGAAAGAAGACTGGTATGTTAACTGCTCATAAAACAACGATGGCCGCCCCTCCAAAAGGCCGCATGAAAGAAAGCCTTGAAATGGATGAATCTATCGTCAACCCGACCGACACGCTGCAGATCGTGGAGTTTCCTCACGACGGCGTGAAAGCCTACTTCACCACCGCGCAAGCCACGGAATCAACCATGCACGACGTGTTCGACCGTGTTGCGGCTGAAATGGCGGCTCGCGATGCCAAGATCGCCTTCCAGTATCTTTTCGGCGGCCGCCAGTTTTATCCCAAGGCCGTCTCGGCCATTAAGAAACTCGACTGGCCCATGACCCTGCTGCACGGCGATGCCTGCTCGGGCTCGACCATCACCGGCACCCAGTTCATTGCCCTTTCCGGCGCGGAACTTCATCCCGTCATGGACGGCGATCGCAAGGTCGGCAACTGGTACGACACCGAAGACGCACGCTACTGCCTGCTCGGCGACATCCGCGCCGACGACCTCTCCCTTTC
>JBFHPA010000146.1:0-5701 GCA_041592955.1 Pontiella sp.
GGCTATCTACGGGGCCTTTCTCGTGTGGACCTCGCCGCAGATGTCGATGCTCTTTTCCGTGCTGGCATTCCCGTTCATCGTCCTGAGCCTGACGGCGGTCAGCGAATATGTGCGCGGCTCGCTCTCAACGGTTCTCGGTTCCCGGGCAAAAGTGCTCGTCCCCGCCACCGGTACAGTGTTCGTGATTATGATTGCTGTTTCGCTTTGGCCCATCGTGACCAACTGCTCCTATGTAAAAACCGGCAGCGCCTCCAATTTCGGGTTCGGTATTGAAGAGGAACTTTATCCCGCCGATTGCGGAGCGATCCTCAACGATCCCGCCTTCCCCGACAAAGCCTTCAACCTCGCGGCCGATGGCGGATATCTGGCCTTCAACTATGGTCGGAAAATTTTCATCGATTACCGCCCCGGTCGCTATGACAAGGAAATGCTCAAGGATCTGAACGCCATGATGCTGGGCAGTAAGGAGGCCTATGACACCCTCTACGACCAGTACCGTCCCGAGGCGATGATCATCAACACCCTGTCACCTTCCGCCGCCCAGGGCATCGTGACCCTGCTCAGACGCGACATCTGGAAGCTGGCCTATTTCGACGGCACCACCGCGATCCTGCTCCAAAACAGGGAAAAGTTTTCCAGCCTCCTGAACAACACCGATGTGCAGAAAGCCGGTCTGGCAAAACTGGAAAAAGCGCGTGCGAAATTTGCCAAGCAGGCGGGTCACTGCAAGGCCGGCAATCCGGCGGAGCTGATCGGTTCCGGCAAGATTTTCCTGGCCTTCAACCGGCCGGTTCAATCGAAAGCCATCTTTTCGCTATTGCTCCAGACCAACGGCCAGATCCCCGGCGCATGGATCGGCCTCGGAAGCAGCCAGCTTCAACTGAAGGAGTTTGAAGCCGCCGCCCGATCCCTGAAAACTGCAACCCAACTGGCCCCGAACAGCCTGCTGGCTTGGGCGAGCTATGCCGCCGCCTGCAAGTATGCGGGTTTGACCGATGAACACCTCGCGGCGGTGGAGCAGGCCAAAAAACTGGCGGAGCGGAATCAATCCGACGAAGAGGATGTGCTTCCCGAGTCGACGGCGGTGGAGACCAAAGCCCTCTCGCTTGAAGAGATCGTCGTTCCCGAAAACTGATTGCGTAGCACTGACTGATCAAGGCCGGATCTTCGGAAGAAAAGTCCGGCCTTTTTCAGTTATACGGTGCCGGTCATCAAACAGGTAGGTATAGGAAAACAGCGCGAAGCCCCGCGCGCCGGATTGCTTCACCGCATCCAGCTGCTGCAGAAGAGCCTCCTCATCGTTCTTGCAGTTGATGCCCACCACAACGCCGTCCCCAAATCCGCGCCGCCCGGCGGCCTTTCTGATCAGCCCCAGATAACGCGTGAAGGATTTCGTGCCGTAGTTCATCTGCACGATCCAGTCCACCAATCCCGTGCGCGCCCATGCGCCGGAATCCTGATAGGCGTGATTTCTCCCGTCGACCGGATTGCCCAGAACCGCCGCGCTGAGCAGGCATCGGTCCGGCTTCTCCGTCTGCATGACATACGAGATATCACGAACCACGCGCGTAACCGATTCGCACCGGAAACGAATAATCTCATCCTTCGTCACCTTCCAGCCATACCGCTCGAGGAGCGCCGCCTGCGAAGCCGGGTCGTAGGAAAAATCAGCATGCCGCATCAGCTCCTCCTTGGAGGCGTCGGGATAATGCTGACCCGCGACAAGATGATAGTCGTAGGGATAGCGGATATAGTCGAGATGGATGCCGGCCAAATCATAGCGGCACAGTTCCTTCACGATGCCGCGCAGGTGCGCGCGAACTTCGGGAAGCACCGGATTAATGAAGGCATACCAGCCCGAGGTGGGCCGCATTTTCGCCCCCGTTGCATCGACCATGAACCAGTCGGGATGTTCGGTCCAAAGCTGTCCGGCAGCAACCGGCGGATCCGCCAGCCCCTTCCAGCCGGGCAGGACGTTCATATAGGCATGCACCCGCAGTCCTGTAGACCGCGCTTCGTCGATCGCCAGTTGCAGGGGATCCCACCCCGGATCGTTTCCAAGCAGGCCTACGTCATCACCCGAAAGCTCATACGCCCAGGGCTCGAGCCGGCTGGGATAAAAGGTGGTTGCGTTGCCGCGAATCTGAAAAAAAACATCCGAGAAGCCTGCCTCGGCCACGTTCCGGATGATACTGCGCACATCCTCGGGTGTCGAATAATCGAAGCGGGTTACCCAGAGCGCCCGCACTTGCGGACGGGCGGGCTCGAACGCACGGAACGTCACGAAAAGAACCGCCACCAGTGCGGTGACTAGCAGCAAACATCCGAACAATACACAAAATCGCTTCATCGTCTTCCCGGGCAGATACAGATTCCAACGGTTGGTAATTTACAGCACCGCTGCACATGTTCTAATATTTTGCTGTGATTACATGAAGGGAATTTATGAAGTATAAACGTATTCTGCTCAAGATCAGCGGCGAAGCACTCCAAAACAAAGAGAAGGGCCTCAATCAAGACCCGGCCATTCTCTCCATGATTACCGAGCAATTCAAGCAGATGCTCGACATGGGCGCCGAGATTGCCGTGGTGGTTGGAGGTGGAAACATTTTCCGCGGACTGGCCGGCGCCAACTCCGGCACCGACCGCACCACGGGCGACTACATGGGCATGCTGGCCACTGTCATCAACTCCATGGCTATTCAAAGCGCGCTGGAAAACGCAGGCATCCACACGCGTGTGATGACCGCCATTACCATGCCCGCCATTGCCGAGCCCTTCATCCGCCGCAAAGCCATGCGCCATCTAGAGAAGGGCCGCGTCGTGATCTTTGGCGCCGGCACGGGCAATCCCTACTTCACCACCGATAGCGCCGCCGCGTTGCGCGCTTCCGAAATCGAAGCGGATGTGCTGATGAAAGCCACGAAGGTGGACGGCATCTACGACGCCGACCCCGTCAAGCATCCCGATGCCAAGCGGTTCGAAACCATCTCGTATCAGGATGCCCTCTCCCGTCAGCTTAAAGTGATGGATGCGGCCGCTTTTTCGTTGTGCATGGAAAATGACATACCTATTGTCGTTTTTGACTTTTTCAAGAAAAACGGGATGGTCGAGGTGTTGACCGGAAGAGACTCGGGCACACTGGTCACCCACTGATACTAAGCGAGGAACGAACAATGATTGACACCCTACTTCTGGAAACCAAAGACAAGATGGACAAGACCGTCCAGTTTCTTCAACAGGAACTCACCGGACTGCGCACCGGCAAGGCGAACCCGGCACTGGTGGACACCATCACCGTGGATTATTACGGCACACCCACTCGCCTGCGCGACATTGCCAACATTTCCACACCCGAACCGCGCCTGATCGTGATCAACCCGTTTGATCCATCCTCGCTCGGCCTCATTGAGAAAGCGATTGTGGCCGCCAATATCGGTATCACGCCGATGAACGATGGCCGCCTCATCCGCGTGCCGATCCCGGAACTTTCCGAAGAGCGTCGCAAAGACATGGTCAAGATGGCCAGCCGCGTTACCGAGGAGCAGCGTGTCAGCGTCCGCAACATTCGCCGCGATGCGAATGACCAGGTCAAATCGCTGCAGAAGAATGGCGATATCACCGAAGACGAACGCGACAGCGCCCTCGAGCAGATTCAGAAAACCACCGACAAGTTCATCGCAAAAATGGACGAAATGCTTTCTGCCAAAGAAAAGGATATCATGGAAGTGTAGTTTCGGCTGACAGGTTGCAGAAGGGCTGTTGTTGAGACACCTCAAGAACAATGCACGGAACAACCGACAACAAAAAGGGGGCGAAGCGCATCATGAAACCTAAGGTACTGATCGGAATAACCGGCGGCATTGCCGCCTACAAAGCCGCTGATGTGGTCAGCCAGCTGGTGAAAGCCAATTGCGATGTGCGGGTGATCATGTCGGAATCCGCGACGAGGTTTGTCGCACCGCTAACCTTCGCGGCACTGAGCCAGCAAAAAGTGCTGACCTCCATATTCCCTGACACCAGCTCGGGAGACATGGATGTCATTTATCCGCATCTCTATCCGGCCACGGAAGCCGATGCCTTCGCTGTGGTTCCAGCTTCAGCCAACGCCATTGCGAAACTGGCAAACGGCTTTGGCGATGATATCGTCTGCTGCAGCGCTCTCTCATTGAAGGCGGACTGCAAACGGATCTACTGCCCGGCCATGAACACGCAAATGTGGGAGCAGCCGGTCGTGCGCGATAATGTCCGCAAGCTCCTGAAATACGGCTGGCATCAGGTCGGTCCGGAAAAGGGCCGGCTCGCCTGCGGCACCAGCGGCTATGGCCGCATGAGCACCCCCACCGTAGTCGCGCAAGTGATTCTGAACTCCGTCTTCTAGAGGGAAGGTAGGGCGTGCTCGCCGAGCGCGCCGCGGACGGCTGGAACAGCCGTCCCTACCCGCATAGCGAAATGAACCAACGAATTCTCATTCTTTCGGGACCGACCCACGAATACATCGATCCCGTGCGATTCATCGGCAATGCCAGCAGCGGCCTGATGGGCCAGGCGCTCGCCTACGAGGCCGTGCGGCTTGGGTACACGGTTGACTTTGTTACCGGACCGATCGCCGAACAAAGACTGCCCGACCTCGGGAGTCACGGCCGCATCCACCGCGTCACCAGTGCGCAGGAAATGCTCGATGCAGCCAGCATCCTGTTTCCCGCCGCCGACATCGTAATATTCGCAGCGGCGGTGGCCGACTATACCCCCGCGGAAAGACATGCGGAAAAAATGGCGAAGACGGCGGACGAACTTGCACTGCGCCTGCGCCCCACCCCGGACATTGCCCAAGCCCTTTGCGTCGATAAAAGACCCGGACAGATTGCCATCGGCTTCGCGCTTCAGACCTCAGATGGCGAAGCCGCAGCCCGCCGAAAACTTGAATCCAAGAATCTCGACGGCATTGTGCTCAATACTCCTGCCACCCTCGGCGCCACGAATGGCACCTTCAGCTTTCTGTCGGATTCCTCAGCTGCGTTCGATCATTGGGGTTGCATCGATAAGAAGGATTGTGCCCGCCGGATTCTTGGCGCAGCGAAAATCATCAGCCATGAAAGATGAAAAACTTGCGGCCGGCATAGTTGATGAGCGCGGCGGAGATCATCGCGGTAAAGTTTGAGACAGTCGTCTGGGCGCCGAAGAAGCGGATCAGCACATCGCCCGACCAGGTGCCCAGCAGGAAGGCCACAAAGGATATGGCTAGAAACAGGGCGATCTCGTGATGCACCTTGTGCTTGCCGCCTTTGAAGACGAAGCGCACGTTGAGCACATAGGCCACCAGATTCGCTCCGATAAAGCTCACCGACTTCCCGATCCAGAAATTCCGCAGGCGCAACTGTTCCGAAATCGGCTCGATTTCCAGGTTCAGCAGTTGTGCGAAAACATCATTTTGCGTCAGCGCGGGAAAAACAAATACAGCCAGCAGATAGAAGACGGCAACATCCGTGGCGAATGCCAGCGCACCACTCATCGCATATTTCACGAATTGAATACCAGGATGGTCCTTTTCACGCAGGATTCGTTGCAAAAATTCCATGATGATAAAGTATCGCAGGAGGTAGATTTAAGCAAATTCGAACTCATAAAAAATACTAGAAAACCGTTTTTTGAATCGCCGGTTGGCAAGGTATGTGCTACTATGGTTTCAGAAGTTAAGGAA
>JBFHPA010000147.1:0-5647 GCA_041592955.1 Pontiella sp.
CCTTCATGGTTCCATGTCCGTTGGGCGACGGATACTCAATATATTTTGCCTCCACGCGCGCATCATCCGGCGGCACCTGCACCGCCAGCGCATAATCAGGACTGAGCGCACTCAGCAAAGCGGCACCCGTCAGACCCAGCGAGGCAAACTTGGAGGATCGCTCAAAAAACGTCCGGCGATCGATGATGCCATGCGCATAGTAGTCGTAAAGATCCAACAGTTCCTGCGGAAAATCAGAAGCGGTCTTCCTTGTCATAACGATCTTCTTATCAATCAAGTTTGGTTGTTTCCACCTCAAAAGTTTGCATGCTTACTCTCTCATTCTTCCGGGTCATCGGCAGGTGTTCTGTTTCTTTTGCTGGCCGAACGCGGATAGGGTTTATTGTCAAACATCAGGGCATGCACATCGGCGGTCCAGCTGGTCCAGCGTTCTTCTTCGCCCCATAGCGGTTTAATCATCGGTTTTTCCCATTCGCTCAGCATGGCGAGAAGCTGCTCGGCTTTTTCGGGCATGGCCTCCGCCAGATCATTATTTTCGCTCAGGTCGTCTTTCACGTTGTAGAGCCCGATGCCCTTCCCTTCCACCCGGATCAGCTTCCAGTCGCCTTCACGCACACAGGCCACCCCCAGCCGGCGCCAGAACAGGGTTTGGTGCGGCTCGGCTTTATTCTTTTTGGTCACATGGGGCATTAGATTGACCCCGTCCAGCGGACGCTTCAGGACATTCGGAGCGCCGGCAAGCTGATGGGCCGTGGCGAAGATATCGAGCGCGGAGGTCAGGCCGTCATAGGTTTGGCCAGCCGGGACAACGCCGGGCCAGTTCATGATGAAGGGCACACGATGGCCGCCTTCAAACTTGGTGCCCTTGAGTCCTTTCAGCGGCTTGTTCGAGGCTTCCTCGACGACGCCTCCATTATCGCTCAGGAACCAGACCAGCGTATTTTCACGCAAACCCCGCTTATCAAGATGAGCCATCACGCGGCCAATGTTCATGTCCATGTTGTAGATCAGCGCCGCATAGGGATCGTTATTGCATTTTTCCAGGTCTTCGGGTTTGGGGTTCAAGGGGGCATGCGGGGCGTTGAACGAGAGAAAGATAAAGAACGGATGGGTGATCTCGCCGGTTGTATTGAGATCGATAAACTCCATCGTGCGATCCGCCAGCCGATCGGAAAGAAAGCCTTCGAAGCCCTCTTTTTTGTCGTTGTGGTAGATCGGCGATTTGCGATTGCTGGTTCGGCCGGGTCTGCCCTGGTACCAGTAATTGTGCCCGCCACCGCGCATGCCCCAGAAATGATCAAACCCGCGTTGATTGGGGCTTTGGGCATCGGTGGAGCCCAGGTGCCATTTTCCATAAAGTGCGGTCTTATAGCCAGCCGCCTGCAGCGCCTCGCCGATGGTGACTTCGGTGGCATCCATGCCCTGGGTTCCGGACGGAACATTGGCTTCGTGCCCGAAGCGCTGCTGGTAGCGCCCGGTCATAAAGCCGGCGCGGGACGGACTGCAGACGCTGGCGGGCACATGGCCATCGGCAAAAACGGTTCCTTCCGCCGCCAAGCGATCCAGGTTCGGGGAGATAATATGATCGGAGCCCTGAAAACCCAAATCGTTATAGCCCAGATCGTCGGCCATAATGACAATCATGTTCGGGCGATCAAGCGGTGCTCTGGCAGAAGCCTGCAGGACGGTTATTCCACTAAGGAATACGGCGAGGTAAAAACGTATATTCATGACGTGATCTCTTCCTTCTGGTTAAGGGTCAACCACCGATAACTACCACAGCCATCAAAACTGCGCCTACACAAATTAAGTAAAATGGATCCGTGCAATTCCCGCTATCCGTCATCTTTCACGCTAGGAGCGGCCTTTGCGGACGGCAGCCCATAGCGGACAAGAATCGGCTTTTGGTCGGTGAGCCCGAAGACAAACGAGGTGTGGTCGAGCAGCGCCCGGGTGGTGACCGACTGATAGAGTTCTTTATTGAAGAAGGCGTGACCGGCCCCTTCATAGGCCAGCACTTCGGCGTTGCCGCCCTTCGCCCGAATGGCTTCGGCAAGGCGATAGGCCTGTTTAATCACAACCGTCGTGTCTTCCGTGCCGTGATAAAGAAAGGTGTCGGGCGGATGGTCCCGAATCATATACAGGGCGGACGCGCTTTTCTTTTCGGCTTCTGTGGTGCCGGTATAATCGCCGCCGCCGAATCTGCCGCCATTGCGCTCGAACGCATCATAAAGACCGTTGTAGCCATCGTAGCAGATGCACTCTGGGGTCCGCTGTGCTGCGATGGACGACAAATGCCCGCCCGCCGATCCGCCGGCCAATCCAACGCGTGTAAAATCAAGGTTCAGCTCATCGGCGCGCAGCCGCACAAAGTCAATGGCATCCATCACATCGCCGATCGCTTCGGGATATTTTGCGCCCTGACTTTTCCATCGGTATTCCAGTCGCACGCCGGCAATGCCATGGTCGGCCAGCACATAGGATTCATGCGTAAACTGCGCCTTGCTTCCCGTTGCCCAGGCCCCGCCATGCACAAAAAAGACAACCGGAAACGGCCCGCCTGTTTTCGGCCGCACGATCCGGAAATCCAGTTCAAGCTTCTTCCCATCCGGCAGGGTGACGGTTTTATAGACGACCCGCTCTGAGCGTACTCCGGGATACTTTGCCTGATAGGTGGCGGAAATCTCCTCCGCCCGCGCCTGTTGCTCCTCCCAGGTGCCCGCCGCAAACACGAGTGAAACCGAGGCCGTTAAAATAACAAATACAGATCGGATCATAATGAGCTCCCATCACGGTTCAGGTTTATAGGGCGTCGGATCCCATGCCGGAATCCAGCGGGATTTATCCAGTTTCCAGCCCGCTTTCTGCATGTTTTTTGAGCCGCCCATCTCTTTGGACTTCGCTTCCCATTCCTGACAGTGAGCGATGTATTCATCCGTAAATTCCTTCAGCGTTGCAGAATCTGCCAGCGGATCCGCCACGATGTCGGTGCGCCAGCTCGACAGCGATTCCTTCAGTCGTTTCTCAATCTGCTGGTATTCAGGATTTCCGGTCAGGTTGACGAGCTCGCCGGGATCGCGCTTTAGGTCGAACAGCTCGAAAGCCGGCGGTGTATCGGAGCACTCGATAATCGCCCGCCCCTCCTCGGACGCTTCCAGCATTTTGGTAATCGCGAAACTTGCGCCGTTGTCGCCGGGCCTCGTCGTTTTTCCGTCGGCCAGCAGGTTATTGATCAGTTTGTAGCGCCCGTCGGTAACGGTGCGCGCCGGCCAGAAATTTTTCATGCCGGTCGTGTGGCTGTTATAGGCGGAATAGAGCAGCTTGCGATCGCCTTGCGGCCTTTCTCCGGTCAGCACGGGGAGGATGGATTTGCCCGGCAGATAGCCCGGTGCTGAAAGGCCGGCCACATCCAGAAACGTCGGCATGAGATCGACAAAAGAAACCAGCGCTTCGGAGCGGGTGTTGGGCTTAACCACGCCCGGCCATTTGACGATGAACGGCACGCGCAGACCAAACTCGTAGGAGGTGATCTTGCCACGGTGCAGATCGGACGGTCCGTGGTCGGAGGAAAAGATGACTAAGGTATTTTCCATGTGGCCATGCTGCTCCAGCAGCGCCAGCACCTTTTCCACAAAGTAATCGACGCGCTGGATGGCGCCGTAATAGGTGGCGAGAAACTCGCGCGCCTTATCGGTCATTTCGACCCCGCCCCAGTGCGGCAGCGGCTTGACGGATTTCGGATCTACCGGGTTGAAACCCAGTTTGGATTTCTCGCCGCGGATCGGTTCAAACCTGGGCGACCAGTCGACGTGGGAGTCATTGGTCTGCGCCTGAAAATAAAACTTCTTGCCCTTCGGCAGGTTTTTCAGGAAATGCTCAAATCCGTCGATGCAGTTGGAAACCTGAAAATTACCCTCCGCGTTCCCCGGCTCCCTGCCGAGGGCATTCTTGTTGTAGTTATACTTGCGATCAAACGGCACATAGGTCTGCGGCTCCACGCCCGTCTTGTAGGAAATCCCCGTGGCAAAACCGGCTTCCTTCAGCATTTGAACAAAGGTCCGCACCCCTTCGCGGTAGTGGAACCCGTGCGTTTTATCGAACGCCCAGATGCCGTTCTGATGCGGATAGAGCCCGGTGAACAAACTGCCGCGCGACGGTGCGCACGACGGTGCCGTCACATGCACGCGTTCGAAGACCATCCCTTCCTTCGCGAGCTTCGTCAGCGCGGGTGTCTCCTGCGTCATGTCGCCATAGGCCGGAATCTCGCAGCCCATGTCCTCCATGTGGATAAAAACAATGTTGGTATGCGAGGCCGCATGAGCCGATGCGGCCAGCACTAGACCTGCAACAATCAAATATTTCTTCATTTCAAACTCCCATAGTTTTCAATCACGAGTTTTTCGTGAATTTTCACCACATCCGCATATTCAGGATTATCGAGCACGCTGACGGTTTCTTCGGGATCTTTGCGATGATCATAGAGCTCACGCCAGACCACATCCGAAGGGTTTTCTAATCCGCGCCACTCGACATAACGGAAATCTTTTGTGCGCACCGAATAGGCCATGACCCGGCTTTCAGGCTTCTTGCGATTGACCGGCCGGATCTGGCTGAAGGCCGCCGCCTTGCCCTCCCACTGGCCTTCGATGACCGGAACCAGACTTTCGCCCTCGACGAAATCAGGGATCTCGATACCGGCAAAATCACACAGCGTCGGATAGATATCGAGCGACTCGGCAATCGCCTGCGTTTCGCCCTTAACCTTATGATGCCCCGGCAGACGCACCATCAGCGGGCAGCGCATCGCCTGGTCAAACTGGGTGTGCTTGGCCCAGCGGCCGTGGTCGCCCAGATGAAAACCGTGGTCGCCCCAGATCACCACCGCCGTGTTTTCGGCCAATCCGTTTTGTTCCAAAGCGTGGAGAATGCGACCCACCTGCGCATCGATGAAGCTCACACAGGCGTAGTAGGCGCGGATCATATTGAGCGTTTCTTTTTCACCAACCCCGTTGTCTCCGGAAAACAGGTTGCCCTCCGCATCGCCATAGGAATCAATCTCCGTCCAGTTATACATGTACTCTCCGGCGCCCTTCGGAATATCTTTCGGGCCGATGGCGGCAATTTCCTCTTCCGAATAGAGGTTCCGGTATTTCTGCGGGGCCACAAACGGCAGATGCGGCTTGTAGAACCCGCCGGCAATGAAGAACGGTCGGTCTTTGTTTTCTTCCAGGGCCCGGATCACTTTGTCGGCCGTCTGATAATCGTTGTGCAGCGCATCCGGACCGTCATACATCTCATATGCGGGACGGTATTTTCCTTTGCTCTCTTTGCCTTCCACATAGTTAAAGTCGACGTAGCAGGTCCAGTCGAGTTTCCACGGCTCCTCGCTCCAGCCATAGCCTTTACCAACCCCCTTGCCGTGGTACACCTTGCCGAAGCTCAGCGTCTTGTAGCCGTGATCCATGAAATATTGCGGCATCGTCGGATGCGTGTCCGGCCGTTTAGTGATTTGCCAGGAATCGCCGATCTCATAGATGCCGGTTGAATCGGGGCGCAAACCGCCGAGCATGGAGGCGCGCGACGGCCCGCAGACCGGCCACTGATTGTAGTGACGGGTGAATACCGCGGCGCTTTCGGCCAGCCTGTC
>JBFHPA010000148.1:0-5620 GCA_041592955.1 Pontiella sp.
GTTGCAATATCGCGAAGATAGACGGGGTGATTGTCGCGCTGGAGCACGACGGTGTCGCTAAGGTCGGATGCAAGGACGAACTCGCCGGGCACACGAATCTGAACTTTGTTTTCAGCAACTTCCAGCATGCCGGCGGAGATGGTCACGTTTTCCTTTGCAACCAATCCGAGTACATCGAAGATCGGAATATTGTAAGCGGCCAACCGGGCCAGATCGAATTCCAGCCGGATTTCGCGTTCGCGTGTGCCGGCAATACGTGCTTCCTTCACGCCGGGAATCGATTCGATTTCGTCCTGCATAAACTCGGCGGTGCTTTTAAGACGCTCCATGTCGGGATCACCGGACAGCGCAAAGCGCATGATGGGAATGTCGGTGCTGAAATTAAGACCTTCAACGACCGGCTCGTCCAGATCGTCGGGAAGGTCGGGGCGGGCGAGATCGATTTTATCCTTCACGCGCTGAATGGCTGTGTCGACATCCACGCCGGCCAGGAATTCGATGGTGAACACGACCATGCTGTCGGCGGCCATCGCTGAAATGGTTTTGACATTACCGAGCTCATTGAGCTTTTTTTCGATCGGAATCGCGATCAGGTTTTCCATCTCCTCGGGTGCCGTTCCGGGATGAATCGCCGTAACAAATACCTGCGGGATGGTGATGTCCGGCGTCCCTTCACGCGGAAGTGTCTTGTAGGATATGATGCCCATCACGACCAGCACGCCGATGAAGACGAAGACCGCCGTGCGGAATTTTATGGCATATTGGGTCAGAATCATTGCTCTTCCCCGGGGCCGTTGCTTTCGTTGCCGGGGCCTGGTTCCGTACTTGCGGTTCCCGCTTCGATGATTTTGACGCGCTGGCCGTCGCTTAACGTCCGATTTCCTTCAATAATCACGAGGTCGCCGGCGGACAGCCCTTTCGAAATCAAGGCGCGTTCGCGGGTGATGGTTTCGATCTGGACCTTGCGACGGACTGCCTGCCCGTCGCTGGCGAGATAGACGATATGGTCGCCTTTTGAGGGGAGCACGGCGGACATCGGAAGCGACACCATATTTTCGTTTTTGCCGCGGACGAATTCAATTCGGGCGATCATCCCCGGCCGTAGAATGCCGTCGGCATTATCAACGGTAAGTTCAGCGGGAAAGGCATTGTTTCGTCCATCGGCCTGGGTAGCCACAAAGGTGACCGTGCCCATAAAGGTCCGGTCCGGCAGGGGCTGGACTGTGAAGGTGATCGTGTCGCCAGCGCAGATGGCATAGATATCCTTTTCCGGAATCAGCGCAACGGTTTTAACGGTTGCGCTATCGACTACCTGAAAGACGGGCATGCCCGGCTGAACATATTCACCCACCTCAACAAAGCGGTCGTTCACGATGCCGTTGACGGGTGAGGTGATGCGGCACTGTTCGATGCTGATCCGCGCTTCGGTCGCCATCGCACGGGCTTGAATATACGCCTTTTCCGCGCTGTCGTATTCGCTCTGCGCCACGGCTCCGGATTCCTGAAGCTGTTTGAAGCGTTTAAAGTTTCGCTCCGCATTTTCGGCCGCAATACTCACCTGTTCCAGATTGGCCCGCCAGGTGCGGTCATCGATCTGCAGCAACAGCTGGCCTTGGGTGACGCGGTCTCCACGGTCCGCTTTGATGGTAACCACGCGTCCGGCCCTTTCGGCGGCCAGCATGGCATCCACATTCGCCTCGATCAATGCGGGTAATTCAATGATGTCGGCCGTGTTGGTGAGTTTGACCTGCAGGGTGGTAACCGGGATTTCCGCTTCTCTGGCATCCGGCATCGGTTTGTGGTTGGGTTTCAGCAGCGACATCAAGATGATAAGCAGGACGAGCACACCAACCAGAACCAGCAGGCCGATCCGTACGGCGCTTTGTTTCTTCTTCATTATTCATACTCCTCTAAAAGCATGCCTGAGGCATATTTCATTCCGGTGACGGCCACCATGTATTCATAGAGCGCCTGTGAACGCGACAGACGCGCATCGTTCAGCTCCAGATTGGCCTGGGTGACTTCAAGATTGGTGCTGAGTCCGGCATCGAACCGCGTTCGCGCAATGGCAAGGGCACGTTCGGCCAGCGCCACCGTTGTGTCTGTCGCATTGATCACCTCGGTCGCATCGCGGGCGCGCAGCCACTGCGTACGTATATCGAGGGAGGCGGAGCGGCGCAGGTCGCGGTATTCGTCCTCCTCGATGGCCATGTTCAGCTTGCTCTCGCTCAGGTCGGCTTTGCGCGAGCCGCCATCAAAGAGATTCCAGCTGGCCCGCACACCTGCGCTCCAGTGGTCTTGCCAGCCGTCGGTGGTTGAGCCGGGCAGGAAGCTGTACGGATCGGGATTGTAGTAGTTGTAGTTGGCGAACAGGTTGATGCGCGGATAATAGTCGCTGACCTGCTGGCTCACATCTTCCTTGCGCAACTCGACCGCGCTGGCTTTTTCCAGCAGGTCGGGGCGTTTTCGCAAGCCCGTTTCAATCGCTTCATTTAATTCGATTTCAACGGGATTGAACACGAGCGGATCGGATAGTTCGAAGACATCGTCATCGATGTAGGTCAGATTCCGGAACTGTTCCCTTGCGAGGGTCAGGGAATTTTCAGCGGCAATCAGGCGTGGTTTTTCATTAGCACATGCAACTTTGGCGCTGAGCCAATCAAACTCCGATACGGTGCCGGCGTCATATTTCTTCTTTGCTTCGGCCTCGAATTCCGCCAGCTGCTTCACCGATTGGACTCGGACATCCACCTGTGCTTTGGCGAGCTGAACAAAATAGTAGGCGAGGGCAATGTCGTGCACCTGCGTCTCCCGGATACGCCTTTCCTGATAAGTGGTCAGCTGCCTGTAGGCGGAGGCTGCGCGGATCGCTGAAATAGTACGGCCGCCGCTGAACACCTGCCACGAAGCTTCCGCACCCAGTGTCCTGCTGCCGGAATCTGTAATATTATCCGCATCGTAGAGCGAATAGTCGGCGATGCCCGTCAGCTTCGGGTATGCGTCCGATAGCGCCCGCTGGCGCGTCGTCATGGCAATCTCGCGTTCACGCGCGGCGTTGGCAACCGCTAACGAGCGCTTTAGACCGATGCGGATGCTCTCTTCAAGCGTGTAGGTTCTGACGCTTTGCTCCGTTGCGGCAGCCGGCAGGGCAGTGCTCCATGCAAGCAGGATCACCACGATCACCAAGCTTGGCTTCAGGATTTTTTCCATCAGCGTTTTATAGGTAGCCCGTTCCTCGCCGTTCAGTGCGGTGTAGGTGTTGCGAATGCCGCGCTTACGGTTTTCGATGATTTCCTCGATCAGCTTCGCGCCTTTGGCGGACAAGGTAATGTAGACGATGCGCCGGTCCTTCCGGCATCGGGTGCGTCGTACCAGCCCGCTGTGCGACAGGCGGCTCAACAGACCGGACGTCGTTGACTTGCTCCGGCCGAGCCGGGTGGCCAGTTCGTTGACAGTCAGTTGCCCGGCCTCATTGACATAGTGCAGCGCCCAAAACTGTGGAACCGAAAGTTTTCCCTGAGAGAAGGCGCTGTCATCTTCACGCAGGATCGCCGCGATCATCTCGGGAAGCGCATCGGACATGAATGCGGTAAATTCATTTTCTGAAATGGTTTTCATAACGAATAGTTCGTATCACGAACTATTATTGAATCCAACCCGAAAATGGGAAAAAGCGGTGCTGTTGTCAGGCGTCAGCGGCAGCTGAAGATAACAATTTCACGCTGCCCTTTATTGGAGGTGATGGTGTATTCATCGGCAGGGATGGTGAAGTTTGTGCAAACAGGGAGTCCGTCGTGAATACCTGTGCCGTGGAACCAGGTGGGTGTGATGGCCAGATAATCGACGATTCCATCATTTTCAGGGTTATGACGCTTGAATGCGATGTCGGCACAATTAAGTCCCATCAGGTCAATGGTTTTTCGCTGGCTGAAGTATCGTGTGGCTCCGGCATCATTCACGGCAATAATTGACTCGGGAGCGGTTTTTTGGTTGAGCCATTGTCCGGCCTGAACATTCAGCAGTCTGATTGCCCGGCTGTCAGAAATCAGCCGGTTACGCCATGCAACGGCCGAATGCGCAAGATGCGGGATGGAAATAACGAACAGCAGTGCGATGACGGTCCGTATTTTCCAGTTTCGTGAATCGGCCAGGAGCAGGGCGGCTCCGAGTGAGGCCGAACCCGTCATCACGATCACAGCCGGATCCGTCCAGCGAATCCAGTAGTAGCCAACCAGAAAAAATTCGCGGGTTAAAAGCACGCCAATTAGATAGGTAAGGGGAGCCACGATAAGCAGCAGAGCGGCAGCGATTTTCTTAAAATCGGATTTTACCAAAAGGGTTGCAGTGGCAAGCAGCAAGAAGATGACGATCAGGCTGGGTAGCGGGCCGTTGGCGCCCAGCAGTGTCCATGCGTTAAAAAAAGGTTCCTGTCCGATTTCAAGAGAGCTTGATTTCATATAAAATGTGGTCGGAAGCCAGTGTCCGTTTGTCATTTTGCAGAACACGCACCATGCAACCATAGGCAATGGGAGTATGCCTATATACCACATGCTGGATGTCCTGATCTCTTTGCGGAGAATGCCAAAACCGAGGGCCAGCGCGAAAATTGGGAGAATGACCAAGGCTTCCGGACGAGCCGTTGGCATCAAGCTGGCAAGCAAGGTTGCGAGGAGTATGCGCTGTTCCAGAAGGAACGCCGCCATGCCCAGCCAAAAGGTCAGCAACAGACCGGTTTCCATGCCGGAGAGGGCGGAAAAGGAAAGGCGTGGATCCAACGCCATGACTAAAGCCATAACAACTCCAATCCATTGTGTTCCGCCAACCCTCTGAGCAATGCGAAGCGCGAAGCCAAGAGTGAGAAACGATAGAGCGACTCCCGCCAGTTTTACGCCGATAACCATTGCGTCCGTTCCCAAAAATTCCAGCCAATGTATCGGTGCGGTAAAAATGCTCCATAGAGGACTTGTCGAGCCAGCCTCCGGTTGTCCCGGATTGTATTCGAACCCATGGCCCGCGGCGAATGATCGGGAATAGACGCGGTGAATCCATGCATCGTCCAAAGGAAAATCAAGCAGGCTGAAGGGGTTGAATGCGAACCACACCACCATGATAAGGAACACCATGTAGGGTAATCGAGTGATCCATTGCGTGGACGACTGGTTGTGGCGCATATCCATTTATTGATAGAACCAATAGGCGTAAGAGATGTGATCGCCCACCACCTGAATTCGTGGCGAGTCGGATTTTACGTACTGCGCCGGAATTTGGATTACGACTTCGTTAAAGCCGGGTATTCCAATATCAAGCTGAGGACAGGGGACTTCTTCATGGTCGACGAATAGCCGGAGATCAATTGCATCATTCAGCTCAAACTTGTTGATCTTGGAATATTGGGGGCCGAAAATGACATTGCCGTTGGCAGCTTTTCCTGTTCGCAATACGATGACAAGCGGCTGATTCGTTTGGACATTGAAGACGTTGAAGGACTCTGAGCCGAGGATGATACGCCCGGCTTCAGAGTATTCGAAATCGCCGAGTTGGTCTGTTCGGGCAATGGGCTCCAAAATGGTGTTCTTCAAGCGCAGCTTCCAACTATGGTGGTGTGATTCCTCGTCCGGCA
>JBFHPA010000149.1:0-5594 GCA_041592955.1 Pontiella sp.
ACAGGATAACAGGATGAACTCGATAGCAGGTTAGCGGATCAAGAATCCTGCAGATCCTGTTATCCCGTCTAAAAAATTAACTGATGTATTGCTTGGCTAGGGTGTCGTAGAGATCAATGGCGCGGCGGACATAGGCGCGCTTTTCGCCATAGGGTCCGGGGAAGAAGCTGCGCTTGAAGCCGGCGAGGACGAGATCGCGGAACTGGCTCCTGGACAGGGTCAGGTGGTCGGCCAGCAGTTTGAGCTCGTCGGTGACGGTGGTGTGCGAAATGAGGCGGTTGTCGGTGCTGACGGTGACGGAGAGGCCGTTGTCGATCATCTGCTGGATGGGGTGATCGGCGATGGTGCTGTATTCGGGAATGGTCTGCAGGTTGGAGGTGGGGCAGACCTCGATGGTGATGCGCTGGTTGGCGATATATTCGCTGAGCTGGGCAATATAACCGGCCTTGTCCTTGATGGTCTTGAGTTTGATCGCCTCCTCGGAGAAGAGGAAGGTGCCGTGGCCGATCCGGTTGGCGTGGCATTCGGTGATGGCCTGGAAAATGGATTCGGGACCGTAGGCTTCGCCGGCATGGACAGTTTTACGCAGAAAGTTTCGGTGCGAGTGGAGAAAGGCATCGCGGTGGTGGATGGCGGGATAGCCGGCCTCTTCGCCGGCGAGGTCGAACCCGACAATCGGCAGGCCCTCGTCGCGCAGCCGGACGGCTTCCTTCGCCAGGCCGAGCGAGGCGCGGGCATAGGTGTAGCGGTTGCTGGTCTTTCCGGCGCGGGTGATGAGCCGCTCATAGTAGGGCGACATGTGGCGGTTGAAACACCGCAGGGCGCACAGCACAATGCCGTACTCAAACGGCATGTCGTTTTGCCCGACCGACCGGTTGAACTGCTTTTTCGCTTTTTCGAGGCCCCGGTACACGGCGCGTACGATGGCGTCAATTTCCGTGGCGTGGGTGACGTGCAGCTGCGGGCCAAAGCGTACCTCGATGTAGCGGACGCCCTCCGCGTGGGAATCTTCGGCCAGCTCGAAGGCGGCGCGTTCGAGGTTTGCTTCGATTTGCAGCACTCCGACGGTGTAGGCAAATCCGGCGAGGTATTCCCGCAGGTCGGCATAACGCTCCTTGAAGACCAGCTCGTTGAGTCCCTCTTCCTCGCAGGAGGGGAGCTCCATATTTGCTTCCTTCGCCATCTCGATCAGCGAGGCCATGCGCAACGAACCATCAAGATGGACATGCAGGTCGCTCTTGGGTATTTTCCGGATGAATGATTCAGAAATCTTTGACATGTTTGTCGGCAGAATAATTTAGTGGCAGAATAATTTTCCCATTCCTCCGTTCGTTGGAGATTATTCTGCCACTAAATTATTCTGCCTGAAAAGAGAATTAAAGATGCTGATTGTTGAATCCCAGAGTCTGGATGTTTATCGGAACCTCGCGATCGAGGAATATCTGATGGACTGCGTGACCAGTCTTGGTCCCGTTCTTTTTGTGTGGCGGAGCGATTGCGCGGTGGTGATCGGCAAGAACCAGAATCCGTGGCGTGAATGCCGGCTGGATCTGATGCGCGACGAGGAGGTGCCGCTGGCGCGGCGCATTTCGGGCGGCGGCACAGTCTATCACGATGCCGGCAACCTGAATTATTGCGTCATTACCGATCGCACCGATTATAGGGAGGAGCAGGCGTTCGAAATGGTGGTTTCGGCGCTGGCCCCTTTTGGAATCAGAGCCTCGCGGACCGGAGCGAGCAATCTTACGGTCGATGGGCTGAAGTTTTCCGGCAATGCCTTCGCGTTCCGCAGGGGCAGGGCGCTGCACCACGGCACCCTGCTGCTGCATACCGACCTCAAGCGACTGAACCGATACCTTGGGCCCATGCTTGATCATATCCAAACCCATGCCATCGCTTCGGTCCCGGCCAGCGTCACGAACCTGAATTTGGAAGTTGACGTCGTTGCGAGCGCGCTGCGGGAAAGTTTTCTGTCGCACTACCACGGCGGCGGATTCCTCGAGTGGTCGGGCGATCAGCTGGAAGACGCCGTACTGCTGCCGATGGTAGAGCGCCAAATGTCCGACGAGTGGCAGTATGGAGCAACGCCCAGATTTTCACTCACTGTCGATGGTCGGAAGATCGATATCATCAAAGGCATCGCTGCCGACAGTGGTTCCGGGGAAAAGATATTTAAGGAGATGGCGTTTTCATTGTTCTGCTAGGTTGACTGCAAGGGGTCGTTGGATTTAAATTTGGTTCGAATCTACAAACGGAGGTGTTATGAAGGCGTTAGGCGGTGTTTTTTCAATTATGGTTGCGGTGATGTTGCTGGCCGGATGTGCAAGCAATGGGGTGTTTTATCCAAAAGTTCCGACGGATGCGCAGGCGATGCTGTTGGATTATTATGCGCAGCCCGACAATAAGGTATTTGTGCTGGCGGTTGATCCCGGCGGTGATTTTGCCTACGCCTATGACCATGGCAGAGCAACACTCCGCGAAGCCGCGCAGGTAGCCGTTGAAAGCTGTGATCTCCAGCGTAAAGCGCAAAGCATTTCAGCCAAACCCTACATCTATGCCATCAACAACAAAGTGGTCTACCGGGAAATGATCCGCAAGGATTACGAAGCGAATATGCAGCCCGACACATCGGGACAGCAGGCCCAGATTGATGAAGCCCAGCGGCAGGAAGAGACCGGCGAGATCGCCGAAGTTGCCGATTCCGCCGTGGTCGTCGAACCCGTCGCGGTAGAAGAGGCCGAAGCGGCTTTTGAAGAGATGTAATGTTTGAGGGAAAAGCAGTTATTCAAAACGAGGCCGGCATTCATTGCCGGCCTTCTGCCATTCTGGTGACGGAGGGATCCGCCTATCCCGGTGCGATTCTGGTGCAGGCTCAGAGCGGCTCATGCACCCTCACCTCGGCCCTCGAATGCATCATGCTCGGGCTGGAAAAAGGGGCCGAAGTCACGATTCAGGTGACCGGGCCTGAAGAGGAGGAATTTGGCAGAAAGCTGGTCGAGCTCTTCGAAACCCACTTTGATTTTCCCCCGCAGTAGTCGCCGGAGGCGGATGGATGGAGTGCTGGAGTATGGGCGTGACGGGACTTTTCCTGCCGGCCGGCGCATATTGTGGTTTTTCAGCTCCAGAATCCCAACGCTCCAATAGTCCAAATTCTCGCGTCCCTCGTGATTGACCCCGGGGCATTTACTGCTATAGTTCCCCCGATTTTTTGCCAAACGCATTGGCTTTTATAGAATAATCCAACCCCAAAATAAGGAAGGAAATATCATGTCTGCTAAGATTCTCGATGCTGTTAAGCCCGGTGTTCTTTATGGTGACGACGTTGCCAAGGTTTTCCAGATTGCCAAGGAAAACAAATTCGCACTGCCGGCTGTCAACGTTGTTGGCACCGACTCCATCAACGGTGTTCTCGAAGCCGCCGCCGCGGTTAACTCGCCTGTCATCATTCAGTTTTCCAATGGAGGCGGAGCGTTCACCGCCGGTAAAGGTCTGAAGCTGGAAGGCCAGCAGGCCGCCATTCTGGGTACCATTTCCGGCGCACAGCATGTTCACATGATGGCCGAAGCCTATGGCGTTGCGGTCATTCTCCACACCGACCACGCGGCAAAGAAGCTGCTGCCGTGGATCGACGGATTGCTCGAAGCCGGCGAAAAAATGTTTAAAGAGCAGGGCCGTCCGCTCTTCTCTTCCCACATGCTCGATCTTTCCGAAGAGTCCCTCGAAGAAAACATCGAGATTTCGGCAAAGTACCTCGAGCGCATGAGCAAGATCGGCATGACCCTCGAAATCGAACTCGGCTGCACAGGCGGCGAGGAAGACGGCGTCGACAATACCGATATGGACCACTCGCTGCTTTACACCCAGCCCGCAGATGTGGCCTATGCCTACGAAAAGCTCAGTGCGATCAGCCCCAACTTCACGGTCGCCGCATCCTTCGGTAACGTGCACGGGGTATACAAGCCGGGCAACGTCAAGCTGACCCCGACCATCCTGCGCGACTCGCAGGCCTATGTCGCCGAAAAGTTCAGCACCGGCCCGCAGCCGCTGAACTTCGTGTTCCACGGTGGATCCGGTTCTTCCCCGGAAGAGATTGAAGAGTCCATCTCCTACGGCGTGATCAAGATGAATATCGACACCGACACGCAATGGGCCACCTGGAAGGGTATCCTTGACTTCTACAAGGCCAACGAAGGCTACCTCCAAAGCCAGCTCGGTAATCCGGATGGCGAAGACAAGCCAAACAAAAAATACTACGATCCGCGTGTCTGGCTGCGCAAGGGCCAGGAAGGTCTCGTCGAGCGCCTCAAGCAGGCATTTGATGACCTCAACGCTATTGGCGTCAACTAATCATTCCAGTTTGATTGGTCTGGTGAAGCCGTCCTCCGGGGCGGCTTTTTTTTTGTCGTCGATGAACGTAATTGTAGATAGTCTGTCAGACAATTCAGGTAGCATGTCGGGGAAAATCAAATTATCATAAGGAGAGTAACATGAAGAAGTTGTTGGTGTTGTTGGCGGCGGTTGCAGTGGCCGGTGGAGTATTCGCCGCGGAAGGCTGGGAAACGGATTTTGCGAAAGCAAAAGAGAAAGCCAAGGCAGACAATAAGTATATACTGATTGATTTCAGCGGATCCGACTGGTGCGGTTGGTGTATCAAGCTGGATAAGGAAGTTTTTCAGAAGCAGGCCTTCAAGGATTTTGCCAAGGAGAACTTGGTTCTCATGTTGGCTGATTTTCCCCGCGACAAGTCCAAGCAGAGCGACGAACTTCAAAAACAGAATGAACGCCTGATGAAAGAATATAGTGTACGCGGTTTCCCGACCGTGTTTATTCTCAGTCCGGAAGGTAAGACGCTGGCCAAGACGGGCTACCGCGACGGCGGACCCAAGGCTTATGTGGAACACATCAAGCAGATTATAGCCGACGCAAAGTAAGTTGCGGTCCATTTGAAATCAAAGGGCGTTGCTAATCGGTAACGCCTTTTTTTATGCCCCGGCCGGAGCGACTTCCAGAACGAGCACGCTGTTTGCGTCCTGCTTCCACCGCACGTCCAGGTCAAAAATGCGGGTTCCGAAAATACGGTCGGGATCATCGGACTGGTAGGCCGGGCGCGCATCGAAAGACAGCATGTCGAAAATCAATTGCCGCAGGGCAGGGCGGTTCTCGTTTTCCAAAGTTTGGAGTTGTTGTTCGACGTCCTTTGCAAACTCAACCTGATGAACCGGTTCCGGGGCGCTGTTGGCATAGGCCCCTGTTGCATGGGGTATGCAGTCTGCGTAGGGAATGTAGGGTTTGATGTCGAGCACCGGCGTGCCGTCGAGAAAATCACCACCGCCGAGCCTGAGCATGGTCCCCTCGACATGCAATAACTCAACAACTGACAACCCAATCGGATTGGGGCGGAAGTTGGAACGCGAAGCAAAAACGCCGATGCGCTCATTGCCGCCCAGCCGCGGCGGGCGGACGGTCGCTCTCCAGCTTGTCCCGCCGGAGTCTGTTGAAGGCGGACTTGTCCCGCCGGAGTCTGTTGAAGGCGGACTTGTCCCGCCGGAGTCTGTTGAAGGCGGACTTGTCCCGCCGGAGTCTGTTGAAGGCGG
>JBFHPA010000150.1:0-5583 GCA_041592955.1 Pontiella sp.
AGCATCTGCCGGTGCAGTTTAAACCAACCGCCATGGGTGCTCAGGTTGGCCGGTGCCATGCCCTGTTGAATGAAAATTTTACGCGCCTCTTCCGGATTGATTGGGCCGAAGTGCACCTTACGGCCCTCAGCGATGGTCAGCCCGCCGGAAACAATGGTCTCTTTGGCATAGACAAATCCCTTATCCGCATCCCACTTCGGGTCTTTATAAACGGACTTGCACAAATGCGGGGCAACATCCTCCAGCCATTGCGGCTGGATCTCTGCCACGATGCGCGCATAGAGCTTTGTGGTTTCCACCAACGCAAACGTCATCACCCAGTCGGGTGGTTTCCTGAAGAGTCCCGACCCGGGAAAAATGAAAAACTTCCTGTTCCGCGCCGCGGTGAACTGGCGGTCTTCGCCTTTCAATCCAATATTGCCCGGCAATCCCGCCAGCAGGCTACGGTGGATGAGGTCGTAGTCGTGGATTGTAGACGATGCTTCCAGCCTCGTTGCGTCGGAGCGGCCTGAGGGCTTGGCGTGCGCAACGCGGCTGGAAGCCGCGTCTACATTCCATTTCAGATCCCGTACTGTTGCACGCAAATCTTTCCAGAGATTGGTCCATTCCATTACGCGGCGATAGTTGACGAAGTTATTCTTGCAGAACCTGCGCAGCTTGCCGTGCGAACCGCCCGCGCCGCGCTCGGCTTCAATGGCATTCCAAAGGTTCAGGATGGTGATGAAATCGGATTTCGGATCAACCCATTGTTTATGGGCAAGGTCGGCGGCATCGGCCTTTTCAGTCGGACGCTCGCGCACATCCTGAATCGACAGAAAGGCGACGAGCACGAGGATCTCTGGCAAGCTGCCTTCTTCTCGCGCCTGCACGATCATGCGCGCCAGATGCGGGTCGACCGGAAAGCCCGCGATATCGCGGCCGAGTTTCGTCAACCGATGTCCGTCATCGATCGCGCCGATATCCTGCAGCGCCTTGTAGCCCTCGCGGACCAGCGCGGGCTGGGGCGCATCGATCAGCGGAAACTGTTCGATGGGCGGCAGGCCGAGCAGATCCATTTGCAGAATGACGCCGGCGAGTGAAGTGCGTCGGATTTCCGGATCGGTATATTGCGGACTCTCTTCGAGCGTATCTTTCTCATAGAGGTAGATGCAGATGCCGTCGGTCACGCGCCCGCATCGCCCGCGTCGCTGGCGGGCGCTGGCCTGCGACACCTGTTCGATCTGAAGCCCCTGCACCTGCGTGCGCGGATTATAGCGGCTCAACCGGACCAGCCCGGAGTCGATCACATAGTGAATGCCCGGAATGGTGATTGAGGTTTCGGCCACGTTGGTGGCGAGGATGATGCGTCGCCGTCCGCCCGTCTTGAAAACACGCTGCTGCTCGGCCATGCTCAAGCGCCCGAAAAGAGGCAGCACTTCCGTATCTGTCCAATGTTGGCCTTCCAGTTTTTTGGCCGCATCCCTGATTTCCCGTTCGCCCGGCAGAAAAACCAGCACATCGCCGGCGGAGTCCACATCCGAAATCCAGCGCATCGCACGGAGAATATGATTCGAGAGCTCTTCATCCTTGCCCGGCGGCAGGAAAAAGTCCTCCACCGGATAGGCGCGGCCCTCCACCTCGATGACCGGCGCATTATCGAAAAAGATCGAAAAACTTTCAGCGTCGAGCGTGGCGGAACTGATGATGATCTTGAGGTCGGGCCGAAAGGCCAGCAGGTTTTTCAGGTAGCCGAGGATGAAATCAATGTTGAGGCTGCGTTCATGCGCTTCGTCGATGATCAGGCAATCATACTGCTGCAGATGACGGTCGTTCTGGGTTTCCGCCAGCAGAATGCCATCAGTCATGAATTTGATGATGGTTTCATCGCAGGTGGAATCGTCGAAGCGGACCTGGCAGCCGACCCCCTTGCCATACTCCGTCTCCATCTCCTCGGCCACACGCCTCGCCATGCCCGTTGCCGCGAGTCTGCGCGGCTGGGTTATGCCGATGCGTCCGGTTTTACCCGCTCCGGTCTCGAGTGCAATTTTCGGGAGCTGGGTCGTTTTGCCAGAACCCGTCGTGCCGCAGACAATCACCACCTGATTTTCTTCTATCAGCTTTTGAATGTCGCCTCGACGCCCGGAGATCGGGAGGCTTTCAGGATAGTTGAGCTTCAGCGCTACCTTGGCCCGTTTCTTTGCGCGATCCAAAGCTTTCGCATGCACATCCTGCAGTTTAAGCATCAGCTTATCGGTCGGTTTGCGGTCGTGGATACACTGCCGCGCCCGCCGCATCAGCGCATTCAGGTGCGCCCGATCGCGCAGCAAAAGTCCATCGAGCGACTGCTTGACGGCATGTAGAATTTTCTTTGTTTCCTGCTGATCCATGAGAGCTCGAAATAACGACACAGCAAACAGGTCAGTTCAAGGACTAATCTTCTCCGGAGAGTCGGATACGCCTTAAGCAGTCGAAGGATGCTTCGCTTAGGATTCCATTGCGATAGAAAGCGCGAATGATTTCAAGAGCCCGGGAACTTTCCTGCAGCTGTTTTTCCAATGACTGGAAATCGATCTGCTCAAGTAGGGTTTCGTCTGTGACGTCCTCAAGGGGAGTGTCGTCGAGGGCGTTTTGCGTTGCATACTGAAGTAGTGTGCCCAGTACCTTGAGCACTTCGGCATGAAGCTCGTCGGGCTGATGATAAAAATGGTCATCGCAGAAGTAGGTGTAGCAGACGGGCGGGCGACCCTGCTGGAGCGCACATCCGGTTTCGGTGAGAAATCCGTCCCGTTCGCTGAAGCGTTCCGTCTGCCGATGCACCTGTGTCAGAAAAGGGCTGTCCATGGCTTCGCGGCAAATGATGACATCGCAGCAGCATCGGGTGCATTGCTCGCACAGTGCATTGGCCTTTGCGTGAACAAGCTCCCGGACGCCGCGTTCAAGTTTGGCGTACTGTTCAAGATAGGTATTAAGCGGATCGGTCATAAGCCACCTCAGAATACGCGACTTTAACGGGAGATCGATTTTTATTATGAATGAGTTTGGGTGCATGTCGGGAAATAGTGAATATTCTTCGCTAAACAGACGGGATTTAAACCAATGAGTGGTGGCAAGAAACAGTTTTCAAAACGGGGATCGGACTTTGGCCGGAACGGTAAGCAGGCCCGGAAGAATGTCCATGCTTCCGGCACCAAGCCTTTGATCAAGGAGGAATCGGAACTGCCCAAGCTGCTGGAGCAAACAAAAGAACCTCTGATCCTGATTCTGGACTGCATACAGGACCCGCACAATCTGGGTGCCTGCCTGCGTTCGGCGAACGGCGCCGGCGTGGATGCCGTTATCATGCCGAAAGACCGATCGGTCCCGGTCACCCAGACCGCTATTTCTGTCAGCTGCGGTGGGGCCATACATACCCCGATCTTTCGCGTCACGAATCTGGCGCGCACCATTGATCTGCTTAAAGACCAGGGGGTCCGTATTGCGGGCACGTCGGATCACAAAGGAACTCAGAATCTTTATCAAGCCGATCTTTCGGGCGCTTTGGCCCTGGTGATGGGATCCGAGGCAAAGGGGATCCGGGAGCTGACCATGAAAAAATGCGATATGCTGCTGAAGGTTCCCATGGCCGGTTTTGTGGAGTGCCTTAATGTTTCGGTCGCCACCGGTGTCTGTCTTTTCGAGATTGTCCGGCAACGGGCAGGAACCGGTAATTCATAACGAAAGGAACTCATAATGATTAAACATATCGTGATGTGGACGTTTAAGGATGAAGCGACGGTGGAGGAGCGGTTGGAGATGAAGCGCAAGCTGGAGGCTTTGAAGGGTGTGGTTCCTACACTGCTCGAGATCGAGGTCGGCATGAACGTCATCGACAGCGATGCCGCCAAGGACATGGTGCTCTATTCCGAATTCCGTTCCGTGGCAGATTTGCAGGCGTATGCCAATCATCCGGAACATCTGAAGGTCGTCGAATTCGTCAAGCCGCTCGTGCGTGAACGCGCCGTTGTTGACTACGAAGTCTAAACATGGTGAAGAGCAACATTGTGTTGATCGGGATGCCGGCGAGCGGCAAGAGCACGCTGGGCGTGCAGCTGGCGAAGTGGCTTTCGATGGGCTTCATCGACACCGACTTGCTGGTGCAGGCGCGTGCGGGCGGGAGCATGCAGGCGTTTCAGGATGCCAACGGCATGGATGCCTACCAGACATTGGAGTGCGATACGGTGAAGTCGGTGATCTGCGAAAACTGCGTCATTGCCACCGGCGGCAGTGCAATCTATTGCGACGGCGCCATGCAGCACCTAAAATCCATCGCCCGGATCATATTTCTCGATGTGCCGATGGATGAAATCAAACACCGCATCGGCGACATCTCCCAACGCGGTGTCGTCATCAAACCCGGTATGACGCTCGACGAGCTTTATGCCGAACGTCTTCCGCTCTACATCAAGTATGCGGATGAGGTGATTGACTGTGCCGAAAAATCGCAGCCCGAGTTGTTAGGTGAGATTAGAGCGATAGCGTAGAGGGTTTACGCCGCAAAGATGCAGTTTTCCCCTTCGATGAATCCTCGCTCCTGAAGGATGGGGCGGATCTGGTCGCGGGCACCGCGCGTGCCGACCATCGAAAGGATGAAGCAGCTTTCCGGATCGGGGATGTCATCGGGCTGGATGACGGGCGTTTTGCAGTTGAGCTGGCGATCTTTGATGTCTACGTATTGCGTAATGCGTATTCCGTATTGCTCCAGCAGGGCGACCCGCTTCCTCGTAATCCTTCCCGCGCCCCAGACAATGAGATTAGGGTGGTGGGGGTTGTTTTCTTTCAGCCACATCGCCAGGTATTCCGCTTTCGCCTGGTAAAAGGCATCGACGCTGTAGCGCGGGTCGGTGCGCGAGAGCCGGCTGGGCGGATCATTCCAGGTCACCAGTTCCTGATCGACTTTGCCGGCCTTGACGCCGTTGGCCATCCAGCGCAGCCACAGTTCATAGTCTTCCGGAAACGGGCCGTCGCGATAGGCGCCGAACCGCTCGGGGAGATCGCGGCGGAACATGGTCGAGGGATGGGCGAAGGGGGATTCAACGAAACGGTTCAGTGCGATGTCGTCCGGCTCAACCAGCGAGTTGATCCAGTCGACGTGGGCGGCGTAGCCCGCATGCTCTTTGCGATCGCCGCCAAACTTGACCCGGCAGCCGACGAGTCCGATCTCTGCATAGACATCCAGATAGGAAGCCTGCAGTTCGATGCGCGCGGGATGGCAGAGGTCGTCTGCATCCATTCGGGCAATATAGTCGCCGTCTGCTGCGGCCAGTCCGTCGTTGAGCGCCGCGGCAATGCCGCGGTGGGAGTGGTCGAGCAACTTGATATCTTTCAGCTGATGGAGAATATCCATGCTGCCGTCGGTCGATCCGTCGTTGATCACAATGATTTCAAGCGGCTGGTAGCTTTGGGTAAGCAGACTTTCCACCGCCTGAAGCACCGTGGCTTCGGCATTGTAGACCGGCATGACGATGGTAACTTTCATAAGACCATGTCCAGGCAATGTTCAATTTTAGCCGTAATAATTCCCCCGATTCTGTCTCCTTGTGGTGGAAAGGTAGCAGAATCTTGTTC
>JBFHPA010000151.1:0-5558 GCA_041592955.1 Pontiella sp.
AAAAGTGGCCGAGCTGGTAGGGCTTTTTGTTGCCTTCATCATCGCGGTCGGTGAGCTGCTGCAGGAATGCACCTTGCTGAAGGGCGGCAGAAAGAATTTCTGTCACGGTGGCAAAGCCGTAGCCTTTATAACCGCCGGTCTCTTCGCCGATGCCGCCGATCGGTGCCAGGGCTGCTTCGCCTTTGACCAGATCTTCGAGAATCTGTTTGGAGTTTGTCTTGGCCTTTCCGTCGCGCCCGATGATCAGCCCCTCGGGGCAGTCCTTGCCTTCGCGGGCGTATTGCTCGATCTTGCCGCGCTGGATGACGGAGGTGGCATAGTCGTTTACGAAATCAAAAGGCTCGTCGGTCGGAAAGCCGAAGACCAGCGGGTTGGTGCCGAGCATGTTTTCAACGCCGAAGGTGGGGGCGATGGAGGGGCGCGCATTGGTGCCGGATATGCCGATCATGTCTTCCTTGCAGGCCATCAGGGGGTAGTAACCGGCGATGCCATAGTGCGTCGAGTTGCGCGCCACCACCATGCCCATGCCATGCTCGCGGGCCTTGTCGATCGCCATCTGCATACAGCGCTTGGCTACGACCATTCCCATGCCGTGATGTCCGTCGACCACTGCCGTCGAGAGGTGGTCGCGCACCACCTCGAATTCAGTAATAGGCTGCTGTATTTTTTGATGAACAATGCGGTCGTAGTAGATGGGCTTGAGACGCCCGATTCCGTGCGAGTCGATACCACGCTTATCGGAGGCAATGAGTACATCGGAACACACCCGCGCATCGTTCTCGGGGACCCCGATGTGAGTGAACACATCGATCATGAATTGTTCCATGGTTTCGAACGGAATGTGATGCAGCATGGCTTGTCTCCTGATTGAATTTAAAAGCCAAGAATTACCATGTCTGCGTCGACCTGTCCAAACTTTCAGCGGATGGTTTGTCGTCAGGGTCGGCGGATGCCGATTTTTGTTTCGCCGGGGCATTAAGCCGCAAAATATAGTTGCGGACGACGGTCGGTCTTCGGATAATGCTCCCGCATGAGAGTAGCGGAACGGGTGTTCCAATAATTGGAAACTACAACAGGAGAGATAGAGATGAAGCGCATAGCCTTAGGACTACTGGCACTGACAGTCTGCATCGGATTTTCCGGCTGCAAATCCAAGCCCAAAATGGATTCCAATAAAACCATGTTTGACCACATGCAGGAGCAGGTGGGAAAAATCGGGGAAAAGGGCGGCATGGCATCCGTCGGACTCGGCGAATCCCGCAACACGCAGCTGGCCATCACCAAGGCCAAGGTTGAAGCCCGCAAAAACCTGGCGCAACTGGTTCAGGTTAAGATTGAAAACCTGGAAAAAGCCTTTATTGAAGAAGTCGGGGAAGCCAGTGGATCCGAGATAAACGAACTCTTCAGTTCGGCCACCAAGCAGATCACCTCGCAGACCCTGCAGGGCACGATGCCGAAGATGCAGGAATACGAAATCAACGACGGCATCACGACCGCCTACATTCTCATGGTGCTCAATCCGGAAGTCATTCATGCATCCCTGAAGAACAACAACGCGAAGCATATGTACGAACGTTTCCGGGCCTCTAAGGCCTTCGAAGAACTCGACAAGGAAATCAAGGAATTCGAACAGGCCGACATGCAGGGTCTTATCGGAAAGTAGATTTCTAAATCAGGAATTGATCCAAACGGGGCTTGAATCAATCATTCGGGCCCCGTTTTATATGCGCCATGAAAATTCTCGGAATCGAAACCTCGTGCGATGAAACTGCAGCGGCCATTGTTGAAGATGGGCGAAAGGTGCTGTCCAACGCGATTTACTCGCAGATTGCCAAGCACCGGCCCTATGGCGGCGTGGTTCCGGAAATTGCCTCGCGCAACCATGTGGCCAAGCTGCCCGGCATCATTGAAGACGCGTTGCGCGAGGCCGGCGAAACCTATGACTCCATCGATGCGCTGGCGGTCACCTATGGCCCGGGCCTTGCCAGCTCGCTACTGATTGGCTTCTCCGCCGCGAAAACGCTGGCCCAGCGGTTGAATAAGCCGCTGATCGGCGTGAACCACCACGAGGGTCATCTGCATTCTGTTTTCATGCGGGATGATGCCCCCGGCGAAGAGGAGGTTTTCCCCATGCTCGGACTACTCGTTTCCGGTGGCGATAGCAGCCTCGTTTTGATGCACGGAACGGGGCAGTATGAACTGCTCGGGAGCACCATCGACGATGCGGCGGGCGAAGCGCTCGACAAAGCCGCCGCCGTGCTCAAGCTCGGTTATCCCGGCGGGCCGATCATCCAGCAGACCGCCGAGGGCGGCAATCCCCATGCCATTCGCTTTCCGCGCGGGCTGGACAGCGTCGACCGCGGTAAATGGATTTATAAATATGACCGCGAGCTCTGCTTCAGTTTCAGTGGACTCAAGACCTCGTTGCTGACCCATGTGAAAAATCTTGATCATGAACCTGCCGGCGATGAGCTGCGTGATATAGCGGCCAGTTATCAGGAAGCGGTTGCCGATGCGCTGGAGACCCGCGTTGAACGCGCGCTGGACCGATTTCCGGTAAAGAGTTTTTCATGCGCGGGCGGGGTTTCGCTCAACAAGGTGCTGCGCGAAAAGCTTACGGCGCTTTCCGAAAGGAAAGGAATTCCGCTTCTGCTCTGTCCACCGTCGCTATGTACCGACAATGCCGCTATGATTGCAGGCGTGGCCTGCGAAAAGATGCGGCTTGGTAAAACCGGCCCCGAGCCGACCGACGTCAATCCCAACCTCCGGTTAGCGGATTGGGCCTAGTATGAACAGAAGATCGCTAAGGACGCAAAGCAACCAATATCCACTTTCTTCGCGTTCTTTGCGGGCTTCTGTGATAATTCCGAGGTCTTCGGCGCCTGTGGGTTGACTTGCCATGGCTGAATCCTTAAGGTTTGCGGCCAATTTTTCAGGAGAAAAACATGAGCGAAGAACAGTCCGGGAATGAGTACCGCCAGCAACGCATTGAGAATATGGAGCGGCTCGCCGAGGCCGGTTTTCCGGCGTTTGGAAAAGCCTTTGAGCGCACGGCGCGGATTGATGAATTGCATGCCGCGTTTGAAGAGGGGAAGCAGGTCAAAACCTGCGGCCGCATCGTAGCGATCCGCAAGATGGGCAAGATGGCCTTCGCCCATATTTCCGACGGTTCCGGCAGGTTCCAGCTGATGGTGAAGAAAGATGTGATCGGCGAAGAAAACTTCGATGCATTCAAGCTGCTCGACCTCGGCGATATCATCGGCGCGGAAGGGGAGTTGTTCATCACCCGCACCGAAGAAGAAACCGTCCGTATCGAAAGCTGGACACTGCTCTCCAAGGCCCTGCTCCCGCTGCCCGAAAAGTTCCATGGGCTGACCGATGTGGAAACCCGTTACCGCCAGCGCTCGCTCGACCTGATCTCCAATCCCGAGGTAATGGATGTATTTAAGAAGCGCACGCAGGTCATGCGCGAGATCCGCAGTTATCTCGATGCGCGCGGGTATTACGAAGTCGAAACACCGATGCTTCAGCAGATTGCCGGCGGCGCGGCGGCCAAGCCGTTCAAGGCGCACTATAACGCGCTCAACATCGATGTCTTTATGCGCATCGCGCCCGAGCTTTATCTGAAGCGACTGATCGTCGGCGGGATGGACCGGGTGTATGAAATGAACCGCAACTTCCGCAACGAAGGCCTCGATCGGACGCATAACCCGGAATTTACGGCGCTGGAAATCTATCAGGCTTTCGGAGACATGCGCACCATGCAGGAGCTGATCCAGGGACTGTTCATGCATCTGGCCGAAACAATCTTTCAGAAAATGGAATTTGAATGGATGGGGCATACCATCAACCTGCAGTCACCGTGGCGCGAAGTGCCGTACCATGAACTGATCAAGGAACATCTCGGCGATGACTGGTTTGAAAAGAGTCTCGATGACGCCAAGGCAAAGGCTGAAGAACTCGAAGTCCATATCGAGGCCGGCGCGGACTTTAAGCAGGTCACGCACGAAATCTACGACAAAACCATTGAAGGAACTCTGATTCAGCCAACCTTCATTACCCGCCTACCGAAAGAACTCGTTCCGCTTGCCAATCAATGCCCCGACGACCCCGAGCTGGTCGATGTGTTCGAACTGATCATTGGCGGCAAGGAGATTGCTCCGGCCTACAGCGAGTTAAACAATCCGATCGAGCAGCGCAAGCGCTTTGAAGAGCAGGCCGCCGGTGACGGAAGCAAGATCGACGAAGATTTTCTCTCTGCGTTGGAATACGGCATGCCGCCGACCGGCGGGATGGGTATCGGAATTGACCGCCTGCTCATGCTGCTCACCGGATCGGATGCCATCCGCGACGTCATCCTCTTCCCGCAGCTCAAGCCGCGCGGATAAGAAATCTTTGCGTAAAGGGCAGAGGGTAGGGCGCGACCGCCGGGCGCGCTGATCTGATGGTTTGAGGTAGGGCGGTCTGTCCCTAGACCGCCACTCGGACCGCTAGGGACAGCGGTCCCTACCTTTGGAGTTGCGACGTCATCCTCTTCCCGCAGCTCAAGCCGCGCGGATAAAAATTCTTCACGTAAAGGGCATAGGGTAAAGCACGACCGCCGGGCGCGCCGTTCAGAGATTTATTGGTAGGGCGTGACCGCCGGGCGCGCCATTCAGTAATGTTAGTGCGGTCTGTCCCGAGACCGCCGCTCGGACCGCTAGGGACAGCGGTCCCTACCTTTGAAGTTGCGACATCATCTTTTTTCCGCAGCCCAAATCACGCGGTTAAAATTCTTCGCGCTAAACTGCCAAGGCGAAAAGGGGGCTGGACAAGGCCGCCCTCCGGAACGGATGCCTTTTTTTGAACGTTACGGGTGAACCTGAGCGAAGCGATAGGGTGAAGCCACGGGTTCGAATTATTCTATGCAGATATTTTTTCAAAATGTTCTGCAACTAAAACTTTGATCAGAGATTGTCTAGGGACGCCCAAACGTTTTGCTTCTTTGTCGAGGGAATGAATCATCCAGACAGGAAAATCCACATTGACCCTTTTTTGCTCCTGCTCAGGACGTCTGGCTTTGGAGAGGTCAAGGTATTTGGTGATATCCTCTCCTGATTCAAATTTCTTATCAAATTCTTTAGCTTTCATAGACTTCAACCTCCTCTGTGCGTGATCTTCGCACAGATATGATCCTTATATTTTCGCCTCTGTAGGTAACGACTCCTGACCAGTATTTGTTCTTAATCTTTCCGATAACTAGAAATCTGGGTTCATCACTTGTTCGGGCCGGAATCTCCAATAGATCAGGGTCGTCCCACAAAACTTGGGCTTCAACAAAGTCGAGCCCGTGCTTGTCTTTATTCCGTTTGCTCTTCGTCAGATCGAATTCAAAATGCATGGTATAATTTCTATACCTTAGGGCTGGGGAATGCAATAGGTTGTGTACAGATTCTTTCGCACTTTTGTTTTGAGGTCCTCCAAGATCGGTTGGTCGGGGCGGCCTCTGGGCTCCGGCCAGCGAGAATGGGTCGCATAACTCGTCGGAGCTGAGGCGGTGCCCGAGGCCGCTTTTCATA
>JBFHPA010000152.1:0-5466 GCA_041592955.1 Pontiella sp.
CCCGTCGGCATCGGCGTATCCTGTTCGGCCGACCGCAACATCAAGGCCAAGATCACGCGCGATGGCGTCTTCCTTGAACAGCTCGAACATGACCCCGCAAAATATGCGCCCGCCAATCTCGGGAAACTCGAAGACGACGCACCGGTCATCGACCTCAACCGTCCGATGGAAGCAATCCTCGCCGACCTCTCGCAATATCCCGTCTGCACCCGCGTCCGGCTCAACGGTACGCTCATTGTTGCGCGCGACATTGCCCACGCCAAAATTCAGGAAATGCTCGATCGCGGTGAACCGATGCCCGACTACTTCAAAAACCATCCCGTCTACTATGCCGGCCCGGCCAAATGTCCCAAAGGCAAGCCCTCCGGCTCATTCGGTCCCACCACCGCCCAGCGCATGGACCCGTACGTCGAACCCTTCCAAGCAAAGCGCGGTTCCATGATCATGCTCGCCAAAGGCAATCGCACCCAGGCCGTCACCGACGCCTGCGCAAAACACGGCGGCTTCTACCTCGGCTCCGTCGGCGGCCCCGCCGCCCTGCTCGCCGAAAAGAACATCAAAAAGGTCGAGGTCGTCGACATGGAAGAGCTCGGCATGGAAGCTGTCCGCAAGATCGAAGTCGTCGACTTCCCCGCCGTCATCCTCGTCGACGATAAAGGCCACGACTTCTTCGCCGATATCCTAAGTGGAAAATAATCCGAATTTAGAATTATGGCCCCAGCTAAGATGAAAAAATTAGAACCAGCCCGCTTTCCTGAGTTCGATCATTTAAAACCACATGACAAACCTCTTTCAGAGAAAGCAACTCTTTGGATCCAAGAGCACATTGGCGCAAAGCCCTATAATATAAGAAAAGTCAAAAACTACAGCGAACTAGAGGAATTAATCGCGCCATTGCGCGATGATAGCAATGGCCTAGTTTTTAGAGGACATGCTTCTAGAAGGTGGAAACTTTCCTCTAAATATGAACGAGCTCTGTCGTCTAAAGAGCAAACAGAACAGGGAGCTTCCTTTCGCTGGGCCGACCAACCTCCTCATGGGCCTGCTCTTAACATTGCAAAACACCTGCTTGGGATTCGCGGTGACAATAGTTATGATGGACAACTGCTAGCTGAATTACAACACTATGGAGATTCAACGAGCCTATTAGATTGGACCGAATCCATTGATATAGCGTTATTCTTTGCTTTTCAGTTTTCACCTGACCCTCATACAAAATACGCTGCGATTTTCGTTGCGAACCCAGCCAATATAAATCGATGGACAGAAGAATGCGGCAAACCGTGGAACTCATGGAAATTCTACACCCCAACCTCTTTTTACGATGCGCGTGTACACGCTCAGCAAGGACTGTTTATGCTACATGGGTTTCACCCATCTCCTCTTGAAGTTGGCATTCAGCGGCTCGAAGGATGCGCGGATAGCTCCTTGTTAAAAATTGCTATCCCGAGAAACCTTCATTCCCAAGTAGCACACGAGTTGAAAATTCGGAAAATCGAGTGGAATAAACTCTTCCCGCGGTCAATGGAAGATATCTGCAGAGAGGTCGAACAAAGGATGCTTAAACAACTCTATGAACCAAGCGAGCTTTAAAGAAGCAAGGGATATGACATGGAAAAGGGATTACTTCAGTCCTATTATTTTCGCATTTCTCACGAGCCTCAGAATTAAACATCGCCGTCCCGCCCGCTCCTTATCTGCCCGCGCTGCTTGCGCTCTGTAGCCGAGGTCCGTGATCCCGGGTTTGGCGGGCTCAGAAACCCGCTCCACGCTTCTTATGGCTGAATTTCCGGGGCCGCACCCATCGTAAGAGATAGCCCATTCGAAATATCGGCAAAACCGCTAGACAATGCATCTCTGTTTGCGCAAGATCGAACTCTTTATAACGCTCAAGCAAACAGAGAGCCTGCAGATGAAACCACCTATTTTCAATAGAATGATTCTAATCGCATGGGCCATTGCACAGATGGCCTTGTGGTCGCATGCGGGAGACGGAACAACGTTGATGGATCTCAGCGATCCGCTTCCGGTGAACCGGATCGAGAGCACCAATGCGGTGGTAAAGCAAACGGCTGAGGGACTGCGGGTTACGGTGGCCGCCAATGAGGTGGGCTCAGTTATTTTGCGACCGGAAGGTCCGTATTGGGATATTACGCAATGGGTATTTCTGACGGTTAATATTGAAAACGCGGGGTCTCAGGAAACGCGCTTTGAAACGGGTATTTTCGGCGACAACCCGCGCCGCACGGACGGTGAACCAACCTTTGAGGAGTGGCATGTGGGCTGGGTGAAGCCCAACGAGCTGCGCTCATTCAACTGCGTGAGCATTCGGCACGGGGCGACTGCGGAGGACTATGCGCACTACGGGCTGTTTAAAACCATGCAGGGCATCCCAAACGGTATCACACTCATTTCCTGGAAAGGCATTGATGCCAGCCGCATCCGTCATCTTGAAATCAGATTTCCGGCGGCCGCGTTTGATCGAACCGTTTTGCTTAAGTCGATTGCGGGAACCCGCCCTGCGATACCGGAGCTGCTGATAAAGGATCCGGATCGTTTTTTCCCGTTCATTAATAAATACGGGCAGTACAAACACGCTACCTGGCCGGGAAAAATTACGTCCGATGCCCAGCTTGCGCAGGATGCTGAAAAAGAGCTGAAACAGATCGAGCAGATCCCGGCTTCTCCGGAGTGGAACCAGTTCGGCGGATATAATCGCGGGCCGCAACTGACCGCCACGGGACACTTTCGTGCCGAAAAAATAAAGAACCAGTGGTGGATTGTGGATCCGCTGGGCAAGCTGTTCTGGTCGACAGGTTCAAACGGAGCCGGCCTCGTGCCGGTCAGTACGCCCATCGATGGCCGGGAACACTATTTCGAGGAACTGCCGGCCGAGGACTCCCCGTTGGCACCATTCATGAGAAGAAATTCCTACAGCTTTGCCTCGGCGAATCTGTTCCTCAAATACGGTGAAGACTACCGGTTTAAATCGGCCCAGCTGGCGTTGCGACGGATGAGAAGCTGGGGATTGAATACGCTCGGCGGATGGTCCTACGAAAACGTCCCGGGTCAGCCGGAGCAGTTCCGGCTGCCCTATACCATTCTGGCCTCCATCAAGAACCCGCCGATCAATGAAAAATTTCCGGATGTATTCGATCCCGAGTGGAAAGCTAACGTGGAGAAAACGATCAAGTCTGACGGCGATAAGGTTAAGGACGATCCCTATTTCTTCGGATTTTTCGTCAATAACGAGCTGCATTGGGATGACCCCGATAAGATCGCCCAGAGCACGATGAAAAAGGATGGGAGCTGCGTCGGCAAACAGGTCTATGTGGCTTTGCTGAAAGAGCGCCTCACGGACATAGCCGTACTCAATGAGCGGGTCGAAACCGTCTTCGCCTCGTGGGAGGAGCTGCTCACCACACCGGTGACCAACGGAATGAATGTGGCGGGTGTAGGCGACTTGAATATCGAGCACTATAAAAAGATGTGCAACAACTATTTCAGGATCACCAGCGAGGCGATACACAAGTATGCGCCGAATAAGATGTATATCGGGTGCCGCTGGCATTCCACCATGGGGAATGAATACAACATTCCCATTGCGGCCAAGTATGTAGACATTCTCAGTTTTAATCTCTACCGGAATGAAATTGATGCGTTCGACTATCCGGGTGCGGCCGTCAGCGTCGACAAACCCTTTATTGCCTCCGAGTTTAATTTCGGGGCGCTCGACTCCGGCAAGTTTTTCACCGGACTGGGTTATGCTTCCGATCAGCGCAACCGTGGCGAAAAATATCGGCACTTTGTGCGGGGCGCCATGCGGAACAACAAGTGTGTCGGGGCGCATTGGTTCACGTGGATGGACACGCCCACCACGGGCAACCGCAGAGGAAAGAACGCGAACTCCGGCTTGCTGGCCGAAACCGATCAGTATTATTCCGACCTCATCGATGTTATCCGCGAGACAACCCATTCAATGTATGAATACAGAACAGGAAACCGTTAGGCGCTGCAAAAGAAAGACCAGCCCTTTGCTGCCCGAAATACCCAGCTAAAATAATTGGGCCGCCCCCTTCACATCACACTCTTCGAGCGGTATTGTAAGTCCTGTTCAACAGTCCGGGAGAGGAGCGTTCATGATCGAACTTGAGGGAATTGAAAGTCTGACGCGAGTGCTCATATTGCTGGGTGCCGAACTCGCCATCGTTATTGTCATCTGCCTGTTGCTGGGCCTGATTTCACGCCTGGTTTTTGGCCGCATTGGTTTGATTCCGTCGATGCGCGAGCATCCGGAGCGCATCGTCAGTGCCCGCCGGAAAATCCGCCTCTTTCTCACCTTCGCCTGCATGGGATTGTGTTTGGGGGTTCTGGGCCTGAACGGATATCTGGTCTACCGTCAAACAGACCCCTATGTTCAAACAACGGAGTGGATAAACGCAATTCCCCCCGATTTCTGGCTGCATCTGGCACTGCGCCTGGCCAAGGTCGTGGGGCTCGTGATTGTGGGCCGGATTGTGATCAACCTGTTACGACGCGTGCTTACCAACCTGATGAAAAAAGCGAAGGCCTTCGAAGGAATCCGCGCCAACGATGAAAGTATCGAAGTATTCTTCACATCCCTGACGGCCATCCTCTCGAACAGCATCAAGTTCCTCGTGCTCATCGCCGCCGCGATGCTGCTGGCGTTGCCCGGGACGGTGGCGGCCTATCTTTTCACCGGCCTCAGCATCTATCTCATCGTGGCCATCGGTCTACTGGTGGTGAAGGCGGTTGCGGCCATCGTCGACAGCCTCGATGCGCTCAGCAAGAAGTACTCACATCCCGACAACTGGCTGCGCTACTACGAAAGGCTCAGCATCCTGATTCCCCTTTTCCGGCGCTGCCTCGAATACGTCATCTACGTCACGGTGGCCACACTGGTTGTCCTCCAGTTGAGTTTTATCCAGCATCTCGCCGCCATCGGGCCTCGGCTGACGAAAGTCATCGGTATCTTCTTCATCGGTCGTGTCATTGTGGAGATCGGCTACATCCTGGTGGACCGCTTTCAACAAGAGCAGAAGAATCTGACCGAGAAGGAGCAAAAGCAGCGCCTGACGCTTATTCCATTAATGAAGAGCGGCATGAAGTATGTGGTCTTCTTCACGGCCTTTCTGCTGGCCCTCAACGCAATGAACCTGAATCCGGCTCCGTTGCTGGCTGGTGCGGGCATCCTGGGCATCGTTATCGGTCTGGGAGCTCAACCGCTGATCAACGATCTGGTCTCAGGCCTCTTTATCCTTTTTGAGAGCCTTTATCTGGTAGGCGACTACATCGAGACCGGCACCGGACGCGGGGTTGTTGAATCGATCGACATCCGCACCACCCGGCTGCGCGATCCCGGCGGCCAGCAGCACATTCTGCGGAACGGCCAGATCGGGGACATTATCAACTTTTCCAAGCGCTATACCTACGCCGAGGTGGAGG
>JBFHPA010000153.1:0-5320 GCA_041592955.1 Pontiella sp.
TGGTGCAAGGAGCGATTCGGCACCTGTGAAAACCTGAATCAAAAGTGGGGGCTGCATTTCTGGGGCAACAATATCTATGAATGGGACGAACTGATGCCGCCCATGAAAACAGCGCATCAGGTGAGCACGAGCCTGCTGCTGGATTGGAAGCGCTTTACGAATGAGTGCTACATGGAAGTGGCTCGCGATGAGATCGCCATTCTGAGGGAGATCACCCCGGACATGCTGATCACCACCAACTTTCTCTACGAGTTTACCACGCTGGACTATTTTGCCTGGGCGGACATGATTGATTTCATTTCCGTCAGCTCGTTCCCCGATCCCAAAATCACGAACCATCCGGGCGAAGCCGCACTCAGTCACGACATCATGCGCGGCCTGAAGGATCAGCCGTTTGTGCTGCTCGAACAGGCGCCGAGCCAGGTGAACTGGCGTCTGGCCAACGTGAATAAGAAACCGGGTGTGATGCGACTCTGGAGCCACCAGGGCATGGCCCACGGATCCGACAGCTTTCTTTTCTTCCAGTGGCGGGCTTCGGTTCACGGATCGGAGAAGTTCCACTCCGCCATGGTGCCGCACATCGGCGAAAATTCCCGGGTCTTCAGAGAGATGGCCGAATTCGGCAATGAGCTGCCGAATCTCAAAGAAGTGGTCGGCAGCGATGTGCAGGCGGATGTCGCCATCGTGCTCGACTATAACAACTGGTGGACGGTCGAGTTCACGCCCGGACCCACCGCTTTGCTGGATTACCTGGAAAACCTGAAAGCCTATCACTACCCCTTGTTCGAACAGAATATCACGACGGACATTATTCCATTCGACCGGGACATGAGCAGATACAAGGTCGTCATCGCACCGCTGCTTTATATGACGAAACCCGGCTTCAAGGAATCCGTTGAGAAATTTGTGTCAGAAGGCGGCACCTTCATCACAACGTTCTTCAGCGGCGTTGTGAATGAGTACGACGAAGTGTTTCAGGGCGGATACCCCGGCCCGCTCAGCGAGCTGATGGGGCTGAAGGTGGAGGAATTCGAAGCCATGAAACCCTATGTCAGCAACAGCCTCGTAATGAACGGCGCGCTGTCGAATGTTTCAGGCGAGTTTGAAGCGAAGCTGTGGTGCGATATACTGCAGCTCGGTACGGCGAAGTCGTTGGCCGAATACGGCAGCGACTTTTTTAAGGGCACGCCCGCTCTTACGGTAAACACTTACGGTAAGGGCAAGGCGTATTATGTGGCCACCTTGCCGAGCAATGATTTCCTGCGGCAGTTCCTGAAGCAGGTGTGCGCCGAGCAGGGTGTGAACCCCGTGGTTGAAGCGCCCTTGAACGTGGAAGCTGTGATCCGTTCCAACGAAGGAAACGATTATCTCTTCGTAATGAATCACAACTATGAGCCGGTGGAGGTCGCCCTCCCGGAGGGCACCTATTTTGACCTGCTCACGCAGCAGTCGATGGAAGGCACCATCCAATTGGACGCGGTGCAGTCCGTAATTTTGAAAAAACAATAATCAATCAAGGAAGAAGAAAATGACCGAAAAAATTCATGCAGGAAAAGGTGGGTTCACCCTTCCGGCGCAGGCTGGAATGGATGATGTGGTATTGGATCTAGCGAAGCGCTGGGGCGCGGATGCGTTCCGCGACTCGGATGGCACCGAGCTTTCGGAATCCATCACCGAACTGGGTTACGACATCTATTCGACGCTCTGCCTGATCCGTGCCGACCAGGAGTGGAACAAAGCACACCCGGAAGACAACCAGCAGAAATACCTATATTCCACCCCGCAGACCGCGCGCGCCGACACCATGGAAATCGATATTCTGGCGCGCTATAATCCCGAGCAGTACCGCATCGACGAAATCAACGACTGCAAGAAATACTGGGAAGTCGTCAACCGCACGACCGGCGAAGTGGTGCCGACCGCTGACTGGGACTATGCCGACGGCGTGGTTACCGTGCGCAACTGTGCGAAGTGGAACGTCTACAGCGTGAACTACCTCGTCTACCAGATCTGGGAAACCACCTCGATGTACAACCACATCACCAACAACTGGGGCGATGCGCCGCACCAGTCCGGCATCGATCCGCGCAAAAAAGAGACCCGCGAGCATATTGCCAAGTTCCTGGATAAGTGGCTCGAAACCCATCCGAACACCGACTGGGTGCGCTTCACGTCCATGGCCTATCAATTCCCGATCATCACCAATCCGAAGGCGGAAACGCTCTTCCAGGACTGGTATTGCTATACCGACTGCATGTCGGCCCAGGCATTGGACGAGTTTGAGGAAAAGAAGGGCTATCGCCTCCGTCCCAGCGATATGATCGATGACGGCTACTTCAACTCCACCGACCGTGTGCCGACCAGGGCCTACCTCGATTGGATCGAGTTTATTCATGAATTCATGGTCGAATGGGCGAGCCAGTGCGTGAAGCAGGTGCACGCTGCGGGCAAGAAGGCCATCCTGTTCTATTGTGACCACTGGATCGGAACCGAGCCTTATAAGCCTAGGTTCCAGGAAATCGGTTACGACGGAATCATCGGTCCCTGCATCAACGGCCGCGAAGTGCGCCGCGTTGCAGATGTTCCCGGCGATCTGGTTAAAGAGCTGCGCTTGTATCCCTACTTTTTCGCGGTCGACCTGCTCAACAAGCCCACCTTCCAGGAAGGCGGCGATCCCGTCGCCGACTGCATACAATATTGGATGTGGATCCGCCGCGCCATGCTTCGTAAGCTGGTTCACCGGATCGGCTACGGCGGCTACCTCGATCTCGCGATCAAGTTCCCCGACTTCGTCGATTATCTCGAGTACCAGACGAAGGAATATTACACGCTCTGCGAAAACACCAACTTCACCCCCGTTGAAAACGCACCGTTCAAAGTGGCGATTCTCAATGCGTGGGGGCAGCATCGTTCCTGGGGCTTCGACCAGTCCTGGCCGCTCGGCGGCATCACCGAATCGCTCTCCGGTCAGCCGTTCGACCTCGTTTGGGTCAGCTTCGACGACATCCGCAACGGCATTCCCGAAGATGTCGGCGTCATCATTAACTATGGTCTTGCGGGCACCGCATGGAGCGGCGGCGAAAACTGGACCGACCCGAGGGTTGTTTCCGCCATCCGTGAATTTGTCGACAACGGCGGCGGCTTCATCGGCGTGCTCGATCCGACCGCCCATGAAAACGGCGGGGCTTTCTATCAGCTGTGGGATATCCTCGGCGTGCAGAAGGAATACGGACTTTCCAACGATTGCAAGAAGGTCATCCCGACCGATATCACGGAAGGGCACTTCATCGCGGCTGATCTCGCCGGCACGAATCCCGCGCTCGGCAAGCACGTGCAAACAATTTACCCCTGCATCGAGTCCACGCAGATTGTGGCGAAGGACGATGAGGGCAGCGTGACGGTGGCGGCTAACGATTTCGGTAAGGGACGCGGTGTCTATCTCGCCGGGTTCGAATTCGGCTCCGAGCAGAACCGCCTGCTGCAGCGTGCGATCTGGTATGCCGCCGGCAAGGAAGACGAAATGGCGGAGAAATGGTTCTCGACCAATATCGAGACCGAAATCGCGGGCTATCCGGAAACCGGCAAGTATGTTGTGATCAACAACTCGTACGAACCGCAAACGACCACCATTACCGATCATAACGGTAACAGGAAAACCATTACACTGGAGGCCAACGCTTCCCAGTGGTTTGATTTTTCCGGGAATGAAATCTAAGAATCGGTTGAATTAAGATCCCCTGTAAAGAGGGCTTGTGAGCCTTCTTTACGGGGCGTTTGGAGAGATTATGAAAACAAAGACTATGATGAAGCCCAAGCAGGCCCTGATGGCCGCGTTTCTTATTGCCGGATGCGCCGGAGCTGCGCAGGAAAAACCGAATGTCGTTTTCATCATGCTCGACGATTTCGGCTATTCCCAGCTCGAGGCGTATTCGCGCGGTTTAACTGTGGAAGATTGCGACCCCAAACTCGTCGCATTCACCGCCGAGCATACCGACTATACGCCGGAGCAGGCTTTTGAGCAGGTCAAGAAAGCTTCTCCCACTCTCAGTCGCATGGCGGATCAGGGCGTGCGGTTCAACAACGCTTTTGCCTGCAGCAATCTTTGTGCGCCGTCGCGCATCGGGGTGGCGACGGGGGTCCTGCAAAACCGCTGGGGCATCTACCGCAATATCGACACCGAAGCGCATGGCCTGAAGCCGCATTCGCACCTGGCGGAACAGATGCAGGCGCGCGGTTATGCCACGGCGCATATCGGTAAATGGCACGTTGGTTCCCACGACGAAGACATGGTTCCGCAGTATCTGAAAAAACACGGGATTAAAGGAGCCGATCATATTGCCTACTGGGATCTGGCTAACAAATATCCGGCGGTTTACAAAGATCTGAAACTAAATGGCTATGAAGGTTCAACCGTGCCCAAGGACCATGCCCTCAACAACGGCTTCGACTATTATTTCGGCTACAACCAGTGGGAATGCCCCTTCTACGATGCCAGCAATGTCTGGGACGGGTTTGAGCATGCCGGCATCATCAAGGAATACAACACCGATGTCTTCACGCAGAAAGCGATGTCGTTCATCGATAAAAGCCTCGGCGAAAAAAAACCGTTTTATGTGCAGCTGTTCTATCATGCCGTGCATCACCCGCTGAAACCCATGGCGCCCAAGGCCTATACCAAGCCGTTTGATTCCGGGGTCTACGAACTCGATAATTTCTATGCGCACGTTTACGGGGTGGATGAAAATGTTCGTAAGCTGCGCGAGTTTCTTGCGGAGCGCGGAGAGCTGGACAACACCATTTTTGTGTTCACCTCGGATAACGGCGGCGCGGTTGGTAAAGAGGCCGGGTTGCCGGGCAATGCCCCGTATTCCGGGCACAAAGGCATGTTGAATCTGGGCGGATTCCGGGTGCCGCTCTTCTTCTCATGGCCGGCAAAAATCAAGGAACCGCTCGTGAAAAATCAGCTGGTTTCCACGCTCGACATCATTCCTACGCTGATCGATGCCGCAGGCGGGGAAGTGCCGGCCGGGCTCGACGGAAAATCACTTCTTCCGCAGATCCTGAAAAACAGCGATAAACCGGTGCGCGACCATCTGGCGATCGGCGGGATCCATGCCCGCGTGTGGGCCTTCAATGGCTACACCTCCTTCTTCAAGCACAATGAATCAAGGGAAAAAGCCCCGTCGGGATATGTGGTGGTGGATGATCGATACATCCTGCGCTATGTATCCGAAACCATATCCGACCTCTACAAGGATGCTGTAGACGGCATCCCGGCCCACTATGCGCTGTATGACTATACGAAGGATCCCGGCGAGAA
>JBFHPA010000154.1:0-5299 GCA_041592955.1 Pontiella sp.
CGCGACGCTCTTTTTGGATGACGCTGTTTTTAAGGGTGTTGGATATGAAGGATATGATTTTGTGATTGGCGATGGTCGCGACGAAGTGACGTTGGCCTTTGTGCGTGTAATTAAGCAGGACCCCTAAGTGAGAAGAACGAGCAAATGGCTGATAGCGACCGCAATGGTGGTTGCCACAACGGTGGTAGCCGAACGGCCGAATGTGCTGTTTATTGCGATAGATGACTATCGCGATTATATGGCCGCCATGGGCTCGCCCTCTCAGATTAAAACGCCGAATATGGACCGATTGGCGACGCAGGGCACCTTGTTTGAAAACGCCTATTGTCAGGCGCCGATCTGCGGGCCTTCGCGCGCCAGCCTGTTGCATGGAATGCGGCCCTCCACCACGGGGCACTACGGGTTCCAGCAGCGGCGCCTCGTGGAAGCCTTCAAGGGAACCGATACGATTCCCGGGCATTTTAAAAAGAATGGATATTACGTCATGGGCGGCGGAAAAATCCATCATGGATCAGCCCCTGAACACGGTCCGTCGGCCGACGACTGGCATACTTATTTTCCGAGCATAACAACGCCTTCTGCGGCTCGCGCAGGCTCGGTGGCCAAAGACGAACTTTATAAGGGAAGAGAGCTGGTCTTCGGCCCGACGGATGACCCGGTGGAGTCGTTGCAGGATGCGCAGCATGCAGCGTGGGCGGTCGAACGGTTGCAGGAATCGTATGACCAACCCTTCTTCCTCGCCGTTGGCTTTAAACGCCCGCATTTGCCGTTCATCGCACCGCGTAAATATTTCGAGCAGTACCCGCTCGATGCCATCACCTATCCGGAGGTGCTGGAAAACGATTTGGACGATGTGCCGGAAGCGGGGCGCATGCACGTTAAATATGCGATCGATGTTGCGCTGAAGGAGGCCGGTAAAACCCGCGAGGCCGTGCAGGCGTATATGGCCTGTGTGACGTATATTGACGACCTCATCGGAACGATTTTGCAGACCTTGGGGGGCAGTCCCTATGCCGACAATACCATCATTGTGCTGTGGAGCGATCACGGCTGGCATTTGGGCGAAAAGGAGCAATGGGGCAAGGTAACGCTCTGGGAAGATGCCTGCAAAAATCCTATGATTATCACCGCGCCCGGATTTACCCGAAACAACCGTTGTCCGTTTCCCGTAGAGCTGCTGGATATTTATCCCACGCTGGTGGAGCTGTGCGGGCTTCCGCAACCGCCGCAGCAACTTGAAGGCCTGTCGCTGGTACCGCAGCTGAACGAGGGATCCGCCGCGCGCAAGCAACCCGCCATCACCACCCACGGCCGCAACTCGCATTCCATTCGCAACGACCGATGGCGCTATATCCGCTATTTTGACGGCTCCGAAGAGCTGTATGATCATCAGAACGATCCGAAGGAGTGGACCAATCTGGCCGCTCAACCCGAATTGGTTGAGGTGAAGAAGCAGATGGCCGAATGGATTCCTTCCGTCAACCTGCCTAACCAGCCGGGCTGTACGAATCCACGCTACTGGATGCAGGATTATCCCGATTTGAAAAAAGAGCAGAAAAAGCGCGAGCAGTTATTGTCTCGGCGGGAAACATCGACCAAGGCGGTTCCGCAGCAGGCCGTGCCTGTTCAGATTAAAATGCCGCATGGTTTTAACCCGGCAGGATCGTGGGCCGTTGGCAACAAAAGCAGCTCACGTGTGTTTGTGCTGCAGCCCGACGGCAAGGCGGTTTCGGCTGCAGGTAAAGCGGCTTCCTGGGAAGTTATCGATGACGGACTCTATTTTGTCTGGCAGAAAAGCGAGAAAGTGCCGCTGACCGTCACCGGCCCCGATTCCATGGAGATGCCGCAAAAAGACTATATTCTGAAACTGATCCGAAAGTAGTCTGTGCAATAAGGATCTGGCGGATCCGACAATAGATGTGCAATTTTTAAGCAGAAAACAGGGTGCAATAGGGAATATCAATAAAGATCGGCGTTCCCTGTATTGAAACCGTTAATGAGGGGACGCAGACGTGGTCGTCGGGTTGCGGGAAACTAAGTAGAAAGGAAGCTGAAAATGAAAAGACGGTGGTGTATTAAAGTTGTTTTATCGGTTGGATTGCTGGGGGCGTTCACTGTTTGTGGGAAAGACGAAGCGCGCCCGACCCGCCCAAATATATTGATTCTGCTTGCCGATGATCTGGGGTATGGCGAACTCGGCTGCTACGGGCAGACGGTCATCAAGACGCCGAATATTGACGCCTTGGCGGCGAAGGGGCTGCGCTTTACCGATTTTTATGCGGGCACAGCGGTCTGTTCTCCGTCACGCGGGGTGCTTATGACTGGTATGCATGCCGGGCATGCAACGATTCGCGGCAACAAGGGGTTTCTTCCAGTTAATGGTTCCTGGGATCGTATCGCGCTTAGAAAGAGCGAAGTGACGTTGGCCGAAATGTTGAAAGGCGCGGGGTATCAGACGGCCTTCATCGGTAAATGGCATCTGGGCATTCCTCAGGACGTATCGACCTGGGCGGCGGGGCGCGGGTTCGATTATGCGGTGCAGGAGCAGTGGGGGCCTAAAGCCGAGGGAGGCAAGTTTGATGAGCGTGTTCACTGGGTGAATGGACGTGAGGATTCGATTTTTCATGACTACACGCAGCACGACTGTCTGGATGAATTTCGAACCGAACTTGCCTTAAACTTTCTGGACCAGCAACGCGATGCCGAAAAACCGCTCTTTCTTTTCATGTCCTATCGCAGTCCCCATGCGCACGAGTTTTTCCTGCGCGAAACCAAACTCTATAAAGAACACCGCTGGCCGGAGGTTGAACGGCGTCATGCCGCGCGCATTACGATGCTTGATGGGCAGATTCAGCGTCTGCTCGATAAGTTGGAAGAGATGGGGGAGCTGGATAACACATTTATTCTTTTGACCAGCGACAACGGCCCCCATGCTGAAAACCATCATGACGCGGGCTTCTTCAATAGCTCGAATGGATTGCACGGATACAAGCGCGATATGTATGAAGGCGGGATCCGCGTTCCCGGGATTGTCTATTGGAAAGGGAAATCCCGTGCGGGTGAAGTAACGGACCACCAGGCAATATTCTATGATGTCATGCCTACGCTGGCTGAAGTGGCTGGCATCGCTGCGCCGGATCAAACCGATGGTATTTCCTTTCTGCCTGAGGTTCTGGGGAAAGAGCAGAAAAAGCATGATCATCTCTATTGGGAGCTTCAGGTGGTTCAGGGCCCAACAGAGGGTTTCAAACAGGCCGCCCGGCTCGGCGACTGGAAAGCGGTGCGCTACCCTAAAAACGGGGAAACGGAACTCTATAATTTGAAGGACGATCTGTACGAAACTAAGAATGTTGCAGCGGAGCATCCTGAAATTCTTCAACGTATGGAGGCGATCCTGAACACGGAAAGCATCAAGAGCGAGAACTATCCGGACGCCGGCGGGACGGACAATTAGACTCGTTCAGTGCTCAATGGATCTGAGCTGCTCTGATGAGGCTTCCGCTGTCTGATTGGATACGACCGTGCTGATCAGTGCATTCAAGCGCGGAAATAAATATAAGCATGTTCTGTTATAAATCAGTTCCCAAGGGGATATGCTTTTGAAAACCAGTCTCATTTTCGAGCCAGTGCTGGGACGGGTATCTCACTCGATTCCTATGAAGAATTAACCGGGATTAATGATCCCAATAATTGGAAATAATCATGGATAAATTTATTCTCAACGTCATACACCGGCCGGAGCTGGTGCCGGAATACATCAACACCGATGCCGTCGCAGGCAAGGCCGACGATCTCGGCGCCAAGGAAGTGATCAGCGAGTCGCTCGACATTTTCCGCCTGCAGCAGGACATTGCCCACAAAAACGGCATCAAATGCACCATCCAGATGACCTATGCCGCGCTCTACAACGACGAGGCGATCGCGCTGGCCAAGCAGCATCACGAGGAGTTCGGCGACGAGATCGCCCATACCTTCCTCGGCGTCAACTGCGAGGAGTTCCGCGAACGGTACGGCCTGAAGGATCCGGCGATCTGGCTCTATCACATGGACGACAAAAAGCGTATCGTGGTCGATTCGTTCGAGCGCTTTAAGGAAGTCTTCGGCTTCTATCCCACCTCGACCGGCTCCTACTACATGGATGCCGAGCTGATCGCCTTCATGAAAGAAAAGTACCCGATGGTGAAGATTGCCGTCGCCACCTGTTTTGAAGAAGGCCCGAAGGTGTTCCGCCACGCCAATAACTCGTGGTACACGATCATGGACGGCGCGCCATGGACCGCATGGGTGCCCTCCAAATATAACTCGCAGGCCATCGCCGAAAACGAAGACGACGACCTCGGCATCGTGGCCGTTCCGCATCTTTCGCGCGACCTGCTGGCGATTCAGGACAATGCCGGCGACATGTTCGGCACGCATCCGCAAAACGTGATCCGCGGTCTGATTAACGAAGGCGACCGTCTGCCGTTCCAGTACAATCTCATCGACCAATATCAGGTGATGAAAAAGTTTAACAAGGGCTACAGCTATAACCTGATCTATGTCGGCCCCGGCTGGATGGGCAAAGCCGGCCGCTGGGAAACCGGCTACGAGACCCTCGTCAAATCCTACGAGGATATGATGGCGTATTACGGCCAGCTCAAAAACGAGGGCAAGGCCGACGATCTGACCATGACCGAGTTCGCCGACTGGTACCGCGCGAACAAGGCGATCAACGAACCCTGCGTGGCGCTCTGGAAAGACACGCTTTTCGGCACCAAAAACCAGGTGTTCTGGTATGCCGACTCGCAGATGCGCGCCACGGTTGAAATGAAGATGGGCGGCGCCATCGTCGACCTGCGTCCCTATGCCTCCAAGCTGCGCCGTCCGGTCGGTGCCGGCACCAAAGCCAACCAGGACGCATCGTATCCCTACATTGTGCATTCGCGCTATCGCGCCGGACCGTTCGTGCATTATGCCGGCGAAGGGGCCATCAAGAGCGCCAAGATCCGCCACGGCGAAGAAGAGGTGGATCTGAGTTCCTGCCGCACCACCGCCAAATACGAGGAAGGCGAAGGGTGGCGTAAGTGCATCCTGCGTCCCGTCACCGTTGAGTTCAGCGGCTTCAGCGTCGAGATCGAGACCGCCTATACCTTTAAGGAAAATACCGGCGAGATTCTGATCGCCCGCAACGTGGTCGGCTCGACCGATCCGTCCAAAAAGGTCGTGATCGACGAGTTCCTGACGTCGTGCTGGGGCACGACGGAATATCCCGAAGACCTCACCGGCTGCACGCTCTCCGTCATCGGGGAGGACGGCACGC
>JBFHPA010000155.1:0-5266 GCA_041592955.1 Pontiella sp.
AAAGTAGCCGAATCATAACCGCCGCGCGGGCCATCGTATTCGTGATTCACATAATTCAACCCCAGTATGCCCGTTGTCGTGTCGGGGCGCACCTGCCTGATCCATGATCCATTGGCTGTGATCTGATTGAAGTTATTACCCAAACCTTCACCATAAGCATCGTCGTTCCACACACGTACCTCATAGCCGCCACCTACATTGATGCTGTCCAGTGTGCTCAGGGTATATTCCAGCGCGCCCATGATGTTATTGTCGATAAACTCCTGGTCGCGTCTGGATGTGCTTTGCTCCGTTTGCCCCGACTTGGGCTGATACCGAACGCGGTCTGAAATCGTCAGAAAAACACGCTCATTGACGGCATGGCTCAGCTTTGCATAAAAATTCTGATACGACACCAGTTCAGATTCATCAACATCAGGGCGGTAGTGAAATTCCGGCTGCCAATAGAGCAAAGCATCGGTCCGGGGCGAAAAGGTCAACTTACCGGTCAGATTAATGATATCCGACACGAACATGGATCCATCCCCACCTTTTGTGGAATAGATGTTATCATCATACCCTAGGCGAACGTGGTTCTGGAACCGAATAACCCGCTCCTGCGCCGCATAGGAAGAGGCACCAACGATGAGCGTGGCGATGAGCAAATGAAGCGTTTTCTTGACCATATTATGAAACTCCCTTGTATAACCTTAAACTTAACCCCAGAGGAAACTCCTACTCGGGAGTCGCATCCCTGTCCCCAAAACGGCCACCGCCAAAACGGTCATTGCCGGACTTACCTGCTTTCCAGAAATTGGCCCATTCCTTTTTGTTCACGATACGCTGCAAGCCCGTTTTCCAGGGCATATCATCCATGAAAACAGGATCGTAAGGGTCCCCAGGGGTACCGCCTGAATTCTTGCGCTTACCAAGAGCTTTACCTTGACCGGCTGAGGTAAAATCCTGCTTGAGGGCCTTATCGGCTTTTTCCGAAGCCGCCTGCATCCCTTTTGCATCCGCAGCTTTTTTCGCATTGGCAAATTCATCCTTGGCCGCATCGAGCACGTCGCGTTTCATGATCGTGCCCTTGAGCTTTTCCATGTCCCCTTTTCCGGCGGCATCGGCCACTTCCGCACTGCCTTGCACATTCTTCACATTGATTTCCAGCTCCTTGACGGCATCTGAAAGGTCATCCGCCACGGTGCTGCTTGCGAACAGGAGACCTGCAACGCAAATGTAGGCAAAACTACTGAGCTCATATTTTTTCATGGTTCACTCCTTTACTTCGAGTATTTATCGGCAATAAGAGCTTTGATACGCTCATAATTAGCCTGAATTTGAGACGTGACTTCCAGCGCATCCCGCATGGCAATGCGAATGACGCCCAGCGCCTCGGTTTTGTTGTTTGCGATAGCATCGACATAAGCGATGCTGATTTCAACCACTTTGGCTCCCGAAAGCGCAACCCCGGCATTTACTTTGGCAAGCAATGCGTAGTCGTTGGCAATAGATTCGCTGGACGCGGTTGTAACCTTTGATGCGCTTTCCTTTGCGCCGTCGAGCGAAGCAATCGCAATCTTCCAGTTTTTAGAGGCTTCTTCCAAGACCTGAGCGACATCGGTAAACATGGGTGAATCTTCCGGTATCATAAGATAAAGCTCTTTGCCCCGGTTGATGGCTGCCCGAGCCGCATCCACCGCATTTTCAGCCTCGGTAAGCGCTGTAACTGTCTGGCTTACCATTTCCTGATTCTGCCCGACCGCCGGATTAGCCATTAAAAATGTTCCACTAAGTGCTACCATCAATCCCCAAATAAAATAACTTCTATTCATATCCCCATTCCTCAATTTACTCTCCAACATAAATATTAAAATAATCTTATAAGTGCAACTAAAAAGATCGCATCAACCCTTAGCCGAAACCAGGGTCTGAGTGAGAGCCTCATATGCCTCAACAAACTGTACTCCATTCAGAATACAAAAATCTTCCCACGAATCAATACCCGGTGGCAATTTTACCTTGCCGAACAGATATTCAGCCTCTCCACTGAAGATCAGCTCGATCTGGCCCATAACTCTCGCACAGTCTTTGATAGCAAAGTCTGTGCCATTGACCACCTCCATTAGCCCGAAGTACACACCGGTCTTATTTAGAAAGGCCACACAATCATTCAATGTTGCATCCGGGGAAACATATCGATCAAATAATCCCGAATGTTTCGCAAATATAATAGCGGCATCCGCATGCGTTGGAAGGGGCTGGTCCGCATCCTTCTCCTGCGCATGGGCCATGTGCGCGACCACCGCAACGAGAACTGAGCAAAGAAGGATTTTGCTAAAGGGAAGTTTCACAAATGTCTCTCTAAATGGTCGCAGAATGAAAAGTGCTCTTGCTGCACACAAATGTTCTGGTATTAACTGTCAGTAGATCTACCACGGAATATTCAATGAATACAAACTCTTTCTCTTTCAAACTGGACTCGGAACAGCAGCAGGAATTGGTACAGTTACTAAGCAATCCAAAATATCTGCCGGAAAAAGTCCCCCATACAACGGTTGCGGTTTCAATCCCCGATTGCCGCATCAATCTCTACACCTCCGGGAAACTTCTTGTACAGGGAAAGGCCGCTCAGGATTGGGTGACCTTCACGCTGGAACCCGATATTCTTAAGGAAGCGGTGATCGGTTATGAGGAGCTGCACGATCCCGAAGCCCTCCAGCCTCACATGGGGATTGATGAGAGCGGTAAGGGCGATTTCTTCGGTCCGTTGGTTATCGCCTCCGCCTATGTCGACGAGGATCTTGTTAACAAGCTGCGGGAAATGGGCGTCCGTGACTCCAAACGCATATCGTCCGACAACGTGGCGCTCAATATGGCGCGCGATATCAGAAAACTGCTGGGCGACCGCTGCGCCCTCGTCACCATAGGTCCTCGCGCATACAACCGGATGTATACAAAAATCCGCAACGTCAACAAAATGCTGGCATGGGGGCACGCCCGCGCCATTGAGGATCTGCTTGAAAAGGTGCCGCAATGCCCGCGCGCACTTTCGGATAAATTCGGCCCCACCCATCAGATTGAGCGGGCGCTGATGGACAAAGGCAAAAAGATCAAGCTCGACCAGCGAACCAAGGCGGAATCAGATCCCGCTGTGGCGGCGGCATCGATCCTCGCGCGCGCGGGATTTATTTATGCGCTCAAAAAAATGGGCAAGGATCTCGGCATCGAGGTGCCGAAAGGCGCTTCCACAAAAGTGCGGCGCGAAGCCGAAAAGCTGGTCGCCGACAAAGGACCCGGCATTTTGCTCGAAACTGCGAAGTGCCACTTCCAGACCACCGACAAGGTGCTTGCCGAGGTGGGTTATTCGCGGAAGGATCTTCCGCCGACGGCTTGATGCGGCGGTCTACTCCACCGAACCGAATGTGACGTTTTGGATACCCGCACCGGCGCAGGCGTTGAGAACATCGACCACCCGCTCATGCACCGCATCGTCCTCGGCCGCAATGGTGATCATCGCCTTGGTTTTAGAGAGTTTGGCGGCCTGGCTATAGCGTAACAGCGTATATTCCAGCCCCTCCAGATCGGATTTATCCTGCGAGGCAAAAACCTTGTTGTTGAGCACAATCCGGCCATCCGACAGAACCTCGATAATCTGTTCGTCGGGTATTTCCATCTGCGTCGATACCGAGACCGCGCCGGGGAGCGCCAGCGTCAGATCGGCTTCGGGGCGCTTAAGCCGCGCGCTGACCATAAAGTAGATCAGAAGCAGAAAAACCACGTCAATCAGCGGTGCAATCTGCAGCTCCGTCTTTTCGTTGATAAGTTCGTCAACCCAAGCCTTCATGGTTAATTCCCCGACTCGAATGTGGCAAAGATCACATTGGCGATTCCGCCCTCGGCACAGGCGGCCATCACTTCCTTGACATGCTTGTGCCTGGCATAGCGGTCGGCGCGCAGCGCCACCTCGGCATTTGCATTCTCAGCCAACAGGTTCCGGATGATCGGTGTAATTTCCTCCACCTGAATCTTCTTCAGATTCATGAGGATGTCGACCTCCTCGCCGGTCATATCCTGCGAGCGAATCGTGATGAGCTGCCGGCCGAGCGCGCCTTCGGGCACGATGGACTCATCCGCCACGGGAAGCTCGACCGGCGTGCGGTCCATTTTCGACATGTGCGAAGCCACCATGAAGAAGATCAGCAGCAGGAACACCATATCAATCATGGGAGCCATGTTGATGTCATCCTCGCCGCCTTCAACTGGAATTTTAAATTTCACGGATGATCCCCGTCCCCTAGTCCTCTACCTTCGCATAGCGATAGATATTCAAATAGTGGCCGACCATGCGCCCCATCGTGGACATGCTCTTGATGAAGCTGTTTTTGAACAGGAAGTAGGCAATCATTGCCGGGATCGCGATCACCAGGCCGGTTGCAGTGGTGATGAGTGCCTCACCGATACTTCCGGCGAGCTTGCCCGGGTCGCCCATCCCGCCCTGGGCAATGATCGAGAATGCCTTGATCATACCGGACACGGTGCCGAGCAGTCCGAGCATCGGCGAGGTTCCGCCAATAATGGATAGAAAGTTGATCGGCTTCATAAAGGTTACCATCTGCTCGTTTCCGGCTTCCTCGATCGCCTCCATCACGTGCTGGGCATCGTACGCATGCTCCTCCGAGATGCGCTCCATACCGGCATCGAGCACGGCGGTCAGCAGACTGTCGTTTTCGGCGCACAGTTTACGCAGGCCGTTCACATCGCGTTTAGCCATCAGCGCCTCGATCTGCGGTTTAAGGTCTTCGCGCAGCATATTCTTTTCCCGCAGGATCAGCGTATTACGAATAATGAAATAGAACATCGCCACGGAAAAGAGACCCAGCGGATACATGGCCCAGCCACCCTGCTTGATCAGTGCGCCCAGCGTGACCGTTTCGGCAACCACCACCTGCTCCTCCACCGCTTGCGCACCCGTCTCCTGAGCCAGCGTCGTCGCGATCGGTACGAGCATGCCGACCAGCAGTATCAGCATGGCCACAACAGCTAAATATCCCTTTTTCATAGTACTACCCTCCTGTGTTTCCCATTGATTCCATTTTAATTTTTTCACCCAGCTTGCTCCAGCGCGTGCCGGGATATGCAATGATCATTTCATCAGCAACCACCGCCGCCTTCTGCGGCTGTCCGAGTTGCTGGTAGACGAGCGCTTCCAGCGCTGTGGCCGGAGCCATCCATTCAGGATCGCGGCTGTGGAAGGCAATAATCCGCGCAACATGCTGCATGGCTTCAC
>JBFHPA010000156.1:0-5258 GCA_041592955.1 Pontiella sp.
CGCGCAGCGAGGCTTGAGCTTGCGAAAGCAGTGACCAACGGGAACGGCAATCCTGATCAGGGCGCCACTTTAGTGGCCCCGATCCGGATGAGAACCTGAGTTTCCTCCTTCGTTTTCAACTGCGGCGTGACATGCGACGCGCAGCGAGGCTTGAGCTTGCGAAAGCAGTGACCAACGGGAACGGCAATCCTGATCAGGGCGCCATTATTCCAACCTGCAGAGGTCAGATAGTGAATGCCGGCTAGAAGCGGAGCTTCATGCCGGCCTTGTAGGTTCGCTCGGGGGCCGGGTAGTAGGAGTCAATGGTTCCCGGGGTAAAGGCAAAGTCGAATGCCGTGGGGCTGTATTCCTCGCCGAACAGGTTATCGATTCCGATAAACAGATCCAGCTTGGCATGTTCCAGCGCATGGGTGTAGCGCAGCGCAATGTCGACCAGCGTATAGGAATCGAGTTCGGTTCCGGTGGAGTTGCCGACGGCGCCGCCGGCATACAGGGTGTCGGTGAACGCGACATCGGCCAGAACGTGCAGGCTTCCGATCAGGTTCCAGTCCAGTCCGGCCGTGACGAGATTTTGCGGCACCAGCGGCACATTATTGCCGTCATTGGCACCGGCGGTGAACTCGACCTGCTGGAAGGTGTAGTTGGCGTAGAATCCAAGCACGTCGAGGGCCTGCCAGCTTCCGGAGAGTTCAACACCCTGATGGCGGGTTTCATCGAGATTAACGTTGTTTGGAAAGACATAGGCGATCTCGTCTTCCATATCCATACGGAAGAGCGTGCACTGCAGATCGAGCTCGTCGGACGGGACTACGGCGAAACCGACCTCGTAGGCGATGCCGGTTTCCGGTTTGAGATCCTTGTTGAAACCGGAGCCGAAGCCGGCATAGAGGATCTGCTCGTCGAGGAAAGGCAGGCGGTAGAGCTGGTCGATGCGCGCGAAAATCTTCAGCGGCTCGGTCGGACGGTAGGTGATGCCGGCGTTCCATGCGTTCACATCGTGGGTGTCGCTGGTATCCTGCAGCACGGTGCCGGCGCCGTCGCGCTCCACGATGCTGTATTCGGCACGCTCAAATCTTGCGCCACCGGAGAGGATCAGGTTGTCCTGTATCGCGAGCATGTCATGGACATAGAATCCGGCCGTCTCCTTTTCCACCTCGGAGGAGCCATTCCGGATGGTTTGCGGGCGGTCGCCATAGAGCGTGATGTCCAGCTCGTCGATGGAAGCATCCACGCCCAGCGTAAGGGTGTTGTCCATATCGAACGGCGAGGCGGAGTTTACATACTTGGGACTCAGGTTGTAGGTGTCGATTGTCCAGGTGTTAAAGGAGGCAAAGGTCGCGAAGTTGGATTCGATCTCTTTGCGGCTGAAGCCGGCATCCAGTGTGCCTTGGTGGTGTTCGTCCGGATAGAACCCGAGGCCTGCCGCGATCGTGTGAAAGCGTTCTTCGGAATCATCGTCCGTATTGATGGCCTGTCGCCGATCCTGCTTCAGTTGCGCCTCGCTCAATCCGCCGGGCATCTCATATTCGGATTCGATGTAGGAGTAGTCGATCCACGATCCCAGCCAGTCGGTAATATCGGCTTCCAGGCTCAGTGCTTCGGAGAGCGTTTGATATTCGGAGCGCTTGCGGTAGCCATCGGCCGCCTGGCGGCCGATGGAAGCCGTGTAGCCGATGCCGTCCAGATTGCCGGACGTGCTGATGCTTTCGCTGTTGTATCCATGGGAGCCGACCCGGACGTCGATATCGGTTTCCGGTTCCGTTTCGCCTCGACGCGTAATGATGTTGATGACGCCGCCGACCGCATAGTCGCCGTAAAGGGCGGTATGCGCGCCGCGTACGACCTCAATGCGGTCAATGTTTCCAAATGGAATCTGCGACCAGTTGACGGGTGCCTGATCGGGGCGGTTGATACGCCGCCCGTTTACGAGTATGAGCACACGACCGTGACTGTTTTCACCGAAGCCGCGCAGGTCGACCGACATGCGGTTGGGATTGTCGGATAAACTGCGGACATGCAGGCCCGCCTTTTTTTTCAGTGCTTCGGGCACCGAGCTGAAGCCGCCCTGTTCAAGCGTCGTATCGTTGATGATGGTTGGATTGCCCGGAATATTTTTTATGAGGGTTTGCACCCGGGGCGCGGTGATGATGATTTCGTTGGTGGCGGCCTGCGCGGCCGCCGTGGTTGCGAGGATTGCGGATGCAATCAGTACCTGTTTGTTCATAGTGCTTCCTTTTCTTCCCTGACGCGGGGTTTGTCTGCCATGCATGAACCTTTGCAGAAACGGGAGACGAAAGCAGAACTCTCGGCAGCCATCCCCCTTTTTCCGCGAAGGAGATTAACCAATGCAATCGGAGTTCGTTTTCTGGCTCACGGCCTCGAGGGCCGATTACAGTTGCGCGACAGCGTTCGAATTTAACGAAACTTGCCGAAGCAGCCGATTGAGCCGTCAAGGTACGCTATGGAACGAAACCCGGGCAAGCATCATCGGGATGAATTGTTGTTATGTAAACGCGGGGGGGTGCAAGTGGATGGAGCGCTGTTCGGCTAGTCTTCGTTCAGCTTGCGAACATCGTCCTGCAGGTATTCCAGAACGGATTTGAATTTGCTTAAATTACCGGGATTGATATCGACCAGGGTCTTATGAGCTTCGAGGGTCGTTTTTGCAGCTTCCAGTTTATCCGAAAAATCGGGTTCCAGCGTTTCCGCACCTTGTTGCTGGCGGTTGAGGATGCTTTCTTCCTCGGTGGTGGGCGCCATGGAATAGTCCACGACGCGGTCGACGCCCAGCGTGGTCAGCAGTTTCCTGTTTTTTTCAGACAGGTTGATCAGTTTAAAGCTGAAGGTGGGCCTGCTTTTAATGAGGCAGGCGAGTCCGGCAACCACCCCCATAAAGGTGCTGTCCATGCCGGTGCAATCCGACATGTCGATCCATATCCGCGTAGCGGAATGCGTATCCAGTACATGATGGATGAATTGCTTCAGTGGGGGACTGATCTTGAAAGAGCCTCGTCGATCAACGCGGATCACGGCCGTGTGATCGATATACGCCGCGGTTAGATTGTCGTTGTTGCCGGAATCCATTCGAAAACCAATCCTCAAATGTTCATTTCAAAACAAGCGGATATTAGCACCGCCAATTATGAGTTCAACGTGAATAGTTGCAAAAGCGTGCCGGAGAAGAAACCGGCTTAAATAGATGGGCTGATGATCACCACACACTCCCCTTTAACCGTACGCTCTTCGTACAATGCCCGAAGCTCTGCAGGCGTTCCGGTGGAAAGCTCCTCAAATTTCTTTGTCATTTCCCGACCGATGAACACCACTCTTTCGGTGCCGAGATATTCTTCAATTTCATTAAGCAGCTTAATGAGGCGATAGGGCGACTCGTAGAGCACCACCGGCAGATCCGCATCCTTCCACTTTTCAAGGTCGCGCTTGCGGCCGCCGCTCTTGTGCGGGAGGAAACCGGCAAAGATGAAGCCGTGCTCGCCGAATCCGCTCAGCGCAACGGCCGTTGTTACGGCTGCCGGACCGGGTATGGAGGTGATGGTCACCCCTGATTCGCGGCACAGCTGGATCACGCGCGCACCAGGATCGGAAATACAGGGCATGCCTGAATCAGTAACCATTGCAACCGCCTGTCCGCCCTGAATGCGTTCGATGATCTGTTCCGCTCGCTGGTTTTCGTTGAACTTGTGGCAGCTCATCAGGTGCGTGGTGATGTCGTAGCGGCCGGTCAGCCGCCGGGTATGCCGGGTGTCTTCCGCCACAATCAGGTCAACCTCTTTAAGGGTTTCCAGTGCGCGGAAGGAAAGATCGCCGAGGTTTCCGATGGGGGTGCCCACAATGTAGAGTCCTGCATCCATGGGCGAGACAGTAGGAGATATTCCCCGGGCCGCCAATCCGAATCGTTGCGATCAGGCTTGCAAGGGCGCCGGGTAGGTTGGGTGGCAATACGATGCCTGCAGATGCTCTTCAAGCGTAATCAGTTTATGCCGGGCAGTGCTTTTCCGCAGGTCTGAACTATTGCTGGTCGATGAGGGAATCGAAATAGGCATCCAGCCGCTGGCTGCTGCCGGACTTGAGTTTGGTTTCCATCGTTCGGAAGGAGCGTATCCGCGCCTGATCCAGCGACCGATGGGCCTCGCGCCCTTTGTCGCTGACCGAAGCGATGATGTTTCCGCGGCCATCCTGGATCCGCAGCGCCAGTTCATAGCGGACAAACACCATGCCCCGGATGCGTTCTCCGGTGTCGGTGAGTTCCACGCGGCCACCGATATCGAGCACGGCGGGCTTGCCGATCACAAATCCATAACCGGTGATCAGTTCCTCAAGGCAGGTCGTCATGCGCCGCTCGGTATCGCCGGTAATCGAGATCTGCACATTGATTTTCTTGGCCGTATCCGCGAGGGCTTTGCGCAGCTCGTTCAGGTTGTAGTCCGGTGCGGCCGCGGATGCAGATGACGGATGAATGACCTTCAGCTGACCGAGCAGGTATTCATTTTCGGTGGCGTTGCGGTTGGCGGCGCGAAGGGTCGCATATTTTTTCAGCAGATCTGCGGTCTCGGCCTGTGCGATGTAAAAGTTCACGCGCTCCGTCAGTTCATCAATCTTGCCGCGGTAGATGGATGCGGTTTGCCGACGATCAAAGTAGGCCACGGCATGGTAGCGGCCTTTCTTATCCTTCCATGCTTCCGCATGCTGGATGTTATGGAGGGTCTGGGAGGAAAGAATGCTGATGTCGGCTGTGAAATCAGTGGTACGCTCAAACGAGGTGTTGGTTTCGTGGGTCTGGTCGAGCAGGCGTTCATCGGATTCGATATGCGCTTCAAAGATCCGTGCAAGATTGCCGGCGGCGGCGTTCTCCGCCGCACGGCGGGTGTCGCCTGCGCCCACGGCAACCAGAAACCTGCTTTCGGGGTAGGCCGATTTCGGATTTTCCAGCCACTCCGGCGCGCCGCGCAGGCTTTTGCATCCAATCTGGCTCAACAGGAGAGCAGGCAGAATAATTTTCAGGTAGAATATTTTTTTCATGCGCGCATTCCTTAGTTCAGGTACGACGATTCAAGCACATTGAGCTTACCGGCTTCAATGGAAACCCCCGGTCGATCATCGGTGTGGATGAGCATTCCATGGGTAGAGTAATAGTTGATACGAATGTCGTAAACGCCTTCGGGTAGATGGATTTCGCGGATCGCCGCTTCTGCGGGGAAAAATCGGGAGATGCGCAGGTCGGCATTTTCGGTTTGGTTGAC
>JBFHPA010000157.1:0-5221 GCA_041592955.1 Pontiella sp.
CTCTATAAGGAAAAGCCCGGACTCTCAATCCTCTTCATCATCTCCGCGATGTCGCTGGCGGGGGTTCCGCCGCTCTCCGGCTTCTTCGCCAAGCTGGCGCTCATCATCGCCGGTCTGCAGCAGGAGGCTTGGCTGATCGTTGGTGTGGCGCTTGGGGTAAGCCTGCTTACCCTCTATTCGATGACCAAGATATGGTCCTATGTTTTCTGGGAGCCCGCGCCGGAGCCGCTGCCGGATCTGGACCCAATGTCGGCCGGCAAATGGTTCACGTTCCTGCTGCCCATGATTGGATTCACCATCCTCACCATCGGCATCGGTGTTTTTGCCGGGCCCATCTTCGACTATGCCGATGCCGCGGCGGGGCAGCTCATGAATCCGCAATGCTATATCGATGCCGTGCTGGGGGGAGGGTGATGGGAGTTTTGATTTTAGATTTCCGTTTTCCGATTTTTGGGTCTGCGACACCGTTCTTGAAAAAAGATCCACGCTGACTGCTTGTCCGCCGTAGCTTTAACGAAGGAGAAAATTCCATTAATCGGAAATCAAAAATCGGAAATCGAAAATACGTTGCCTTCCTTTTGGCGTTGATCGTCGTTGAAACGTTGAATGGAGAGAAATGGAGTCATAGGTAACCATCATGGATCTGTTCATCTACAATATTTTGATCTCGCTGCTCTGGGCCCTGCTGGTCGGTAAGGTATCGGTCGGAAGTTTGGGCGTCGGCTTTGTGCTCGGCTACTTCGCGCTGACGTTGCTCTATCCGGCGCAAAGAGGAAAGAACTCCTATTTCCAGAAAACCATGCAGTTTGTCCGCTTCGCACTGTTCTTCACGAAGGAGCTGATTGTTTCGTCGTGGCGCGTGGCTATTGATGTGATCAAGCCGCTGCCGCTCATGCGTCCGGGCATCATCGGTATTCCGCTGGATGCGGAAACCGATCTCGAGATTACCATGCTTGCGAATGTCATTTCGCTGACGCCGGGCACGCTGAGTCTCGATGTTTCCGAGGATCGAAAAACCCTCTACATCCACGCCATGTATGTGATTAATCCGGATGATCTTCGCAAGGAAATCAAGGACGGCCTGGAGCGGCGTCTGCTGGAGCTGTTGAGATGATCGATATTGTATGTACCCTTGTAATGCTGCTGCTCATTGTTTCCTTTGGGGCAGCGCTCGTGCGCGTAGTGCTGGGGCCCAGTCTGCCGGACCGGGTGATTGCGCTCGATATGGCCGCCACCATTGTTGTGGCGATGATTCTGACGCACTGCGTTCAATCGGGCTCTTCCTATTATATTCCGGCCGCCATCAGCATTGCGCTGCTTTCATTCGTCGGCACGGTGGCTCTCGCGCTCTACATCGGCAAGGGAGGTGCGTCATGATCCGCGAAATACTTACGTGTTTCTTTGTGCTGCTAGGCGGACTCCTCTCGCTCGTGGCTGCGGCTGGCGTCCTGCGCATGCCGGATGTGTTCACCCGTATGCATGCCGCCACAAAAGTGGGTACGGTGGGGGTCAGTTCTGTAGCCATCGGGGTCATGGTGCATTTCGGATCGATCACGGTGACCTCGCGCGGCATGTTGGTGATCGCCTTCTTTCTGCTGACCGCGCCCGTGGCGGCGCATATGATCGGTCGGGCGGCCTATCGAACCGGGGCCTCCCTCTGGATTCTCACCCGCATTGACGAGTGGAAAACCCATGGCGATATCGCAAAGAAAAAATAGGCCTGCGGAACCGCTGCCCTAGAATTTTTTTTGCAGGTTGAGAAAGGTCCGCGCTTCCCCGGAGCCCTCGTCCAGCTCGCTGCTCACCCCAATCCCTTTACCGGGCAGATAAATCTCTCCGCCGACGATTTCATGTTGTCCCGTCAAGGGATTCAGTCGGACGCGAAGCCCGGCTTGCGGCGCATTGCTGCTGCCGAGAAACCACGAACTGCGGATATTGACGGCAACGCTGCCATCACCCCGGCCTTCGCCCAGCTCATCCAAAGAGTAGGATCCCTCGTATCGCTTCAACATGTTTGAATCAACGACCGACGTAACGAGGCCGAAGAGTGATTTATCTTCTGCCACCGGCAGACCGGGATACACCGGACCGGTATCCGGCTTGGCAACTGGCTGCGTTGCTGGTTTGAGTGGAGGTGTGAAAACAAAGGGGATGCTCTTCGGAGGTATGGCATCCTGCACCTGTTGCTCCTTGAGCACTTCTTGCTCTATTAGCTCCTCTTGCGCAGGCGATACCGGCTTCCTTCGTCCCGAGTCCACGGCGAACAGCAGCGCAAGTAAAACGCTTAATATCAAAATGATCCAAAATCGCTTCATCGCAGGCCCGATAGTGGCACAGTTTCCCGGTTTTGGGAATGCCGGATCAAAAATACAGCCATGAAATGGGTGCCGGCGGGTACCCGAAAGCAGAAAACAATTGACGTTACGCGGATTATATCCAAAATGCCCCGCTTAATTTTCCATTCAGAGACTGGCGAAAATGAACCTTAAGAAAGTGCTATCACCGGACACCGTGTGGGTCGACTTAAAGGCCGACACCAAGCAGGGGATCATCGAAGAGATGATCGACCGGCTGCTTGCGGCCGGCAAGATCAGTGATCGTCAGGCTGTATTGACTGCGGTGCTGGAGCGCGAGGCTAAGATGTCGACCGGCATGCAGAACGGAGTCGCCATTCCGCACGGTAAAACCGATGCGGTTACCGGGCTGGTTGCCGCCATTGGACTAAACAAGGAAGGCGTGAACTTTGATTCGATGGACGGTTCGCCCTCGACGATCTTCATTATGACAATTTCCCCGACTCACCGCACCGGCCCGCATATCCAGTTCCTCGCCGAGGTCAGCCGTCTGATCAGCCAGCCCGCCGAACGCGAAAAACTGCTTGCCGCCAGAACCCACGCCGAAATCTACGAAACCCTGACCGGGAAATAGGCCATCATGCAGGACGCCCATGCGGTTACCAACGCAGTTATTCAACACGTGGGCGAAATGGCCGTCCACGCCGTGGAATCTGCCGATCACAACATCACGCATATGATGATGCTGCTGATCATTCAGCTGGCGGTCATCCTTATCTTCGCAAAGATCGGCGGCTATCTTTTCCAGCGCTTCCTGAAGATGCCCTCTGTACTGGGTGAGCTGGCTTCGGGCATGCTGATCGGCCCCTATGCGCTGGGCGGAAAAATCGATCTTCCGACCATCGGCATCCTTTTCTCGGAGCATGCCGGTTTCGCGGCCTCGACCGAGCTCTACGGCATTGCCACGCTGGCCTCGATCATTCTGCTCTTTTTGGCCGGGCTTGAAACCGACCTCGCGTCATTCCTGCGCTATTCCGTCGTCGGGTCGTTTGTCGGGCTGGGCGGCCTCTTTGCCGCATTCATACTCGGCGACCTTTGCGCTGTGCTCTGGCCGGGCAATGGGATCCACTCCTTCATGGATCCGGCCGCGCTCTTTCTCGGGGTAATTTCCGTGGCCACGTCTGTGGGCATCACCGCCCGTATTCTGGCGGAAAAACGAAAAATGTCTTCGCCCGAAGGCGTCACGATTCTGGCCGGCGCGGTCTTCGACGATGTTTTCGGCATCATCACGCTCGCCATCGTGATGGGGATGGCCAAGGTCAGTCTGGGCAGCGGTGTGGCGTGGGGGCCGATCTGCCTCATCGCGCTCAAGGCCATCGGCTTCTTCGTGGTGGTCACGGCAACGGGGCTGATTTTCTCGCGCAAAATCACGGCCATGATCAAGCGCTTCAAGTCCAAGGAGATCATTGTCGCCATCTGTTTCGGTCTGGCATTGCTGCTGGCCGGGCTGGCTGAAATGGCGGGGCTGGCGATGATTATCGGCGCCTACATCATGGGGCTGGCCCTTTCCCGCACCGATCTTTCGCATGAAATCGAGCACCACCTGCAAGGCGTCTACAACATTCTCGTTCCGATTTTCTTCTGCGTCATGGGTATGATGGTCGACTTTTCCGCCATGCGGCCCGTGCTGGTCTTCGGCTCGGTCTATTCGGTTCTCGCCATCGTGTCAAAAGTGGTGGGTTGCGGCCTGCCGGCATACATGATGCGGTTCAACCTCCGCGGCTCCCTGCGCATCGGCCTCGGCATGCTCCCGCGCGGCGAGGTGGCGTTGATCGTCGCCGGTATCGGCCTGGCCAGCGGCATTATTGACCAGGGCATTTTCGGCGTCGCGATCATGATGACCGTTGTCACAACGATGCTCGCCCCGCCGCTGCTGGTGAAGTCGTTCGAAGGCGGGACCGGACTGCGCAAAGAAATGGCCGGCACCGATGAAGACATTGAAGTCATCGAGCTGGAGTTCCCTTCGCTGGATATTGCCGAGTTCCTGCTGAGCCGTTTTATACGCGCCCTGCAGTCCGAAGAATTTTTTGTCCACCATCTGCATACGAAACAGCCGACCTATCGCGTGCTCAAGGATGATATCTCCTTCACGCTGATCGTGGATGACAACAAACTGCAGGTCAACGTTCCGACCGCCCACCACCATGTCGCGCGCATGATCCTGCTGGAAGAGCTGCTCTCGCTCACCGACCTGCTGGAATCGTCCAGGCAGATGAAAGCGGTCGACGAAATGGGCACCGATCTCATGCAGGGCCTGTTCAGCTAATGCCGTCATGGCCATGAATACGGATCGGCAAATCTCCGGATCGAACAGGGCCGCGTTGGTTTCGCTGATCCTGCTGATTCCCGCCCCTTCCATCGGGGTTCTGTTTGGAATGATCCTCTGTCCCGATTCGCCGGCCGGCAAAACAGTCTTCATGCTTTCCAGGATCTGGATCCTGCTGCTTCCTGCAATGTGGTTTTTTCTGGTCGAAAAGGCCGAGGTCAGGTTTGGAAAAACCGCACCGGGTGGTTTTCGGATGGGATGGATCTCGGGGCTGGCGATCAGCGGGTTTATTGTTGTTGCAACCCTGCTTTCTTCCAACAGCCTGATCGACACGGATGTCCTTAAGGATTTAATGGCCCGGGTCGGGCTTGATCGCAAAGGGCTGTATCTCGGAGCTGTGGCCTATTGGGTGTTGGTTAATTCTGTTCTGGAAGAATATGTCTGGCGCTGGTTTGTGGTGCGACAGTGTGCGCGGCTGATGAAGCCGCCGGCAGCTATAGTGGTTTCCGCGCTGGGCTTCACGCTGCATCATGTACTGGCCATGCAGCTCTATTTCAGCTGGCCGGTCACACTGCTCTGCGCGTTCGGCATTTTTTCCGGC
>JBFHPA010000158.1:0-5179 GCA_041592955.1 Pontiella sp.
GCACCTGCACCTTACCGCCCTCGGTCGAGACGTCCGCACCCGCTTTAATTTTGCCCGACTGCACGCCTTGAACATACATCTGAAAGGCGCTGTTGCTGTCGAGGGGCGAGGGAATCCAGATCTGGTCGCCATACAGGTCGCGCATGACGTTCATGTAGGTATTGTCGGCCAGCGCATTCTGGGTGATGAGATAGACGTCGGGACGAACCTTGGCGGAATAGATCATATAGGTCGGGACAAAACGGCCGGGATCGGTGCCGCCGAAAAAGATGGCATTGGTGCCCATCGGCGGCGGATAAGCCTTGTTGGGATAGGCGGCCCACTGCTTTTCAAATTCTGCTTCGTTCGGATACCAGTAACGCATGTCTTCTTTGATGCCGTCCACGCCCTGCAGCTGCCAGTTGCCGAACTGCCAGCCAAAGTCATGTCCGTTCTGCTCGGCGCCGCCGACCACCTTGAGCTGGCCCTTGTCGTTATAGTTCTTGTAGATCAGGGCAAAGGGCAGCAGCAGGACGAGCGCAACCCCAACAATCTTGGTGTAGCGGTTGTTGTGCACGAGCGTTTCGAGAGAGGCCATGGCCAGCAGAATTCCGTAGCCCAGCCAAATCACGAAAATAGCGTGCGACTGAATATACTGCACGCGATGGATGAACAGATTCTGAATATCGGTCTTCGGATTCTGCAGGATCATGAAGACGATGCCTACGGAGAGGAAAGCAATCAATGTAGTGACCAGCCAGCCAATATTACGCTTGCCGACTTTCCATCCAAAGAAGAACGGCAGAGCCGCAAACAGGGCGATCGGGCCATAGAATTGTGAGCGCAGATCCATCAGATAGGATCCGACCTGCTGCAGGAAGCGCGGTGTGAACACATGCGCAAGTTTGACGCGCTCGTACTGCCCGCGGGTGATAGCGTGCATGAAACCCTGCCATGTGCGCGGATAACCCCAGTTAATGGGCGGGTTCTGGTCGGACGAAATGGGCATGTAGAGGTAGAAGCCAAGCCCGATGAACATGATCAGGAAGGTGGGTCCGACAACTTTGCCGTTAGGCAGGACAAACGTGGCGATGGTCGGAACGAGCAGCGCATAGATGGTCCAGATCCAGAAGCCTGCATGGTCCGGCCCTGAAATCCACATCAGGTGTTCATGTTCGGGGGATCCGGTCGCCCACTTGTTGAACCCCACCAGCAAAAGGTACATGGAACCGGTGATGACAAAGTCGCGGACGAGAAAGGGGTGACGGATCAGCAGGCAGGCCACGATGCAGCCGCCGACTCCGAGGAGTTGCAGAAAAAGACTGCCGAAATAGATGCCGACAAAGGTCAGCAGAAGTCCGCCCAGCGCTCCGAGCACATACCATAGATGCTTGAGCTTGAAGATTTCGAGCTCGTTGAAGAGTACAGCCACGGCAATGGCCAGTCCCATGAACATCAGGGTTTGGTGGTTGGTGATGCCGAGTCCAAAGGTAAAAGCACTCAGGAAGAGCCATTTTGACTGTCCGGGTTCCGATATCCAGCGATACAGAAAAACAAGCACGAGTGACTGGAAAAAGATGTTGAGTGTATACACCTCGGCGATAACCGCCTGCGACCACATGCCCTGGCCGAACGCAAGCAGGAGCCCGCCGGCAATGCCTGAAACAGTGCAGAACAGGCTCTCCGTCTTTTCGCCGAGTATATCGGATTCTTTTTTCAGGCTACGCAGCAGATCCATGCCGGATCGGCTGATCAGCAGGGCCAATACACCGCAAGCACCTGCGGCGGAAACAGCAGAGAACAGGTTGACGGCCCAGGCCGGATTGGGGTGGCCATGGAATTTGACCCCGTGGAAAATCCATTGGAAAAACCAGGTGAGCAGCGACCAGATCGGATAGCCGGGCGGGTGGGGTACACCCAGATAGTCGGAAGCAACAATCAGTTCGCCGGAGTCTTCGAGTCCGAGAGTGGGTTGAAGGGTCAATACATAAACGGTGAGCGAGACCGCAAAGGCAATCCAGCAGGCGATCCAGTCCGATGTGCGGAAAAACTTTTCAGATTTCAAGGCAGTCCTCTCCATTTACAGAATAAAGGTACACAATAGAATAATCGGTGTTCGGGTCAATCATCCTTGAGGCGCTTTTCAAGGGTTTTGAAGCTGGCAGGGTGTCCGGATTTGATCTTTGCAAAATGCGCGCGAGCGGGCTCATAATGCTTTTCCGCGGTGAAAGGCGCTTCGAATTTGCCTTCCAGGAGGTCGTTGCGGACAAAAAAAGCGTTTGCGCCTGAAAGATTGCAACCAACCAGAGCGTAACCTTTGGCCGCGGCTTTTTCCTCAATGAACTTCAGCGAAAAGCCGCCATGGTCGGTGTAGTTCCACATGTGTTGCGGATCGTAGGCCATGCAGTAGCGGACGGGCGGGGCAAATTTGGCATTGTATTCCATGATCAGCGCGCGCGGACTGATGCAGGTGATGGCGTCCCACACGAAGTAGTCGTTGCCGTCGATGTCGACGGATAGCAGATCAATTTCCTGCTCCTTGATATGCCCCGAGATGAGGCCGTTTATGTTGTCCTTGGTGATGAACGATTCCACGACCTTAAGCTGGCCGGAAGCGATGGTTGTTGGAAGGCCTTCACGGATTTTTCTTACATTTTTGGGCGATCCGTCAATCCAAAGGCCGTTCCAGTCCTGAAAGAGAAGGGCATAGGTGTTGTTTTCCAAACCATCACCGCAGCCGAATTCCACAAAGGTCTTATTGGTGGTACCGATGCGATTGAAGATTTCTATAATGAGGCCGTCTTCTTCGTTTTGCGAGTAAACCTTGCAGCCGGGGGGGATGAGGCTGAGCGGATCCGCATATTTCGGGAGCCGTTGCATGGCTTCCATTTCATTCCGCAGCCAGAAGCCGCGCACATCGACAAAGCGCGTGCCACCAACGAGAAGTCGATTCTTGAAATCAGTCCATTTGCCCATGTGTCATCCCCAGTGCTTTTCCAAGGTATCAAAACGAACCGCCTGTATACACCAGAAGGCTGATTTTCGCATAGCGTAAACGATAAAAACTCTCGCTTTGGAGCGCTGAGTCTGACTAAATCCATGCGGCCTTTTTAAGGTGGAAAGTTGATCGGGGTTGATGGCTGGTTTCATATCCAATTTCTATTCGTTTTTACGCCGCAAGGAATGCCCTTACTCACAGGTTGCAAAATATGTGGTTTGTGGCGGGATTGCCGTTGGTGTCGATGCGCTTGCATTTTACCTGCTGGCCTGGCTGGCGTTCCCGTGTCTTCAGCCGGCCGATCCAGCGGCACGGATTCTAACATTGCTCGGTTTCGCTGTTCGGGAAGTTTCGGCTGAAGTACTCATCCGTAACTATTGGATCATCAAGGTGATCTGCTTTTTTCTGTCCAACGGCGTGGTCTATGTGCTGAATGTGCTCTACGTCTTCGAGAGCGGGCGGCATCATCGCGGGAAGGAAGTCTCGCTGTTTTTCGCCGTATCCGCTCTGATTTTTATTAGTGGCACCAGCTTGGGTGCGGTCTTGATTCAGCGCTACGGTTGGCACATGACCTATACCTATGTCTTTATTTTATCACTCGGCATCGTTGCAAACTTTCTGTTGCGCAAGCTCGTCGTTTTTAAATATTGAAGGAAATCGGATTAATAATGAGCGGATTTAGATATGGAACCCGGGAAAAGTTGGCGTTTTACGTGTCCTATTTCTGGTACAAGCTGATTTTGCCGCTTGAAGTCAGATCACCGCGCCTGGCCATGTGGTTCTATGAGTTCGCCTATACGGCCCACAAGTTTCGCGACTATGAATACTGCCTGCCCTGGAAATCTTCGATCGATGTGATTGCCACACGATTCGGCTCTTTTAAGGTGCGTTTGAATACGGCCGATGCCGCCAATGTTTCGCCTGCATTTGAGCGTCGCGATCTGAATCAGCTGTTCCGCGTTATTGACCGCTTAACCAAGGCCGGCAAGCGTGTTTTATTTCTTGATGTGGGCGGGGATATCGGAACCTATTCGGTGGCCATCGCCAGGCGTTTCACTTCAGCTCCAGTGGATGTCATTTGCTTCGAGCCTATTCCGGCCAGCTGCGAGCTGATTCGCGACAATATCGAACGCAACCAGCTCGGTGGGAAAGTGGAATTGATAGAGGTCGCGCTGATGGACGAGGCGCAGGATAATCTTTGTATATCACTGAATGTACTGGCCCCCGGATCAAGCAGTGTCAAGGGCGAGGGCGAAGAGGTGATGGTACAGGCCGACCGGCTCGATCACCTGCTGGCGGACCGACCGGGCAACTATGATGCCGTCGTCCTGAAGATCGATGTGGAAGGTGTCGAAGAAAGCGTGTTGAGAGGCGCATCTGCCATGCTGGAGCAGCGAATCGAGACGCACCTGATGGTGGAAGACTTTATCGATTCCTCCATTATCGGCTACTTGGAAGAAAGCGGATGGACGTTTGAAGGCAAGTTAACGGCATACAACAGCTGGTGGCGGAAAAACTAGATGCGGATTCTGATTCTCAACTGGCGCGATGCAAAACACCCGCGAGCGGGTGGGGCCGACTTCCGCCTTCAGCATGTGTATGCACCGCTTACCAGGCAGGGGCATGAGGTTATACTCTATAGCTGCGCCTTTCCCGGCTGCGAGAACAGTGACCAGATCGACGGTATTGAAGTGCACCGTCTCGGCAACGACTACACCTTTTCCTTTCTCTGTATGATCAAGCTGCGCGGCTGGGTAAAGAAGCATCAACCCGATGTGGTGGTGGAGGATCTGAACAAGCTTCCGTTTTATTCCCCGCTGGTCTACGGGGGGCCACTGCTCATTCAAATGCACCACCTGTGGCGCTCCTCCATCTTCCGCGAGGCGTTTTTCCCGATGGCGCTTTTCATCTGGCTATCGGAAGAAATGATCCGTTTTGCCTACAGGAAGTGCCGTTTTTCCGTGGTGAGCGAATCGACACAGAAAGAGCTGCTTGCGATGGGAATATCCGAGGGGCAGATCCGGGTCATCCACAATGGCGCTGATCTTTCGCAGTACCGCCCTTCCGACGAGCCGAAGAAGCCTTTTATGATTTGGATCGGGCGCATCCAGAAATACAAGGGACCGATCGATGCGTGTCAGGTGCTCGAACGCCTGCAGGACGAGTTTCCGAAATTGGAACTCGTCATTGTTGGTGATGGCC
>JBFHPA010000159.1:0-5176 GCA_041592955.1 Pontiella sp.
CCCGAACCCGAGCCGGAACCGGTTGTTGAAGTGGTGCCGGAACCGGAAGAGGCGCGCCCACTGATGCTGGTGCTCGACGAGAGCAAGCCGCAGGGCAAAAAAGATAGAATCCCTGGCGTTCTGCGTCGGGCGAATCCGGGCCTTTATAAGCTGGTGCTGATTGCCGAAGACTTCGAAGAACCGATCTGCCTGGTGCGCGGAAGGGAGAGTCAGCTGGAAAAACTGCTGAACCGTTCGCTGCTGATCGAAGGCAAGGTGTACCGGGTCAAGGATGTCGATCTGCCGGTCATCCAGCCGGAAAAAATACACCTCGATCCAATCATCGCCGAGTAATTGTCGAGCCGTAATGAAACGGGTTGTCGACATGCTCTATCCGCGATGCTGCATCGGTTGCGGAACGTCCACGCCGGAGACCTTTCGCTACATGTGCTGGGATTGCTGGTCGGATGCCATGCGGGTGGAACCCCCTTTTTGCGATCTGTGCGGTGATCCCGTCGCCGGATCGGTCGATCACGATTTTATCTGCTACGCCTGCTCTGCCGAAAAGCCGTCCTTCGATGGAGCGCGTTCGGCGGCCCGCTATGACGGCGTGGTGGGCGAAGCCCTGCGGCAGCTGAAGTACGAAAAGGCCTTATGGCTCGCACCCGACATGGCGCAGCTGCTGCATAACTGCATGCTGGCCGAATATCCAAGGAAGGGATTTGACCTGATTGTACCGGTTCCGCTTTTCCGTGTGCGCCGCCGCGAGCGCGGCTATAACCAGTCGGCCGTGTTGGCCGGCGAGCTGGGCAAGCGGATTCACTGTCGATCCGCGCCAAACCTGCTGCGCCGAATACGGCCCACCACCACGCAAACAAATTTGACAGCCCCCCAGCGGCTTAGTAACGTGCAAGGCGCTTTCCAATCAGGTAAGCGAAGCCGGCTGACTGGACGACGGATCCTGTTGGTCGATGATGTGATGACCACCGGTGCAACCGTGAATGTTTGCGCGAAGGCCCTGAAAAAGGGCGGGGCGGCTACGGTGCATGTACTGACAGCAGCACGCGGCTAACGAGAGGATACGAAAAATGGCTTTATTCGGAAGTAGCAAGAAAAACTATTCTAACATCACGGTTAAAAAACGCGATGTGCCCAACGGCCTCTGGATGAAATGCCCCTCCTGCGGAGAAATCATTTACAAAGAGGAAGTCGCGAAGAACATGGAGGTCTGCACCAAGTGCGATCACCACTTTACGTTTCCGCGAAAGGCGCGCATTGAACTGCTCTCCGATCCGGGCACCTTTGAAGAGTGGGCGGGAAACATCAAGTCGATCGACACGCTCGGCTTCACCGGCCAGCAATCCTATATCGACAAACTCGAAGCCAACCAGAGCAAGTCCGGCTGGGACGACGCCATCACGGTGGGTGGCTGCCAGCTCGGCGGTCGCGATATCGGGCTGGGCGTGATGGACTTTTCGTTTCTCGGTGCCAGCATGGGCAGCGTGGTCGGCGAACGCGTTACCTATCTCATCGAACGCTGCACGAAGGAAGGCCGTCCGGTGCTGCTCTCCTGCGCGTCCGGTGGGGCGCGCATGTATGAAGGCCTGCTCAGCCTGATGCAGATGGCCAAGACCAGCGCCGCTCTTGCGCGCCATGCCGCAGCCGGCCTGGCATATATTCCGATTCTTACCCACCCGACCATGGCCGGCGTGATGGCCAGCTTCGCCACACTTGGCGATGTGATCGTGGCCGAACCCGAAGCCCTCATTGGCTTTGCCGGGCCGCGCGTCATCAAGGAGACCACCCAGCAGGATCTGCCGGAAGGATTCCAGCGTTCCGAGTTTCTACAGGACCACGGATTGATCGATATGGTGGTACCGCGCAAGGAACTGCGCGACCGCATGATTCTGATGTTTGAATATCTCTGCGATAAGTAATGAACGATGCAGCCAAAGCCCTGTTCGCTCGCACGACACAGGGTATCAAGCCCGGTCTGGAAGTGATCACCGCGCTGCTCAAGGCCTTGGATACCCCCCACCAGAAGCTCGGGGTAGTTCACGTGGCCGGCACCAATGGCAAAGGCTCGGTTTGCGCAATGCTCGAATCGGTGCTGCGCGCCTCGGGGTTCAGGACCGGTCTCTATACCTCGCCGCATCTGATCAATTTTTCCGAACGTTTCCGGATTAACGGGGTGCCCATTCCAGAAGCCAGACTGGAAGATTACATTGAGATCGTCGAAGCGGCGTCCAAACCGCTTGATTGCCGTCCCGCCACCTTCTTTGAAATTTCGACCGCCATCGCTTTTCAATACTTTGCCGACGAAGCGGTCGACATCGCCATCATCGAAACCGGGATGGGTGGCCGCTGGGATGCCACCAACGTCGTGATTCCGCTGCTGTCCGTGATTACCCGTATCGACATCGATCACGCCAACTACCTCGGCGACACCATCGAAGAAATTGCCGCCGAAAAGGCCGGCATCATCAAGCCCGGCCGGCCGGTCATTTCGGCCCCGCAGTCCGATGCTGCGATGGCGGTGCTGCGCGAGGCCGGACAACCGATCATCGCCAGCTCCGATGCGGTATCCGTTCTAAAAACCGGAAATCCGCAGAAACTCAAAATTGAAACGCATGCGCGTTCGCTGCCGCCCGTCAACCTGCCGCTGCTCGGTGAATGCCAGCGGGAAAACTGCGCGGTGGCGGTGGCGGCGCTCGAGATGCTGGTCGATCTCATCGGCTTTGAGCCGGAGTTCAAGAAAGGGCTCGAAGCAGTGGAGTGGGGCGCGCGGTTCCAAATCATGGAATCCGATCCATGGATGATTCTCGACGGCGCGCATAATCCTTCCGCCGCCCGCGCCTTGGTCAAGACGCTGAAGGAAAACTATGCCGACTACGAGATGGGATTTATCATGGGCTTCCTCGATGACAAGGATGCGGTCGGATTCCTGCGCAGGATTAAACCCCTCGTCTCGAGGGCATGGACGGTGCCGATCGATGCGCAGCGCGGGACCACGGCGGAGCAGGCGGCCGCGCAGTGCTCCGCCGTCGGAATCGACGCGGACGCCTTAAAGGTGGCTGATGCGTGGAATACGGCCCGTGAATGGGCATCCGCCGAACCGAATCGGCTTATCGTCATCACCGGATCACTATACCTGAAGCAGGTTCTTTCAGATGCCGGCCTGATATAAAAGGAGAACCGCTTGCCGGGCGGTTTCTGAAAGACTTGAGATGATTGGATGCGGACGGCGCTGCCCGATGGATCACAAAAGGCGGCAAACTCTTTTTGGTTGACTTGCCCCCCTGCGAGCCTCTACACACTCCGAGCTATGTTATACGACGTACCAGTAAATCTCGGCGAGCGCTCCTACAATATACATATCGGGGCGGGTGTATTGGATCAGCTCGGCGCGCATTGCGACGGGGCGGGACTGAAGGGGACCTGCTTGATCATCACAGATGAAAACGTGGGTGGGCACTATGCCCAGACGGCCCTTAATTCATTGGAAAAGGCGGGTTTTTCAGCGCATATTACCATCTTGCCGGCCGGTGAGCAGACCAAGTGCGGGGAGCAGGTATCCACACTCTACAGCCGCTGCATCGAAGCGGGCTTGGACCGCCACTCGTTCATTGTTGCCCTCGGTGGCGGTGTGATCGGCGATCTGGCCGGCTATGTGGCCGCCACCTATTTAAGGGGCATTCCCTTTGTGCAGGTGCCGACCTCGCTGCTGGCGATGGTCGACAGCTCCGTCGGCGGGAAAACCGGCATCAACCTGCCCGAAGGCAAGAATCTGGTTGGCGCATTCCACCAGCCTGCGCTGGTGCTGGCGGATTTGCATACGCTCAAGACTCTGGCGCAGCGTGAATTCCGCGCCGGACTGGCCGAAGTCGTGAAATACGGCATCATCTACGATGCGCCGTTTTTCCAGCTGCTGGAGGACTGTGCGGTCGAGCTCTCGAATATTGAAAACGTTGATTTTCTGGCCAAGGTCGTTGGCCGCTGCTGCGAGATCAAAGCCGATGTCGTTGCGCAGGACGAACGCGAAGGGGGGCTTCGCGCCATCCTGAACTTCGGGCACACGGCCGGGCATGCGCTTGAAAAGGTGGCCGGGTATGGTGAATATGTGCACGGCGAGGCGGTCGCAATCGGCTCCGTATTTGCCGCGCGGGCATCGGTGCTTTTGACCGGGCTCTCCCAGGCCGAATGCGATCGCATTGAAGAAATTTTTCAGACACTGGAGCTGCCGGTGAATGCGCCCGGTTATAAATGGGCCGATCTGCGTACCGCGCTTTCGGTCGACAAAAAAACCGTCGGCGGCATGCCCAAATTCGTGCTCGCCTCCAGAATCGGTACGGTTTCCATCGGCAACGAAATTCCTGAAGATCAAATGGAACAGCTCTGGGACGGCCTGGGCTGATGGAAGAGCGTTTCGCCTATATTGTCCTGAATATGATCGAGGGGCTCGGACCGGTGAGTGTTCGCCGTCTGATCGCTGCGCTCGGTTCGCCCAAGGCTATTCTGGAAGCCGATCGCGAAGCCCTGATGAAGGCGCGTGGCGTGGGTGAAAAGCTCGCGCTCAAGATCATCACCCAGCGGGATCGTATTGATGCCGGTGAAGAAATGGATAATGCGGCCGATCTCGGCATACGGATCGTTACGCCGCTGGACGATGAATATCCGCATGCGCTCAAGTCGATTCATGATCCGCCGCTCGCGCTGTACATCAAAGGCCGCCTGCTTCCGGCGGATGATAAGGCGTTGGCCATCGTGGGGTCACGTTCGACCTCGCAATATGGATTGAGCGCGGCCGACCGGTTCGCGTATCAATTGGGCCAGACCGGTTTCACGGTCGTAAGCGGCCTTGCCCGCGGCACCGATACGGCGGCGCACATGGGCGCGCTGAAAAGCAAGGGGCGCACTATCGCGGTGTTGGGCGGCGCCATCGACTGCCTCTATCCTCCGGAAAATGCCGAGCTGGCCGATCGGATTGCCAGACAGGGTGCGGTGATCAGCGAATATCCGATGGGCCGTCAGGCTGACCGGATGACCTTTCCTTACCGCAACCGCATCATCAGCGGCCTGAGCATGGGGGTGCTGCTGATCGAATCGGCCGTCAAGGGCGGCTCCATGCACACGACCGAAGCGGCGATGGAGCAGGGGCGCACGGTGTTCGCTCTGCCCGGGCGCACCGATACCCCCG
>JBFHPA010000160.1:0-5175 GCA_041592955.1 Pontiella sp.
ATCGATCAGCACGGCTGATTCCACCAGCGATGCAGACGGGGATGGTGTCTCGGATCACGACGAAGCCCTCGCGCATACCGATCCGAACGACCCGCTTTCCTACCTCGCCATCCGAAAGTTCACCGCATCCGCGAAGCCGCCTCCCGGCCTGCTGATCGGGTGGGACACGACGACCGGTTCGGGGGGCGACTACAGCATGCCCGGCATTGCCGGAGAGCTGCTGATGGATCAAGCCTATGCCCTTGATGCCACGGCCGGCTCGACGGACGGCACGTTCGGTAGCGCAATCAGTGGAACTGCTGTCGGCGCACCCGCCTATGCGGTCAGAACCGCTACCCCCGGAAGTACCGACACGCTCGGAATTCAGATCCAAAACACCAGCGGACTGGATGTTCAGCTCGATACGCTTCATTTCGACTATACCCCGTTCTTCAGCGCAGGGCCCCAAGACATCACCCTCATCTATGCCGACGGGGATCTGGGCGTAACCACAGGCGCATTGGTCCATGCCGTATCCGGGATTCCAGCCACTGGAAAGAATAGCAATTACAACGACTTCGACTGGTCGCTCACCAACCTGACCGACTTCGTTCTCGCTCCCGGCGAAACCGCCATCTTCAAGCTGATAGCGTCGAACGCGGGAAACCCAAGCTCCAGCGGCGGCTTTGATAATGTCGCGCTGTCGGGCGACCTGATTGGTGGGGAGTATCTGGCCAGCCTGGCCTGGCGTGGTCAGATCGGCAAAAAATACCAGATTATGGTTACCACCAATCTGGTTTCGGGCTCGTGGCAACCCGCCACCCCGCATACGGACGGCACGCCCGCAGAAACGAGCATCACGATCAGCAATGATGAAGCGGCCTTCTATCGCCTGGACGTGGCTCCCTATTGAGGACGCACTCTCTCTACGTTCGTTAATCTTCAGCGTTGGGCGAGTACATGGCATTTCAGTTGCTTCGATCTGCAGTACGATGTAACCCCATGGCAGGCTTGAATTGGCCTTGGGGTGGGTTGTACTGTAACCTGTTAATGAAGACGCACGACTCCATGCGATTATTCCTGTTGGGATGGCTTTTGGTGCTGGTGGCTATGACCACGGCTCAGCCGGTGGATCCCTCCTGGCCGGGTGAATGGCACGAACGCAAGGCCGCTGAGCAGCAAGAGCAAAGCCGCTGGCCGCGGGAAGCCATTCGGCAATTGGAAGGGGAGCGGGACCAGCTCCTTGAAGCCATTGCCTTGCTGCCCCATTACGAGCCGAAAGTCTCGGCCGAATATCTGGGCTATCATTCGCTGTTTCAGGAACCCGGCTCGGACGGTTCACTTTCGGCCCCCCGGATTGATGTGACGTTTGTCTGGCCCCGATGGCTCGATTCGATTGCGCTGGCTCCGGCCTTCAACCCGCTGGAATCCGTGGGAGGCATCTATGCCTTTCCCAAGCGGTTCAAGATTGAAGTGCTGGATAATGATACGGGGCGTTTTGTCGAGGTAGTGAACTGGACGAAGCAGGACTTCCCGTTTCCGGGCCCCTATCCCGTATTTTTTTCGGGCATCAATCGGCACGTAAATCAGGTGCGATTGACTTTTCCGCAGGTGGTCCGAGAATCCGGCGTGGCCTATTTTGCACTGGGAGAGATGTATCTGTTTTTCCAGCAGCAAGGTCAGCTGGCCGATAACATGGCGATGTGGGGCAGCAGCGGGGTGAAGATCGAAGTGTCGGATTCGTTTTCGATGCCGCCGCTTTGGGATGCCAGCTATCTCTATGACGGTATCGTGGGGCTGGGGGTTCCGCTCAGTGCGGAGCAGGTTGATGTAGAGGATCTGATCGTAACCTACACCAATGGGGCATCGATTTCGGATGAGGCGGAGTTCATGCTGGATTTGGGTAGCCTGCAGAGTGTCGGACGCATCGACCTCTGGCCGGCGGAAGCCCCGTATCTGCTGGCGCTTCCATCGATCGGCTTTCCCCGGAAAATTACCATCGCGCTTTCCGCGGATCCGGATTTTCAATCGGCCAAAGTGATCGAAGTGGAAAACATTGAAGGGTACCTGCGCCGCAGCAACCCGCTTCCGGTCATTTGCGAGGGATATGAGGCGCAGTATGTCCGCATCACGATGGAAGATCTTCCCGAGTTTAAGGGCCAGCGCATTCTGGGAATGGGCGAGATTTCGGTTTCGCAGTTCGGAAGGTCTTTCTCGGTCGGCTGCAAGGTATCCGCCCGCGGGATTCCCGACGAATATCAGGAACAGCTGCCGCGTCTGGTGGATGGATACTGCAGGCAACGCCGGATTCTGCAGGAGGGCGAATGGATCAAGGGGCTGGCCATGCGCCGACCGCTCGATCGGCGACTGCGGGTGGTGGAACGCGAACTGGAATGGGCCCGCTCCACTTGGCGCAGTATGCAGCAGCGTGTTGCCGTTTGGAGCGGTGCCATGCTCTGCGTGGTGCTGATTGGAGCCATGGCTTTGCAGCGCCTACAGCGCCGGCGCATCCTGAAAAAGCTGAAACACCGCATCACCCGCGATCTGCACGATGAAGTAGGCAGCAATCTCGGAAGCATAACGCTGGCGGCGCAACGGATGGAAAGTGCTGAGCCGGATGCTAAAACGAAGAAAAACCTGTCCGAACTGTCGCTCATGGCGCGCGAAGCGTCCGCCTCCTTGCGGGATGTGGTCTGGCTGATCGATCAAACCACCATCCGCCTGCCCATGCTGGCGCATAAACTCGCGGAACGGGCGGAGTGTGTACTCAGCGGAATGAAACTTTCGGTTGACGTCTCGCCGGACTGTCCCGACCGGGTTGTTCCATTGACCTTTAAGCGGCATCTGATTATGTTTTTCAAAGAAGCTGTTCACAACTGCGCGCGTCATTCGAATGCCACCGAGGTGCGGATTGCCATTACAGCAGATAACGAGGTACTTAAACTGCTCGTGCAGGATAATGGGTGCGGCTTCGATCCCGAGGCCGTGCGTGACGGATGGGGACTGGACAGCATGCAAAAAAGGGCGCAGGAGCTCGGCGGGGAAGTGAGCTTCGAATCGCAACCCGGTAAAGGGACGACGGTGCTGTTGACGGTTGCATTAAGCGCGTTGCTTAAACAAACGGATCATTTGTACAAAACGTCGAATTAGAAACATGATACCGATCAATATATGGCTTGTGGAAGACGATGCCGGCTACCGCCGCAACTTGCGGTTGTCGCTGAATCTCGAAGAACAGATAACCTGCCGCCGGGTATTCCCCTCATGCATTGAGTTTTTTGAGGCCATCAAAACCGATGAGCACCCGGATCTGGTGCTGATGGATCTGGGTTTGCCGGGCATGGGCGGATTGGAGGCCATCCGGAAACTGGCTTCCGTTGCGCCCGATGTTGCTGTGATTGTCCTGACGGTGTTTAAAGAGAAGGATAAGGTGCTTCAGGCATTGGACGCCGGCGCCGCCGGCTATCTGCTGAAAGAGTCGACGGGGCCGGAAATTGTCAGCGGGCTGCAGCAGGTCTTTTTCGGCGGGTCGGCCCTGAGCCCGTCGATCGCAAAAATTGTGGTCGAAGAGCTTCGCAAACCGGCTCCGGAAGATGATTTTAATCTGTCCCGGCGGGAAATAGAGGTGCTCGAGCAACTGGCGGAAGGGTTGTCGGTAAAGGAAATCGCGGCCAATCTTGAGATCCGTGTCGGTACGGCCGGATTCCATCTCACCAATATCTACAAAAAGCTCCAGGTGCAGTCCCAGACCGGCGCCGTGGCCAAGGCCCTGCGCTCGGGCATCATTTGATTTCGCCTGTTGCACAACCAGCTTTGTTCACAGTCAGAAAATTTTCGTTTCCCGCCATGCATGCCTGGTGCGCTCATTATGGATGATTGCAGGCAATCTCAATCGGTTCACCTTCGGTGTGTCAGGCAGGAAGAGCTGAGGATATTCAAGCCCCACCGCTTAAGCCGTCTAGAGCGGATTAAGAAATGCTGTAGCCGGGGGCGTTGACCCCGGACAGACTGTTGATAAGGCCCCGAGGAGGGATCATATGTTTCCCGAATCAGATCGGGATATTTTACAGGACCATTGATAGCAAGACTATTTCCTGTTGAAGAGAGGGCAGTTAGGCCAATGGTGTTGTCATTCGCAATGCTTTAGCCGGGGGCGTTGACCCCGGATTTGAAAAGCCATGCAATTCTAAAAGGAAAGCGGGGTCGCCGCCCCCGCCTACAACACTTGAATGGCGGCCATCACATTTCTTAACTTGCTCTAATCGCGCCACCCCGGCATGGCCCCACTGGCTTCGCTTGCCCCGAACCCATGTCTTTCCGGGTTTCAGGGAATGAGCCCAAAAAAATAACCCCGCCGGGAAGGCGGGGTTACCTTAGTTACGGATTGAGAATGTTATTCCGTAACGTTGAGCTTGATGAACTTCACAGCATCCGTAGTCGGGATGATGTTGGTAATCGCGTCGAAGTTGAAGTTCCATGATTGGGCACCACCTTCGATAATGGTGTAGCTGCCTTCTTCATTGGTGAACGGCGTGAACACCAGATCGTCTGATTCCGTCAGGAAGTACGTCGGACGAGCTGTATCTGTCAGACGCGCATAGACGACTACCAGGTTTCCACTGCCATCGACCGAAGTAGTGATGTTGTTACCGCTAATACCATTGGCATTAGGACCGGTCGGGTTGCCATTGAAGGCCCATTCCCAGAGGTTGACAAAGCCGTCACCATCGAAGTCGTTGGTCGCGGCGGCATCCTCATTATAAATGCCCTGGCTGTCCGCCCATAGCATATATGTGGTCGGCACACTGCCCGTCGAGAGTCTGAAGCCGTTGACATACTGATTGCCACGGTCCTCTGCCTGGTAGGACATTACACCGATGGCATTGACATCGGTCAGTCCGGCCACTGTTGCGAAGCTTAATGCATTCGTCGACACGAAGTTGGTCGTGAACGCGGTCGGCATCTCAAACACAGCCCACGCTTCCGTGGTCAGATCCTCGATAACAAGGAGGTTATTCTGGGCTGCGAGTGGTGTTTCGCTGACATACCAGGTGCTGCCGTTGCGAATCAGCGCGCGTCTTTCGCCGTCGAAGTTCTCGAACTGCGCTTCAAACGCATACGCTGCTGCGGTGGCATCGACCGTCGTAGCCGGCTCAATATAGACCATATACGTTGAGGGATCGTTCGGCGGTCCGC
>JBFHPA010000161.1:0-5075 GCA_041592955.1 Pontiella sp.
GAATTTGGAAAATCGTACTCATCCCAATAATAGTTTACATCTTCTACAGAATGCAAAATTCCTTTGCTGGACTACGAATATATAGCCGGTTTAAAGAAGATACGAAGGAGCACATCAATATCGCCAACCACCCATTAACTGATCTTCCTTTACAAAAAATCAGTCAGCTGGGTTCCACATTATTTACGGGTCGATTTCCTTACAAAATGACTCTTGAAGAACTGCTTCACAACCAGATAAGCCTTCTTAGCAGGCTGAAGTTGTTTCTTAGAATTCCAATTCAGCAGAAAATAGCTATGACTACTGGAGGCTTTTCATCCGCTCAAAAAACCATGCTGACGATTCAACCGGCAATTATCGACTCATACAAAAATGTGCTGGCTGTAGTTGCCATATCCATGTATGCCGTAGTGAGTGGAAACAATAATTTCTCTTTCCGGATTTATGGTTGGCAAGCTCCTCCTCGGTAAGAAACTTCGGCCTGAACCTGTCATTGAACCATCGGCTCATTTTCCGGCCCCAGTTACCATCCCCATGATCACAGACACCATGCCAAAGACTGTCCTTAGAAGGATCTGAGATATCGGCAAGCCTTTGCTGGTGATAACGAAGAACCCCTAGCTCCATCAAGGTGGGGTGAATTGGAATCAATCTGCGGGAACGAGCATTCTTGAGACTCTTAGCGACCTCCCCTTCCGTTGTAATATTGAAGCAAGGGATATCGTCTACATCACAGAGATCAGACACTGAAAGCTGAGCAATCTCGTTTAATCTGGCACCCGTGTACAGGCAGCACAGTGTTATCCAAAAGCGTTGATGCCTGATACTTTCGCTAGATGCCGTTTCCACTGCCAGTTGATTAATCATTCTCTGAAGCTGATCAACAGAATAGCTATCTCGTTCTTTACTCGGAGCTTTTTCCAACGGAAGCGTTAGATCAACGACTGGGTTAATATTCAGATATCCGTATTTAACAGCGTAATTGAAGACGGTATTGATGTGACCGAGCTTATGATTAACTGTTGCCGGTTTCATGACCTCGGCTTCACACTCTTTCGCAATCGAACGGATAGGTTTCCCGATGAATTTCTTGATCTTATAAAAGTTCGGGGGAAGCCGAAGCAGTCCCTTGTCCCTGAACTCCAGAAGCATCTTTCTGGAGTATTGGTCAACAGGCAGGTCGCCATGCCATTCAATCAGAAGTCTAATCGCCGCCTTCCGGGCAGATATGGATGTTTTCTTACATGGCTTCGCAAGTAACAATTCATCCAACACTGCCGACAGTAATGGGGCCTCAGAGCACGGCTTTGGCTGTGCAATGCTGGACGACACCAACAAATCAGACGGTATTGTTTGTTCTGTCGGGATCGATGAACCGTGCCGGAAAGCATGGAACTGTCTTTGATAACGGTCCCGCAACTCACACGCTTGAACGAAAGCTGTAAACGGGTCTGACGTTTGGAGGGTCTTTGAAATCTCCCGCTTTCCTCCAAAATGAACCTGAAGGTCTTCGGGGATGGCTAGACGGAAATAAAACGAGTTTCCTCGTTTCTGAATGTGTCTCAATTGAACCTGCATATATCTTCCTTTCCTGGGAAGATATGTAGCAAATAAGGGGGGCTATTATCGTAAGTGGCTCATTAAAAGCCACTTAGGAAAAGTGGTGCACCCGAATGGAGTCGAACCATCACGCCATTGCTGGCACAAGAACCTGAATCTTGCGTGTCTACCAATTTCACCACGGGTGCAGCAAAGGGCGTAATGTATACTGATCAGCCCCAAGCGAGTCAACGCCCTAAATTCAAAAAAGGCGGTCATGCGAATCACATGAAAATCAGCTGAAAAACGCGTTGCCGAGGGCGTTGACCGCCTTCTTTCGGTCGGTCTCCTTGACGGCGAACATCATGCTGATTTCGGAGGCGCCTTGGTTGATCATCTCGATGTTGACACCGGCGTTGGCCAGTGCATTGGTGGCCTTGGCCGCCTGGCCAACGGCATAATGCATCCCCTCACCCACCACCATCAACAGGGCCAGACCGTGCTCAACGGACACATCATCGGGCTTCAGTTCAGCCGTAATACGTTCCACGACGGTTTTTTCCTTTTGACCCAGCTCATTGGATTCAAGAATGACCGACATATTGTCGATACCGGATGGCGTGTGCTCAAAGGAAATATTCTCTTCTTCGAGGATCTGCAGCAGCCTGCGGCCAAAACCCACCTCGCGGTTCATCATGTATTTATCGATGTAGATCGCGCAGAAGCCATCGGCGCTGGAAATCCCCGCCACCTCGGTCTGCTCGTATTTGCGCTCCGGCACAATCATGGTGCCCGGTGCTTCCGGCCGGTTGGTGTTCTTGATACAAATTGGAATCTCGGCATGCACCGCCGGAATGATCGCTTCGTCATGGAAGACGCCGAAACCGGCATAGGCCAGTTCGCGCATCTCGCGGTAGGTCATCAGATCAATGGCCGGCGCGTTGGGCACGATGCGCGGATCCATGGCATAGACCGAATCGACATCAGTAAAGTTTTCGTAGACCTCCGCCTTCACCGCGGCCGCGAGAATCGCGCCCGTGATGTCAGACCCGCCACGCGGAAACGTGGCCACCTCGCCCGCCTTGGTGCTGCCGAAAAAGCCGGGGAAAATGATGATTTCAGATGCATCCTTGAGCGCAGCCAGCTTTTCGAACGACTCGGGAAGCACCTCGGCATTGCCGAATTCGTCGGAGAGCAGCATGCCCGCCTCGCCGGGATTGACATATTTCGCGGGATGCCCTTTTTTGCTGAATGCCGCGGCAATCACCTTGGCATTGTTGTCCTCGCCGGAGGCCTTCATATCGTCCATGAACTGGAGCAGGTGTTCGCCGCGCGATGCGATGCGGCCGCGCAAGTCGGCTTCGATGGTGGCGATTACTTCGCCCGGCAAATCCAGATCCTGCGCGATTTCCGCATATCGATCCACCACGGTTTGCAAGGCTGCCTCAAAATTCCCGCCTTCCAGCACGCAATCCGCCAATGCAATCAACAGATCGGTCACCTTGGTATCATCGCCATGGCGTTTGCCCGGCGCGGATACCACCACAATCCGTCGGTCGGCATCGGCCGCGACAATCTCGATGATCTTTGAAATCTGCTCCGCATTCGCAACGGAGGAACCACCAAACTTTACAACCTTCATATCAACTACCTTTTTAGACCGCTAATAAACGCTAATGGACACTAATGGACACTAATGATCCGAGAGGACGACTCGCTTCCACTCCAGTTTTGGTTTCTTGAAATTGATCAATAATCCTACTTTCAACCCAGTCACCCGAAGATAGTTCAACATCTGCCCTATTTCGAGGTCACCAATAGCATCGATGGTTTTTGTATCAACTATGACGCGATTTTCAACAATCAGATCTGGAATATAATCATCAATCTTCTCGCCCTTATAGAACACCGGAAACACTACTTGCTGGGAAAATTTAAGCTCCTGCAATCCAAACTCGTGGCACAGCGCCCGTTCATAGGTTTTTTCCCTCAACCCATGCCCAAGCTCGTTGAGCACCTCCATGGCACACCCGGTAATCCGAAAGACCAAGTCCTTTTCTTCCAGGTTCTGATTAGCGTCCATTGGCGTTCATTCGCGGTTGCGTTTTATTCGAAGTCTTCGAGGCGCATGCGGATGGGCTCGCAGCAGGAGACATCCAACCCGTCGATTTCAGTCATGGCAGCCACAAACTCCGCCTCATTGGCCCGCTGCGTAAGGATCACGACCGGGGCGCAACCGCTTTCGTGCAGCTCTTTCTGCACCACCGAGGCAATGCTGATATTGTGCGCACCGAAAATGTTCATCACCTTGGCCATGGCTCCGGGCTTGTCTTCCAGACACAGGCGGACATAGCAACGTTTTGCAATGTTGTCGGCGGAGCAGTATTTCAGGGTATCCTTCTGAAGCATCATGGTAACGCTCACCGGCACCCCTTTGCCGCTCAGTTTATCGGACGCGGCTTCCATGATGTCACCGATGACCGCGCTGCCGGTCGGCAGGCGCCCGGCACCACGGCCGTAGTACATCGTATCGCCGACGATGTCTCCCTTGACGAACACCGCGTTGAAAGAGTCGCTGACCGAGGCGACCATATGTTCTTTCGGCACCAGGGCCGGTTCGACGGAAAGCTCAACCTCGCCGTCATTGTCCTTGATGATCGCCAGCAGCTTGATGCGATAGCCCAGCTCGTCGGCGTTGGCTATGTCACGCTCGGACAATCCGCGGATCCCCTTGGTCGGACAGGCATCCATCGGAACCGGTGCACCATAAGCCATCGAAGCGAGCACCACCGCCTTGTGGGCAGTATCAATACCATCAATATCCAGATCGGGAGGCGTTTCGGCATAACCCAGCGCCTGGGCATCGGCCAGAATTCCATCAAACGGCAGACCTTCGCGCTCCATGCGGGTGAGGATATAGTTGCACGTTCCGTTGAGGATGCCGTAGATGCTCTCAATGTGATTGCCGATCAGACCGGCGCGTTGCGAACGCAGAATCGGAATACCGCCGCCCACGGCCGCTTCATAGTAGATGCCGGTGTTGTTTTCGCGAGCGGCCTTGTAGATCTCTTCACCGTGGTCGGCCAAAAGCGCCTTGTTGGCCGTGATGACCGGTTTGCCCTGCTTGAGCGCCTCGAGGGTGAAGGTGCGCGCCACCGTGGTGCCGCCCACCAGCTCCACGATCAGATCAATGCTGTCGTCGGCAATGACGGACATGGCATCGGTTGTCAGTACGCCTTCCGGCAGGGTGATCCCGCGGTCGGTTTCAATGTCGAGGTCAGCAATTTTCGCCACGATGGGCGTAATGCCGGTCCGTTCGGCCATCAGCGCCCCGTTTTTCTGAATGCCTTCCACTACGCCGGCACCTACCGTACCGAATCCAAGAATACCGATTCTGATCTCTTTCATGGGCTCTCTTTCTGTTCTAAAAGCGACCCGCAACCTTAGAGGTTTGCCTTCCCGACTCAAGCTTGAAAACATGTCTTCGTCCCCATACCGCAGGCCATGAACGACTTGCTGCTGCAGTCCTGCTCCCC
>JBFHPA010000162.1:0-5061 GCA_041592955.1 Pontiella sp.
GACGGCGGCATCCTCCACGAAGCGGAAGCGGGCCCCGTCGGCGATGCAGGCCGTTGCCCACGCGCGGTCTTCGGCATAGCCCTGATCGGGGAATGGATTTCGTTCCCACAATTCGCGTTGGAAGGCGCAGGCGACGGCAGAGAAAAAGCCGGGCTCCATACAGTCGGGGTTGTAGGCGCGTGCATAGTCATCGGCAACGATGAACCGGGCATCCGGGCGAGCGACCTGTTTGCAAAAGGCGGCATCGGCCTGGCCCTCGAGCACGGGCGCAAGGAGCTTTTCGAGCCAGTCGTTGGAAAGGGGAATGGCATCGGCATTGAGCAAGACGATGATTGGGTGGGTGATGCGTTCGATCGCGTCGTTGAGCACTTTACCGGGAACATATTCGTCGGGAGGGATCTGAGCAGCTTCGCTGTAATATTCCTGAAGGGCCTCGAGCGTGCCGTCGGTCGAGCCGGAGTCGACCGCAAAAAAATCGAACCCGGTATAGGTTTGGCTTTTCAACATATCGAGGGTTTGCCGAACGTGCGGCATTTCGTTCCTGGCGCGCATGATGATGGCTACGGACTCGGGCATGGCGGCTATTCGTTCAGGCTGGAATCTTCCTCGATACTGTCGGGCGATTTGTACTTGGGCTCCCGCCCCAGCTCGGTCAAGAGGCTGTTGATCTGGCGTTTGAGCTCGATAATCCGGCGCTCTCGCCCCGTGGCCATGCGATTGAACCGGGACATCTCATCGATCTTCTCCGTGAGCTGCTGGGTGCGCCGCTCGACTTCATCCTCAAGGTGGTGCTGGTACGTGCGGTTTTCGCGGATCAGCCGCGCGCGCTCCATCGCCTTGGTAATGGCATGCTCCACGATGGATAGATCGGTAACCGGCTTAAGCACGTAGTCCCACGCGCCAAGGTGCAGGGCTTCGACCGTGTCGCTAATTGTTCCTGTCCCCGACACGACAATCAGCGGCGTGTCCGGTGATTTTTGCGAGAGTTGTTCAAGCACCTGGTGACCGTTCATTTTCGGCATGCGCAGATCAACCAGCACGATGTCGGGTTGGTGCTCCTCGAACAGGGCAATACCCACATGGCCATTTGATGCGCCGTAAACGGTGTAAAACTGATCCTCAAGAAAATTGCGGAAGCTGTCCAGGACGGGTTGCTCGTCGTCGATCACCAGCACCTTCAGCTGTGCGGCCTCGGTCATTATCCCTTGGTTTTGGGCGCGAGTTCCTTGATGCATTTAACCAGCAGGGAGAGTACACGAACCGGCTTCAGGAAAACATGCTCGGGACGCATCCCAAGATCCTTCAGCTTGTCGGAAAGATTATATGATATGGACCCGGTGTAGATGATGTGCCGCTGGTCTGGATAGCGCTCCCGGGCCTGAATGATCAACTCCTCGCCGCTCATGCCGGGCAACCGCATATCGACGATACAAACGTCGTAAGTGTTGTTTTTCATCAGGTCCAGCGCTTCCTCGGCGCTTTCGGCGGTGGATGCCCGAAATCCGTAATCATCGAGAAAGGCTGAAAGGCTTGTGCAGATGGCGGGTTCGTCATCGATGACCAGTACACGTATTGTAGAGTAGTCTGCCATGGGGGAATTCCTTAATTTGGTGCGCATTGTACATTCAATGTTTGCTGAAACCCAAGCCAAATCTAATCGGGGTTACAGGCGCAGGCCGATCCGTTCCATGCGGCGTTCATATGGAATGCGGATGCTGAACCGCGCGCCATTGCCCGGCGAGGAGCTCACATTCATGCTTCCGCCATGGTTTTCCGTGATAATGAAGTAGGAGACGGACAGGCCCAGACCGGTACCGCTTCCCACCTCTTTGGTGGTGAAGAACGGTTCAAAGACACGCTTGCGGGTTTCGGCATCCATGCCCGGCCCGTTGTCCTCGACTTCGATCAGGGCCATATCGCCTTCGCTTCTCAAGCGCACGGTGATCTGCGGGTCCGGGCCATCTTCGTCACGCCCGGCCATCGCCTGCGCGCTGTTCGAGAGCAGGTTAAGGATGACCTGCTGGATCTGGCTGCCCTCGCAGGGAATCGGGTTAAGCTGATCGAATTCGCGGATTATCCGGATATGACGGAAATCGAAGCGCTTCTTCAGGTTGTAGTCGTTGGAGGCAAGCTCAAGGCTGCGCTCGACGATCTCCTCGAGATCGTTGGAGGCAAAGTGGGCTTCATCCTTCCGGCTGAAGCTCAGCATGTTATCCACGATTTTGGCGGCACGACGGCCCGCTTCGGAAATGGAGTCCATCATCTTCAGCAGTCCGCGCTCTTGCATGTAGGCCTGAATGGCATCCAGCGAGGTGCCCACTTTGGATGCCGCGTCGATATTGCGGTCCGTGGCGTCCGAGACGCGGTTGCGCATGACCTGCAGGTTCTGGAGGATGCCCGCGAGCGGGTTGTTGATTTCGTGAGCCATTCCGGCGGCGAGACCGCCGATCGACATCATTTTTTCCGACTGGACCATCATTTCTTCAATGCGCACCCGATCGGTTACATCGTCTAGACGGACCACCGCACCCTCGGAGTTGTCGGAAATGACGGGAAAGACCGTTACATCAACCATTCGCATCTCGCCGTTCATCGAGCAGTGGATGCGCTCATGGTGCTGCCCCTTCTTGATGCCGATCGTGCCAAGCACCCGGTTCATCTCCGGACCAAAGTTCGGGAACACCTGATTAAGGAATTGACCCTGGGCCTGCTTGGATTCGATACCGCTGATCTCTTCCGCTCCGCGGTTCCACTGCATAACGCGGCCATCGGCGTCGACACCCACCAGAATCGAGGGCATGGAGTTGATGATGTTTTCCAGCAGGTTGCGCAGCGAAACCAGCTCCTTGGTGGCCTGCAGGCGCTCAAGCTCGGCGGCGGTGCGACCGGCGAAAACACGCATGATGGAGGTGGCGAAATCGACCTGCTCAAGCGGTTGGTTGTACATGGCCACCATAATGCCCAGGACATTGTTTTCCGAATCCACCAGCGGAATGCCGATGTAGCTGTGGATCTGTCGGGTTTTCAGCAGCTCGGATTCCGGATAGCGCTCGCGGGCGTTCTCGATGTACACGCAGGAATCCCCTTGAAGCACTTGTTCGAACGGGGTCCTGGCCAAACTGAAATCAAAGTTGACGCCGGTTCGTCCTTTGTCCGATACCGCAATGGTCCGCATCGACTCCTTGCTTTCATCGGCGAACTCGCTGATGAAGGTAAAGTCCGCATCCAGTGTCTTGGCCAGCTGATCCACCATCGAATTAAAGAACCGACGGCCCACGGAGGCGACCCCTTCCACAATGTTGCGAATGCTGTCTTCAATTAGAACGCGGTCGGTTACATCATCGACGCGAATCACCGCGCCCTCGGTTTCGCCTTCCAGCAACGGATAGACCGTGACGTCGGTGTAGCGGGTCTTGCCGTTTTCATGAACCGGGATGCGTTCTTCTTTCTGCGCCTGCCGTTCGCGGATGGCGCGTTCGACCTTGACCATTTCCTTGTTGAGTGAAGGAAAGACCTCGCTGAGCGGCTGGCCTACGGTATCGACCAGCAGGCGGCCCGTGAGCGATTCAGCCTTGCGGTTCCACTGGATCACCCGACCTTCCGCATCGACGCCGACGAGGATCGACGGCATCGAGTCGATCGTGTTGCTCAGCAGCGCGCGCAACTGGCGCAACTGCTCTTCCGCCAGTTTGCGGGAGGTGATATTCCATGACGTGCCGAAGGTTCCCATGACCACCCCGTTCTCGTCGTATCGGGGCACCTTGGTGGTCAGATACCATTGATCGCCAATGGGCGTGGTCGCGAACTCCTCTTTCTGAAGGGGCTCGCGTGTGCGCATGACCTCAAGCTCATCGTTGAGCATTTGCTGAGCCTGCTCGCGGGGCAGGTAGTCGAAGTCGGTCCGCCCGAGCATATCGTCGGGGCTCACCTTCATTTCTTTGGCCTTGGCGCTGTTGACTTCGATGAAGTGGCCTTCCTTGTCCTTAAAGTAGATCAGGTCGGGTGCATGCTCCATGAAGGAACGGAAAAGACCGCGCTCGAACTCAAGTTGCTTTTCGGCCGCGACGCGGTCGGTGATATCGCGTCCGATGCCCCGGTAGCCCTGAATATTCCAGTTCGTGTCGTAGAAAGGAACCGCGCTGCTTTCAAGGACCACAGTGCGGCCGTTCTTGTGCCGGTTTGTGCTTACCAGCGAATGGATCGGCATGCCTTTCCGGAGCATATTGGAAAATTGTGAACGAATGGTTTCCGCTTCGGTCGGCGGCATGAGTGCGGTGAAATGCTTGCCCATCAGATCATCCGGCAAATAGCCGAGCAGCTCGGCGGCCTGTGGGCTTGCATACGTGTAGGCGCCGTTGGTGTCGACCTCCCAAATCCAGTCCGAAGTGGTTTCAACCAGATTACGGAAACGTTCCTCGCTGAGTCGCAGGGCGGTTTCGCTTTCGAGGCGGTCGGTGATGTCGCGCGAGACCCCGCGGAAGCCGCCAAGCTCGCCTGTGTTGTTGGCATAGGCCGTCCAGTTTGACTCCAGCACCACCTTGCGGCCATCCTTGCGGATGAACGTATTGACTTCGCAATTAATGACGGTATCAACAGTATACTGCCGGAGCGCCTCCATTTTCCGCGCCGAATCCTCTTTGACCATCAGCGAAAGGGAGCTTCTGCCAACCAGTTCATCGGGGCTGTAACCCAGCAGCGCCTGAACGCGCGGGCTGATGTAGAGATAGCTTCCATACCGATCCATCTCCCAAATCATGTCATTGGTCGATTCGATCAGCAGACGGAAACGCTCTTCACTTTCGTCCAGTGCGATGGTCGCCTGTGCATGACTGTGCCGGACCCGGCCGAGTTCATGGACGTGGTCAGTCACCTGTTTGCGCAAGGTTCGGTTCCACGCAATGGCCGCTGCGGCGCAGAGCAGGGTGGAGACAAGGATCGCGCCAACAATCAGAATATACTGCTCAGGCTTGATGTATTTCAGACGAATCCACCGGTGCTCGATGGCTTTACGTTCGTGTTTAGGGATCGAGGAAAGCGTCTTGTCCAAAATGGAATGCAGCA
>JBFHPA010000163.1:0-4984 GCA_041592955.1 Pontiella sp.
GATATCGTTTATCTCAAGCCGCTGCCCAGACATTGGAAGCGGGAGGCAAACGAGACCTGGTATCGCACCACCCTCTACAACGTCCTGCTCCCCTTGCCCGCCCTCATGCTAATCCTGATGGCCGGAACAACGGCTCGCCGGCATTCGCTAGCCAGCGATGTCGCCCGTGCCCGCCGTCAAAAGGCGCCCAAGGCCGCCCGAAGAGATGTGGCACTTGCGCAGCAGGCGATGCGGAACAACGATACGTCTGCTTTCTACGAAGCGATGTGGGAGGCGCTGACTGAATATTTCGGTCACCGGCTCAACCTTGCGCCGGGCGAGGTCACCAGACAAACGGTGGTCGATCGCATGCCCGAGGGTAGCGAATCCGTTGAGCGCCTGTTCGACACGATTGAACAGCGTCGTTACGGCATCCGGCAGGAGGACGAAAGCTCCGATGATGAAATGGAGAGCCTGCTCCGACAGCTCACGCACACGCTGAAGCAATGTGAAAGGATGAAGCTATGAGAGTCCTTGCCCTGATCCTGCTTCTCCTAGCGGCGGCGCATCCGTGCTTCGCACAGGAGGAAACCTTCCTGAAAGCGCAGGAGGCCTACGATGATGCGCGATATGCCGAGGCGGCAATGCTCTATGAAAGTTTGCTCAGCAACGGCGTGGCCAATGTTGAGGTGCACTACAACCTTGCCAATGCCTGCTTCAAGAACGGGGAGCTTCCCAAGGCGGTCTGGCACTATCGAAAGGCGTGGTATGGCGCACCGCACGATCCCGATATCAATGCCAACCTGAGCTTCGCACTCAATGCTGCAGGAGCCATCGAGCCTTCGGGCAGCTTCATGAGGCGTTTCTTCCTGTCGCGCTCATTGGCCGGATGGATCATCGTAGCCGTGGTTGGCTATACCCTGCTGGTTCTCTTTCTTTTGCTGGCCCTATTTGTCCAGCCCGCCCGCAGGCTACTGCTCAAACTCAGTCTCATATCGAGTATACTGATCCTGCTCGGAGGTGCGGGGTGGTGGCACTGGAACACCTTTTTCGCGCACCCGGAATGGGTGGTGATCAAGAGCGAGGCTACGGCCCTGTTTGGTCCGGTGAAAGGAAGCACCGCGCACTACAAGATTCCGCTGGGGGCTTTGGTTCAGCAATACGGCTCCGATCCCAAAGGGTGGCTAGAAGTGGAATATGACGGGAAGCGCGGATGGATCGAACCCACGTTTGTTCAAAGCGTTTATCCTTGATAAATGCGTATCAATAGTACTTAAATCTCCCGCTTGTAATGAAGCCCTATAGGAAAACATCTCAAAACAAAGCCTTTCTCTGGTGGACCGCCATTATTTCCCTTGTCGTCACCGGAGCGCTTTACTTTTTTCTTGGCCAGCAGTCCGACATGGATATAACGCTCCGCCAGGAGCGGACGATCTTTCCGCTCATCGGCCTGATCATTGCCGGAGTATGCCTGATTGCGGGAACCGCAGGCCGCTGGTTCACCCCCAAGTAAATCCGCAACAGGCCACGCTAATGCTTTATCATTCGGTCAACTTCCAAAGCGGGGACTATTCTTGAAAGCCGATATTGAATGGGTTGAGAAACTGGAAAACCGAATCAAACGCAAGGTGCGCATCACCTTCACGGGCCACGATAAGATCAAGTGGCAGTTCAAGCGCTCGGACGAAGAATTTTGGGACTATGACACCCCGCCGAGTGCCGAAGACTGGGAGACCCTGTCGGAAAAAATCGACGCGCTCTACAACCGTAGACGCCAACCATACAAGCACGTTGAACTCGTTCAAACGCTGAAAAAAAAGGCTGGAGCCTAGCCCATGGAATTTCCGGTTAAAGGCGACTACATTGAACTCTGCAAACTGCTCAAAGTGGCCAATCTGGTCATGTCCGGCGGCGAAGGCAAGGAAGTCGTGGCGCAGGGACTCGTGCAGGTTGACGGCGAGCTGGAAACCCGCAAGCGCTGCAAAATCCTCCCCGGCCAAACGGTCGAATTTGCAGGCACCACCATCACAACCGTTGCCGCAAACTAAAAAGGGAAGTTTCTACTTGAGGTGCGTCAGCAACCCTTTACCGATCGAGTAGACCTCGAAGCCCATCTCGAACAGTTGCTGATGATCCAGCATGTTCCGTCCATCGAAAAGGAATGCCGGCTTCTGCATCGAATCGTAGATGCGCTGGAAGTCGAGTTCCTTGTAGAGCTTCCAATCGGTCAGCACGGCAACCGCGTGCGCGCCGGCGGCGGCCTTGTAGGGATCCTCCTCGAATTCAATCTTATCGGCGAGTTCCGGCATCTCCAGCTTGGCATTTTCCATTGCTTCGGGATCGGAAACCACGATGGTGGCATGTTCTGCGGCCAGCTCGCGGCAGACCTTGATGGCCGGGCTTTCGCGGGTATCGCCTGTATCCGCCTTGAATGCGAAGCCCAGCACCGCGATGCGCTTGTTGGCGATCGTGTTGAACATGTTATGGAGCATGGTCTTCACGAAACGGGATTCCTGATATTCGTTCATCGTGACAACCTGCCGCCAATAGGCCGCCGGCTCCTTGAGGCCATAGCTCTCGCAGAGATACACCAGGTTCAGGATGTCCTTCTTGAAGCACGAACCGCCGAATCCGATACTGGCCTTCAGGAACTTGGGCCCGATGCGACTGTCGGTGCCGATGGCATGCGCAACATCGCCGACATCCGCTTCCGTTGCTTCGCACAGGGCCGAGATGGCATTGATGGAGCTGACGCGCTGGGCGAGGAAGGCATTCGCCGTCAGCTTGGAAAGTTCGGACGACCAGACGTTGGTGGTCAGGATGCGCTCGCGTGGGATCCATGTGGCATAGATGTCGGCCAGCGTCTGCACCGCTTTTTGGCCAGTCTCGGTTTTATGCCCGCCGATGAGCACGCGGTCCGGTTTTTCCAGATCCTCAATCGCAGTGCCTTCCGCGAGAAACTCGGGATTAGAGAGCACTTCAAAATGAACCGGGTTGTCGCCGGCATGCAGCACGCGCTCCATGGCCTCGGCCGTACGGACCGGCAGCGTGCTCTTTTCGACAATGATTTTATCGGAGGTGGAGACCTCCTTGATGCGGCGGGCGCAGAGTTCCCAGTATTGAAGGTCCGACGCAAAGCCAGCGCCTTCGCCGAAGGTTTTCGTCGGCGTGTTCACGCTCACGAAAACAATGTCGGCATCGCGGATGCCCTGATCCACATCGGTTGAGAAAAAGAGGTTACGCCCGAGCGCTTCCTGCACCACTTCAAGCAGTCCGGGTTCATAGATCGGCAGATTGTCGGTTTGCCATGCATTAATACGCGCTTCGTTGATGTCGACGACGTTCACCTGAACGTCGGGGCATTTCCTGGCGATCATGGCCATGGTGGGACCACCGACATAGCCGGCACCGATGCAGCAGATTTTAGTCATTCGTTTGTACTCCTTTTCAGATTCCAAGATTACTCAGCGACGTCATTACATTATTGATGAGCGCCGTGATCCGTGGATGGTCGACCTCAAATTCACTGGCTTCTCTTTGCAGAGTTTGTGCCAGTTCCTGAATAGCCTCAGGGGTATACCGCTCGATGCCCTCTTTAGCGGCTTCCAGTGCTTCCTCGAGTAATCCGGTTTCCCGGGGGGTCTGTTCCAGCTCGTTCTTAAGCTCGCTGATCGATTTTTTGATTTCCTTGTGCGGCATGATTCCCCTTTTCTTCTGCTTTGATATGAGCGGCCGAATATGGATTATTTTGATGAATATCGCCAGTCTTTATCGGACATTTCAGCGAATTCACCGCTCATCGTTTTTCAGCACCAGCTCGTAGATTTCAAGATAGCGGTCGGCGATTTTCGCCCAGTCATAATGCGCGGCCGCTTCGCCGAAGGCCTTTCTCGAAAGCTCCGCTCGTGTTGCGGCGCTTCCGGCCAGCTCGTCCATACGCTCCGCCAGTTCATCATCATTGCCCGGCTCGATCATTAAAAGATTTTCCCGATCGGTGGCAAAGCCGGGAATGCCGCCCACGCGGCTTGCAATCACCGGAACCCCGGCCGCCCAGGCTTCCAGCACAACAATACCGAACGGTTCGTGTACCGATGGGAGCACAAACATTTCCGCCGCCCGATAGGCACCGGCTAGCAACGGATCCTCGGGACGAAGGCCTTCCAAAAGGGTGGTTCTGCTGCCAAGACCGCGCCGCTCAATTTCCGCAAGCAGCTCATCACGATACGACTCTACCGTAACCGGACCGATGAGCACCAGACGGTGATCGGGATGCCGCTCGCTGAACGCGGCGAACGCGCGAACGAGTCCAAGCTGGTTCTTCTGATAATCGATCCGCGAAACACACAGCACAATCTTCTCCGTTGGGCCGAAGCCGTGCGCCCTTCGAAACGCGTCGCCATCGGCCCCGGAAAAGCGTTCGATATCCACCCCGTTCGGGACATGGAAGACCGCTTCATCCGGGTGGCGCAGTTTGACCTCATCATACTCGCTCTTGCCGACGCAGATGATGGCATCGGCATCGGCAAGAACGCGTCGCGCACCCAGCAGGGCACCAAACAGCTTGCCCCATTCCATCTTGCCGCGGAACGGCTCTATCATTTTCTCTTTCTGTTCGGTGGGCAGCGTGTAATGCCCGCCGTGCAGACTGACCACATAGGGAATTCCTTTGAGCCGCGCCGCCGTTCGCGCCATGCCGCCCAAGCGGTGCTGAACGTGGGTATGAATCAGCGATGTCTTCTTTTCGCGCAGTAGCGCAAAAAAAAGCCCGAGCGACAGCGGGCTGCCCCCCTTCAGAATCAGCTGTTCCCGCGCGGCCTTCGATAATCCAACCCACGGAAACAGGTACCTGAAACGATGCACCTCAACGAATTCGTGGTTTTCAACCCCCGGGGCTGAGAGCATGTCGGTGCAGTAGATGCGGCTTTTGACCCCCCCGTGTTCCAACTCGCGGGCCAGATTGAACACCACGCTCTCCGTTCCTCCCCATTTCTGGAAAGAAAAACGA
>JBFHPA010000164.1:0-4936 GCA_041592955.1 Pontiella sp.
CTGATGGCAAAACTCGTCCATCGCCACTATGTTGTCTCCATTCCCCGCTTCGTTACCGTGCGACCACATTACGACAGAGGGATGGTTTTTATCGCGCTCGACCATGTTCATGGCCCGCTCCACATGCTGATCTTTCCATTCCGGCTGCTTCGCCAGCGAGTCTGCGCCATAGCGCATGCCGTGCGACTCCACATTGGCTTCGTCAATCACCAGCAGTCCGAGCTCATCGCACAGCTCGTAAAACGCCGTATCGTGAGGATAGTGCGCGGTACGCACGCAATTAATATTGTGCTGCTTCATCAGCAGCAGATCAAGCAACAGGCTTTCATAGGGGACGGTCTTCCCGTGAACGGGATCGTGTTCAACGCGGTTGACGCCCTTGAAAAGTACAGGTTGTCCGTTGAGCAGCACCTGACTGTCCTTGACCTCAATCTCGCGGAATCCGGTCCGGCAGGTCACGACTTCCGTGGTTTCCCCGCCCTGTTTCTGGCGAATATAAACCGAATAAAGGTTCGGCGTTTCATGGGTCCATTTTTTCGGATTTTTAATCGGGAGCTCGAGCTGAACAACGTGCTCGCCGCCGCCCTTGATCTGAGGAACCGTTCCGGTGGCCGCGGCAATCTGCCGCCGGGCCGCATCGATAAGCACCACGTCAACTTCTGTTTCAGCGGAGGGCTTCCGGCCATAATTCATCAGCGAGACTTCGGCCTTGAGCACGGCATCGCGGTAAGCGTCATCGAGTTCGGTGGTCACGAAAAAATCGCGGATATGGGTTTCGGGGGTGGAGAAGAGATACACATCGCGGTAAATGCCCGCCATGCGCCAGCCGTCCTGATCCTCGAGATAGCTGCCGTCGCACCAGCGGAACACCTGCACCGCCAGCTGGTTTTCACCGGCCTTCAGATAGGGGGTCAGGTTAAACTCCGCCGGTGTGCGGCTACCCTGGCTGTATCCCACCTTCTGCCCGTTCACCCAGATGTAGAACGCGGAATCCACGCCATCAAAGTGAATGAACACCTGCCGGTCTTTCCAATCATCGGACACGGTGAACGTCCGACGGTATGAGCCGACCGGGTTGCCGTTATGGCCTGCAATGAAGGGCGGGTTCTGATCGAACGGATAGCGGATGTTGGTATAGATCGGGGTGCCGTACCCTTTCATCTGCCAGCAGGACGGCACCTCGATGTCGGCCCACGACGAAACATCGAACCCCGGCTTGAAGAAATCCAGCGGCCGCTCTTCCGGCGTTTTGACCCAGCTAAACTTCCACGCGCCGTTCAGGCTCTGGAAGAACGGCGAATCGCTCTTTTGCAGCGAAGCCTGCTCGATGGAGGAAAACGGCATCAGCGTGGCATGCCGCGGCTCCTTGTTGATTGCCGTAACCGCCGGATTTTCCCAGTCGTTGCCGATTGCGACGCAGGCGGTCTGCCCCATCAACGCGACAAACAACAGCGTGCGCATGAACCATTTTTTCATTACCGGTATCCCTCTCTACTTAAAGCGGCAGTCTCTACCAGCGCGGGGTCGGCATTTCCGAAACCCATTGATCAAAGACCGCCTTCAACTCCTGCATTTTTTCAGGATATTTCCCGGCTAGGTTTTTGGTCTCGGCAAGATCATCCTCAATATTGAACAGCCACGGATCGGTGCCGCCCTTGGTATTAAACTTACGGGTTCCACGAACCGTACTCTCGCGCATGATCAGTTTCCACGGGTGGTCGAGCACGGTCGAGGTCAACCCTTCGCCGTTGGCATCCCACCAGCAGAAGGTCCGGGCGCCGAGTGTTTTTCCTTCGAACACCGTTTGCAGCGGAACCCCGTCCAGATTCGCAGGCACTTTGGCGCCGGCGGCGGTCAGGAAGGTCGGCAGCAGGTCGAGCGAAATGACGGGCTGTGAACTGGTCGCGCCGGCCTTGATGCGGCCCGGCCACTTCATAACCAGCGGCACGCGATAGCCGCCTTCGAACGGCGTCCACTTATGCCCGCGCAGCGGATCGTTATTTGAAGCGTTTTTCTTGGAGCCGCCGTTGTCGCTCAGGAAGACCACCAGCGTGTCTTTTTCCAGCCCCGAGCTCTTAAGATGCTCGAGCACGCGTCCGACCTGACGATCCATGCCGATCACCAGCCCCATATATTTCAGGCGATCGCCTTTGTCATCGGGAAACAGTTTTTCAGCCAGCTTCAGGCTATCGGCATCCGGTTGCATCGGGGTGTGCGGTGCGGTGAATGAGAGGAAGAGGAAAAACGGCTTCTTGGTGCCTTTGGCTTCGTCGATAAATTCCAAGGCCGCATCGCCCTGACTGATCGTGACATGCTCGATGTCGGACTCAGGAAGGAATACCCCGTTCTTTTCGATCTGATGATACGCATCCGGCGGCACGTTGACTTCGATTTTATCGTACGGGAAGAAAGAACGTGAGCCCGCACGAATGCCCTTAAAAAAGTCAAACCCGCGGTTGTGCGGTGCAAAATGGTCCGCATAGCCCAGATGCCACTTGCCGACCACACCGGTGTAATAGCCCGCGGCCTGAAGGAGATCACCGGCCGTCTTAATGTTCGTATCAAGTCCGATTTGTTTCCATTCCTCGGTCAGCCAAACCGGCTCCGGTTTGCCCCAGTAGGTCGGCAGATTGTCGCGGAACCCGCCGCGCGTCTGATACTGGCCGGTCAGCATGCCCGCCCGCGACGGCGCGCACACGTTGGCCGAGACATAGGACTGCGTGAAACGGGTGCCATCGCGCGCAAGCGAATCAATATGCGGCGTGGCCTTTTGATAGGCCGGTTCGTTATGCTGAAAGCCAAAGTCGTTATAGCCGGCATCATCCGCCAGAATCAGCACAATATTCGGCTGCCGGGCCGCCTGTGCGGTCAGCACTCCGAGTCCACATAGAATGAGCATCCCTCTGATTAATTTTTTCATCGCATCTCCTGCTTAAAAGTGATTTGCCGGTTTTTGTTGCGCCCTATCGGATTCCGTCGGCTTTGGCCATCGCATCCAGTTTTGCGGCCATGTCCGCCGCCCGTTCGGGGTGCACCTCGATCAGATTCACGGTTTCGCCCGGATCATCCTTGAGATTATAAAGCGCGGGCTCCAGCAGGGGACGACCGGTGGGCCACAGCGGTTCGGCCGGCCCGATGTATTTCCATTCTCCCTGGCGCAGCGCCAGCCCGAAGGATTCCTCGATCATGTATTCCTGCCCCAACGGATCTTTGCCGAGCAAGGCAGAAAGGGTGCTGCGACTGTCGACCGCCTCGCCTTCGGCAAGTTCAATGCCGAGCAGCTCGGCAAACGAGCCGAGCAGATCAACCTGATTGACCAGCGCGTCCGAGGTGCCGGGTTTAATGCGCGCGGGCCAGCGCACGATGAACGGCACACGGGTGCCGCCCTCGTAGATTTGGTATTTTCCGCCGCGCCAGATGCCGGAACCGTCGTGGCCGCCATCCTCTTCTTCGGTCGAACAGAAAACGGTGGTGCCGTCTTCATAACCGTCGTCATAGACGGGGCCGTTGTCCGATGAAAAAATAACGATGGTATTTTCGGTCAGGCCGTGTTGATCGAGCGTTTTCATGATCTCGCCGACGGTCCAGTCGAACTGCACCATGGCATCGCCGCGTTTGCCCAGTGTGGTTTTGCCCTGAAAGCGGGGATGCGGCGCACGCGGCACATGAATGTCCTGCGAAGCAAAGTAGAGGAAGAACGGCTTATCCTTATGCTCGGCAATGTAGGCTTTTGCCTCATCGACGAACACATCCGCCATGGTTTCGTCGTTCCAGAGCGCAGCCTTTCCGCCGGACTGATACCCGATGCGGCCGATGCCGTTAATGACGCTGTTGTCGTGGTCGTGCGTGTTCGGATAATAGGTCATTGCCGAGCGGTCGACCTTGCCGTCGGGATATTGAGTGCTACCGGGCCGGTTCACCTCTTCGGGGGTATCGCCCACAAACAGCGGATCCTTCGGGTCCAGATTAACCACACGATGCCCGCGGACATAGACGCAGGGGACCCGGTCGTTGGTGGACGGCAGCAGGAAGGAGGATTTGAAGCCGAGCTCCAGCGGGCCGGGCTTCACATCGCCGTTCCAGTCGACCGGAGTCACGCCGTCACCGATTCCAAGGTGCCACTTGCCAATCACGCCGGTATAATATCCCGCCCGGTTAAACAGCTTCGGCAGGGTAAGAATATCGGTCGGGATAAGCATCGGCGCATTGGGCGGCAGCACGCGCGCATTGTAGCGGAACCCGTGAACCCCGGTCAGCAGCGAGAAGCGCGACGGGGTGCAGGTGGAGGCCGCACAATGTCCATCCGTGAACAGCAGGCCGCCGCCCGCCAGCCGGTCAATATTAGGCGTTGGGATCATTTCCGATCCGTATGCGCCCACATCACCGAAGCCGACATCGTCGCCATAGATGATGATCACATTCGGTTGCGACAAACGCGCCGAAGCCGCCGCGTGTGAGAAACTTGCGGCCGCGATGGCCACTAGCGTTATGAGAGTCATCAAATGAAACCTTTTCATTATTTCAGTCCTTTCACTAAGTCTACCAGTTTAAAACTGCGATCTGCATGGATTGAGACAATTTCCCTTCCGATGCATCAACATGACGAGTATCCGGTTACGGCTTTACCCACAATTGCGCATAAAAAGTATCAGATGGTCAGCGCAGTCGTAAATCTTTTCGTTGAGACGATATTACTTTATTTGGCATCACAGCGCGGATTTCCGTCCAAATACCGGAAGACCATACCTGTTTGCTTATTTCCGTTTTCGGGCCGGCTTGGACGGGTCATAATCCGGATTGGGCCCGGGAATGTAGGCCTTCTGATCCTTGAGCCAGCGATTCAGTGCCGCCTCGAGTTCCGCGGCTTTTTCGGGCATCTTATTTACCAGGTTATCGGCTTCGCCAATATCGCTGCGCAGGTTATACAACTCGACTC
>JBFHPA010000165.1:0-4915 GCA_041592955.1 Pontiella sp.
GAAATGCAGTCCGAAGCCGGCGCGGCCGGTGCGGTTCACGGGTCGCTCAGTGCCGGTGCACTGACCACCACCTTCACGGCTTCTCAGGGTCTTCTGCTGATGATCCCTAATATGTATAAGATTGCCGGCGAAATGCTGCCGACGGTTTTCCACGTTTCCGCCCGTTCGCTGGCAGCACAGTCGCTCTCCATTTTCGGCGACCATTCCGACGTGATGTCGGTCCGCAATACCGGCTGGGCCATGACCGCTGCCAGCTCCATTCAGGAAACCATGGACATGGCCACGATTGCCCATCTCTCTACCCTCAAGGCCCAGATTCCGTTTCTCAACTTCTTCGACGGCTTCCGCACATCCCACGAGCTACAGAAGGTTGAGCAGATCGACTACGAAGACCTCAAGGACATGATCGAGCCGGAATACATCGAACGCTTCCGTGCCCGTGCCCTCAAACCGGAAAATCCGTATGTCAAGGTGGCCGCGCAGAACCCGGATGTCTACTTCCAGGGTCGGGAAACCAGCAACAAGTATTACGACGCCATTCCTGAAATCGTGCAGGAATACATGGATAAGTTTGCGGCCAAGTTCGGCCGCAAGTACAACCTTTTCGACTATGTCGGCGCGGCCGATGCCGAAAAGGTGGTCATCGCCATGGGCTCCGCCTGCGACACCATCGAACAGACCATCGATAAGCTGAACGCCAAAGGCGAAAAGCTCGGTCTCGTCAAGGTTCGCCTCTATCGTCCGTTCTCCGCGAAAGCCTTCATTGACTGCATTCCGGAAACCGCGAAAAAGATCATCGTGCTCGACCGCACCAAGGAACCCGGCGCCCTCGGCGAGCCGCTTTATCTCGATGTGGTTACCGCACTCGAAGGCAAAGGCTGCAAGATTATCGGCGGACGCTATGGTCTTTCCTCCAAGGAATTCATGCCCCGCATGGTGAAAGCGGTCTACGACCACGCCGACAACGGCGCGTGGCACGGCTTCACAGTCGGCATCAACGACGACGTGACCAACCTCTCCATCCCGGTGGGCGAGGAGTTCAATATCGAGCCGCCCGACGTGAAGAGCTCCATCTTCTGGGGCTTCGGTTCGGACGGTACGGTGGGTGCCTGCAAAAACACCATTAAGATCATTGGCGACACCACCGACATGACGGCGCAGGCCTACTTTGTATACGACTCCAAAAAGTCCGGCGGGGTAACGGTCTCCCATCTGCGTTTCGGCGAGAGCGGCGTAAACTATCCGTACCTCATTCAGCATGCCGGTTATGTGGCGTGCCACAACGTTTCCTATATCGGTCGGTACGACATGCTCGGCGCCCTCGCCGAAGGCGGAACCTTTGTGCTGAACTCGGAAATCCCGACGTCGGAAGTGTTCAATCACCTCACGAAGGAAGAGCAGCAGATCATTATCGATCGCAAGATTAACTTCTACAACGTGAACGCGCTGCAGATCGCGATCGACGTCGGCCTCGGCGGACGCATCAACACCGTCATGCAGACGGTCTACTTCAAGCTCTCCGGCGTGCTGCCGGAAGACGAGTCGATCCAGTTGATTAAAGACTACGCGAAGAAAACCTTCGAAACGAAGGGCATGGACATCGTGGAAATGAACTGGAAAGCGATCGATGCTGCTGCCGCGGCCATCGAAAAGGTTGAGGTTCCTTCCGAGATCACCGAGTCCTATGTGCTGCCGGATCTGATTCCGGCCGACGCTTCCGACTTCGCGAAGGAGGTTATACTTCCGGTTATGATGCAACGAGGCGACGATGTTCCGGTTTCGAAGATGACCTTCGATGGCTCGCTGCCGACCGGTACGTCCAAACTGGAAAAACGCTGCATCGGTCCGCGTGTTCCGAAATGGATCAAGGATAACTGCATTCAGTGTAACCAGTGCATCATGGCCTGTCCGCATTCGGTCATCCGTGCGAAGCAGCTCAAACCTTCCGAGTTGGAAAATGCGCCTGAAACCTTCGTAACGATCAAGTCCAAGACGAAGAACGAGAACGATCTTGAATATAAAATTCAGGTCTACATCGAGGACTGCACCGGTTGCGGGGTCTGTGTGGAAACCTGCCCGGCCAAAACCAAGGCGTTGGAATTCACCACGCTGGATCTTGAGCGTGAAGCCGGCGAGGTGGAAAACACCTATTTCTTCGAAAATCTGCCGGATAATAATCTGGAAGGTGTGAAGGTCGAAACGGTCAAGGGCATTCAGATGAAGAAACCCCTGTTTGAATTCTCCGGTGCCTGCGCCGGCTGCGGCGAAACTCCTTACGTCAAGCTGGTCACCCTCGTTTGCGGCGAACACATGATCACCGCCAACGCGACGGGTTGCTCCTCCATTTATGGTGGAACCTTCCCGACCGTTCCTTACTGCACGAACAAAGACGGCCGCGGTCCGGCGTGGGCGAACTCGCTCTTCGAAGACAACGCGGAATACGGTATGGGCTTCCGCCTGGCGGTTGACAACAACCGTGAACTGCTTCGCAACGCTGTTGCCGCGCTGCTCGAAACGGGTACCAACGCCGACCTGGCCGCTGCACTGAACAAGGCGGTTGAAATCTGCGTCGACAATGAGCTGGGCGACGAAGCCCTCGCGGCGCAGAACGCCGTGAAGATGCTCCTGCCGACCGCTCTCGCAGAAGCGTCCGCCGAAGCCGCTCCGATCGTTCGCAAGATTATCGAGCTGCAGGATTACTTCATTGATAAAGCCGTCTGGATCTTCGGTGGTGACGGATGGGCCTACGACATCGGTTACGGCGGTCTCGACCACGTGGTGGCTTCCGGCAAGAACGTCAACATCCTTGTAATGGATACTGAAGTGTATTCCAATACCGGTGGGCAGGCTTCCAAGTCCACGCCGATCGGTGCAGTAGCCAAATTTGCTACTGACGGTATGCGCGCGGGCAAGAAAAACCTCGGCTTCATGTGCATGAGCTACGGCACAGTCTACGTTGCACACATATCGATGGGTGCAAACCGCGTTCAGACGCAGAAAGCAATCCAGGAAGCGGTTGCCTTCAACGGTCCGTCCCTCATCATCGCGTACGCTCCGTGTATTGCACACGGCATCGACATGATGAAGACGCAGACCATTGCCAAGAACGCGGTCGAGTGCGGCTACTGGCCGCTCTATCGCTACAATCCGGCCGGTGAGGAAGGTAAGAAGTTCACCTGGGATGCGCGCGAACCGAAGGGTGATTTCCAGGCCTTCATCCGCAGCGAACGTCGCTACTCCTCGCTGCTGAAGACCGCACCCAGCGAAGCCGAAGAGTTGTTTGCGCTGGCCGAACAGGATGCGAAGAAGCGCTGGAACTTCATGCAGAAGGTCGGCGAACTGATGTAAGCATTACCGGCCTGACATAGAAAGCCCGCCTTGACCGGCGGGCTTTTTTTGTCAGCCGTTCATGAGGGCGTCGAACTGCGCCTTGAGATCGATCAGTTCCTGACGTAGCTCGGCGATTTCGTTTTCCAGCTCCTGCAGGCGGTCCGTCGAAGGCGTTTGATTTTCGGCGGTTGGGATGAGCTCGGGCTGTTTTTCTTCAAGCTGGATTTCACCGCCAAACAGATGCGCCCAGCGTCGCTCGCGCTTGCCGGGTTCGCGCGGGAGATGGACCACGAAAGGGCCGTCCTCACGCGATGCGAGCCCCTGGAGGATTTCCTCCACTTCGCGGGCATCGGCCAAAGGATGCAGGCGTGAGGCGTGGGCGCGCAGATCGCCGGGAGTTTGCGGGCCGCGCACCAGCAGCTCGCAGACAATGGCCATTTTAGCGGGCGAAAACTGCCAGTGGTGGGAAAAGTTGTGTTTGTATTTTGGGGCCCGGCTTCCAGTCGATGTGACCTCGATCGCCAATTGGTGCGTCATGCGCAGTTCCAGGAGGGCATTCTCGACGGTGTCCGCGTCGAGGGCCATGGCGGGGCAGCGGTTCGATTTCTGGTTGCAGGCGTTGACCAGGGCGTTGAGGGTGAGGGGATAGTACTCGGGCGTTGCCATCTCCTTTTCGATCAGGCAGCCGAGTATGCGCTCTTCGGTCGGGTTTAGCTGAACATCCATTCGTGATCTCCTGATTTTATGTTTCGGACTATAAACAGCTCTGTGTGCCGATTGCGAATATTTTTCGCGGGGGCGGGGGAATTCGATTGAACCGGTCGGCGAAAACCTTTTCTATTTCCTGATTCACTGATTGCACTGCAGCACCTTTGGAGAACAATGGATTTATTACGTGTAGAACATGCCCTGGAGGCCGAGCTGATTTATGGCCCGGTGGGATGGGAGAAAACCAGCATCGATACCGTATTCGCCTCCGATTTGATGAGCGATGTGCTCATGTCGGACCGCGATGACATGCTGCTGATCACCTCGCTTTCAACCGAGCAGTCGATCCGCTCCGCAGGCATTGTCGGCTCGGAGGCGGTCGTGATCGCCAATAACAAGACGGTGACCGAGGGGATGGTGGAACTGGCCAAAGAACAGGGGATTGCGCTCTTGTGCACCCGCTTTCCGAAATATGAATCGTGCGTCCGCCTCGGTCGGCTCATGGAGTCCTGATGGACGGCGATCACAAAGAAACGCTTCAGTCTTCGCTGCGCGTTCAGGAATTGATCTACGGCCTGCGCATCGGCGAGGTGATGACCAGCAAGGTTTTCGCCGTATCCCGCAACTGCACCATGCGGGATGTGCAGGTCATCATGAAAAACAACTCGATCTCCGGGGTGCCCGTTGTTGACAACAAACGGGTGGTTGGAATTGTTACGATGAACGATCTGATGAATGCGCTGGAGCAGGGCGCCATGGAGCAGGTTGTTGTCAAGTGGATGGTGGGCAACGTGCAGACGCTGGCCGAGGATATGCCGCTTTCCTTTGCGATCTCGGCTTTCGGAAAATTTTCTTTCCGCCAGTTTCCGGTGGTGAA
>JBFHPA010000166.1:0-4904 GCA_041592955.1 Pontiella sp.
GCATATTGGTAAGCCGCTTAAATTCGACCATCTGGACTATATTGAAAAGATGTATGAGTGGCGCTATCAGACCCGCTGGGCCAACATTATCCGAATGCTCTTCTCGCTCCTGATCCACGGGTGGCGGTTATTCAAAAGCCTGCGCATCTTCATTCTAATGCAGCTTTCGCTCTACTATGACCGGCACGGGCACCCGAAACTTTCCGACCGGCTTCGTTCACTCGTGGGATTCAACCGGCTGGCCGAAGGAATCGGCAATGCCATTGGAGCGCGCGTTCAGATTGTATACACACACTTCGGCGGTGCGGCGCTCGATGCGGATAACGAGAAGGATCTCGCGGTCATCGAGGAGCGATACGACGAGTGGATGGACTACCAGCGCAACCTGCACGTCTAGCCGTTCGACAACTCCTCGACCACGATCCGATTTCCGTGCACCTCGACGATGCGAACGGGCGATTGATGCGAAATATAGTCGCCATGCGTCACCACATCCAGTTTGCGGCCATCAAAGTATGCCGTGCCGCTCGGCCGCAGGTCGGAGTGGGCGACGCCTTCGAGACCGAGCAGGGACACATCTTCTTCAGGATCCGGCACGACGGTGCTCAGCGTCAGACTTTGGAACATGCGCGTCTGGGGGAAAAACCTGCCGACAATACCTACCAGCACAATGGCACCCACGAAGGAGAGCACGACCTTGAGGAAAGGAATCGAGAGGGTTTCCGGCGAAAAATCGACGGGTCGCCATTCGCCCGGCATACGCTCGCTCATGGCGCTGATGAACGAAACAAAAATCAACAGCAGCCCGCTGAAGCCCATCACGCCAAAACCGGGAGTGATGAACACCTCAATCGCCAGCAGGGTGACGCCCAGCCCGAACAGCAGTACATCCTCCATGCCAGCGAGGCCGGCAATGTGATGCCCGAAGAAAAACAGCATGAGACAGGCCACTCCCGCGATACCGAAGATGCCGAATCCCGGTGTTTTGAGTTCCAGCCAGAGCCCGCCCAGTCCAAGAATCATTAGTATAGGAGCGAAGCCTGCAATCAGGCGCGCCAGCCTTTCCGCCGCAGTCACCTCAAGTACACGCTTCTCCGCATTGGCCAGTCCAAGCGTTTCCAGCAGCTCGTCAATATCCTTGACCGTGCCACTCGAAAGCAACGGGCGCTGCTCTTCGCCGACCAGTTGTTCGGCCTCTACGTTGGTGAGGGTCAGCAGACGGCCCTTTTCACTGATGACTTTGCCGTTCACGCTGTATTCCATGTCCGCCCGGACCATGGCCTCGGCGAGCTGCGGATCATGCCCCCCTTGCTCGGCGGCGGAGCGAACCATTGCGGATACCGCGGACGTCATCTTTTCCTGCACTTCATCCGGCATCTCCTGCACCCCGCCCATCGGCGACATCAGCATAGGAGTGGCCGCACCGATAACGCTTCCAGGGGCCATGTAGATATTCGGGGTCGCCAATGCAATGATCGCTCCGGCGGAGTAGGCGTTTTTCTCCACAAAAGTATACGTCGGGATCTCGGTTTTCGTGATGACGCTGATGATGCCTTCGGCGGCATTGACCGCGCCGCCGGGCGTGTCCATTTCGAAGATGATGGCCCGGGCATCGTTGCGGACCGCTTCATCCACCCCACGCCGGACGACATAAAGCAGGGCCGGTTCGATCATTTTCTTGATTGGGATGATGTATACGATCGGCGCATCGGTTTGCTGCATCTCAGCATCACTGCTTCGCATGGGCGAAGCCTTGCTCACTTTGTTCGAGTCCTGTGCAAGCGTTGTGACCGAAATGATGGATACGAATGAGAAGAGCAGTAATTTTCGCAACATGGTGGGTATCTCCGTTAGTACGCACCCATTTTTTCCAGTCTACGGAAAAAAGAAAGCGAAAACTTTCAATGGATAAAAAATATGGGTATGAATAAGTGCCATGGAATTGACCGGAAAACGTGCTTTAGTGACGGGCGGTGCAAGGCGAATAGGTAAAGCCATCACGCTTGCCCTGCAGGCGGCCGGAGCCGAGGTGATTGTGCATTATCGCAATTCCGCCGCCGAGGCCCAGGCGCTTTCCCCGTTCACGGTTCAGGCCGATCTGGAGTCGATGGAGGAATGCGCCCGCTTGATTGAAGAGGCGGGCAGGCACGATATCCTCATTAACAACGCATCGATCTTTACGAAGGATACGCTTGCGCAGGGAACCCCGGAAAGGGTGCAGCGCGAATTCAATGTAAACCTCTTCGCACCCATGGAACTCACCCGCCGGTTTGCCGCGCAGGCGGGGCAGGGAGCTATTGTCAACCTGCTGGACCGGCGCATCCGCGCCAACGATCCGACCTGTCTGCCATATTCAATTTCGAAAAAAGGGCTGGAAGAATTGACGAAGCTGGCCGCACTTGAGCTGGCACCGGGCATCCGGGTGAATGCCGTTGCGCCGGGGCCGATTCTGCCGCCGCCGGGCAACAGCGGCGAAAACTTCCGCGAGTTGGCCGGAACCATTCCGCTCGACCTGCTTCCCACACCCGGCAATATTGCGGAAGCCGTGCTGTTTCTGCTGAAGGCAGACTATTGCACGGGACAGGTCATCTTCGTCGATGGCGGCCAACATCTTTTAGGAAATGGAGTGTAGAAGAATGGATTGCTGGATTGATTGGAAGAATGGTTTGTTTAGCGCAGACAAGGCATCCTGCCTGGTTTCGCACGTCTCCAATCCACTAATCCCTTAATCCAATCATCCAAGGAGTTGCCATGGACAAAATTTTTATCCGCGATTTGGCCCTTCGCTGCATTATCGGTATTTTTCCCGAAGAGCGGCGCGAGAAACAGGACATCGTCATCAACGTCGAGATGCATGCCGACCTGCGCAAAGCCGGACGTTCCGATGATCTGAACGATACGGTCGACTACAAAGCGATCAAGAAGGAGATCCTCAAGCTGGTCGACGGCAGCGGCTTTCAGCTGATCGAATCGCTGGCCGAACGCATTGCCGATATCGCGTTGGCGAATGAAAAGGTCGAGCAGGTAATCGTGACCATCGACAAGCCCGGCGCGCTTCGCTTTGCGAAGGCCTCGGCGGTGGAAATAACGCGTAAACGTTCGTAGTTCCGCCTTCAGGCGGCTTTGCGCACAACTTGGCAGGGCTGGCCGCCTGAAGGCGGAACTATGAACCGGATTACTCCACAGTCCCTTCAAATTCACCCATGACGCGGAACTTGTCGTAGCGGTCTTGCAGGATTTCTTCTTCCGACATTTTGGACAGCTCGCCAAGGTGCTTCAGCACGGCGGCCTTGAGGTTTTCCGCAGCGGAGCCGTGGTCGACATGGGCTCCGCCCTTGGGTTCTGGAATGACTTCATCGGCCAGCTTGAGCTTCAGGAGGTCGTTGCCTGTAATCTTGAGGGCCTCGGCAGCCTTGTCGGAAAAGGCGCGATCTTTCCATAGAATGGCCGCGCAGCCTTCCGGCGAGATGACGGAATAGTAGGCATGTTCCAGAATCAGTATGCGGTTGCCGATACCGATGCCCAAAGCACCGCCGCTGCCGCCTTCGCCGATGATGACGCAGATGATCGGAACCTTGATGTTGAAGCATTCGCGCAGGTTGACGGCAATGGCTTCGGCAATATGGCGCTCCTCGGATTCAAGTCCGGCATAGGCGCCCTTGGTGTCGATCAGCGTGATGATCGGCGCATTGAATTTGTCGGCCAGCTTCATCAGCCGCAACGCCTTGCGATAGCCCTCCGGATGCGCGCATCCAAAATTGCACTCCACATTGCTCTTGGTGTCACGGCCTTTCTGGGAGCCGATAATCATGACTTTTTGTCCATCGATCTTGGCAAAACCGCCGATGATGGCGCGGTCGTCGCGATGGATCCGATCGCCGTGGATTTCCACGAAGTCGGTGGTCATGGCGTTGATGTAATCCATGGTGTAGGGGCGGTCGGGATGCCGTGCCACCTGTACTTTTTGCCATGCGCTGAGATTGGTATAGATGTCGATGCGCGTCTTTTCGATCTTATCCTTCATGTTCTGGATTTCATGCGAGACATCAATGTCCTGCTCCTGACTGAAGGATTCAAGTTCCTGGAGTTTGGTTTCGAGCTCCATGATGGGGCTCTCGAATGGAAGGCTGTATTGCGCGCTCATATGCTTCTCCTCTTGAGATTAGTCAGTAATCGTTACAGGCGTTTTGCGGGGGATGAGATCAAAAAGTTCCTCAACATCCTCGTTAAGCATGCGGATGCAGCCCGCACTCGATTGCTTGCCGATGCTGTCGCGTTCCCACGTGCCGTGAATGCCGAAGCCGGTGATCTCGGGATGGTCGTTGGACACGATTTTCATCCAGCGTGTGCCCAGCACATTTTCAGGATCCCCGTACTCAATCTGCTTGTTGTCGGCGGGGCGGGTCCATGGCGGCTCAACAATCTTGTCAACCACGGTGAATTCGATGGACGGGGTTTTTCCGAACTTGCCGGTGCCGACCGGGTAGCGCTTGAACAGCTGCTTGCCGGCCATCAGGTCGAGGGTGTTCTGGCTTTTAGAAACACGGATCGAAAAGTTTCCGTTATAGACGAGCAATCGCGCGCCACTCCGGATGGTGTCCGTCTCCAACCCGTTCATCTCTTTGATGAGCGGGACGGTGGTGTTGTATTTTCTGGCGATCTTCTGGAGATAGTCGCCGGATTGGATCGCGTAGTATTCCTTGCCCGGCATCATCATCGGCGACTTGAGCAGCTTAATGTTCAAATCGCCCAGCTTTTTGATTGCATCGGCATTGGAGGTGGAGGCGACCAGTTGATCGAGGATGACTTTGGCATCGGACAACTGGCCGACATCGATCGCCGCCTGCGCATCCGCGAGGGTGGACTTGGTTTCCGGTGAGGCGGTTGTCTGAGCGATCGGTGCC
>JBFHPA010000167.1:0-4840 GCA_041592955.1 Pontiella sp.
AGATTTATCCCGGTTGCTCTTCCTCGATCATAACCACTTTCAGGCCAAGCGCCTCGAAATCGTTTTCCCCGCCACGGGCGCGCCCGGAGTGCTGGAAAGAACCCTCGATCGCGTGTGCCGTTATGCGGAGGATGCCATCGATGAGGGACACTCGATCATCATTCTGTCGGACTTCCACACCAACTCCGACCACGCGCCAATCCCGTCCCTGCTGGCGGCCGCCGCGGTGCACCACTATCTCATCCGCGCCGGCAAGCGCGGCAAGGCCGATATTGTCATGGAAGTCGGCGATGTGCGCGAGGTCCACCACTTTGCCACCATCCTCGGCTTCGGCGCCTCGGCGGTGAATCCGTACAATGCGCTCGATACGATCCGCCAGATGGAGCAGGATGACCTGCTGAACGGGCTGAGCTCGGAGCAGGCCATTCAGCGATACATCAAAGCGGTCAATGGCGGCCTGTTGAAGATCTTCTCCAAGATGGGCATCTCAACGCTCGCTTCCTACCAGGGTGCGCAGATTTTCGAGATTGTCGGCATCAACTCCGATGTGGTGGATAAATACTTCACCGGCACCATCAGCCGTATCGAGGGCCTCAGCCTGGACGATATCGCCAAGGAAACCCTGCTCAAGCACCGCAAGGGATTTCCGACCCGCGGCGGCGCGCAGAAGGTGCTCGATCCGGGCGGTGAATACAGCTGGCGGGCCGATGGCGAACGCCATTTGTTCAATCCAATGACCATCCGCCTGCTGCAGGAATGCAGCCGCGACAATGACTACGCTAAGTACAAGCAATATTGCAAAGCGGTTGACGAGCAGAACAAGGCGGCCTTCACGCTGCGTGGGCTGATGAAATTCACTCCTGATCGACCGTCGATTCCGCTCGAGGAAGTGGAACCGGCAGAGAATATTCTGAAACGCTTTGCAACCGGCGCGATGTCGTTCGGTTCGATCTCGTGGGAAGCGCACACCACGCTTGCAATCGCCATGAACCGCATCGGGTCGCGTTCCAACTCCGGCGAAGGCGGCGAAGATCCGGTCCGCTACGAAAAGCTGCCGAACGGCGATGACATGTGCTCGGCCACGAAACAGGTGGCATCCGGCCGGTTCGGTGTAAACAGCTACTATCTCAGCAAGGCCAGCGAGCTGCAGATCAAAATGGCTCAGGGAGCCAAGCCGGGCGAAGGCGGCCACCTTCCGGGCCATAAAGTGAATGGCTGGATCGGGCGCACCCGTAACTCCACGCCCGGTGTCGGCCTCATTTCGCCGCCGCCGCATCATGATATCTATTCGATCGAAGATCTGGCGCAGCTGATCTACGACCTGAAAAACAGCAACCGCGATGCCCGTATCAACGTGAAGCTGGTTTCCGAGGCCGGCGTCGGCACGGTTGCGGCCGGCGTCTGTAAGGCGAAGGCGGATGCGGTACTCATCGCCGGCTATGACGGCGGAACGGGCGCATCGCCGCTTAGTTCCATTAAGCATGCCGGTCTGCCGTGGGAGCTCGGACTTTCCGAAACGCACCAGACGCTGGTGCGCAATCGTCTGCGCAACCGTATTGTGGTTCAGACCGACGGGCAGATGAAAACCTCGCGCGATCTTGCCGTGGCAACGCTGCTCGGCGCGGAAGAGTGGGGCGTGGCCACGGCCGCGCTGGTGGTGCAGGGCTGCATCATGATGCGCAAGTGCCACTCCAACACCTGCCCGGTGGGTATCGCAACCCAGCGTGGCGAGCTGCGCGCCAAATTCACGGGCAACCCGGACCACGTGGTGAACTACTTCAAGTTCCTCGTCGCCGGCCTGCGCGAAATCATGGCGGAACTGGGTTTCAAGACCATCGATGAAATGGTCGGGCAGTCGCAGTGCCTGAAATTCCGCGACGATATCGACCATTGGAAATACAAGAACCTCGATCTTTCCCCGATTCTCCATCGCGAGACCATCGGCGAAGAGGAGGGCACCTACCACAGCAAGGACCAGAACCACATGCTTGAAAGCATTCTCGACTGGAAGCTGATCGATGCCGCCAAACCCGCGCTGGAAAATGCTGAAAAAGTCAAAGCATCCTTTGACGTGGTCAATACCGACCGCGCGGTCGGTACGGTGCTTTCGCATGAAATGACCAAGATCTATAAGGACAAGGGACTTCCGGACGGCACGGTGCATTTCAAGCTGAAGGGTTCCATCGGCCAGTCCATGGGGGCCTTCATGTGCAAGGGGATCGAACTGGAGCTCGAAGGCGATGCCAACGACTATGTCGGCAAAGGGCTCTCGGGCGGTCATCTGACTGTGTATCCGGACAAGAACGCAACGTTTGTGGCGGAGGATAACATTGTGGTCGGTAACGTCTGCTTCTATGGCGCGACCGGCGGCAAGGCCTACATTCGCGGTGTGGCGGGCGAGCGCTTCTGTGTGCGCAACTCCGGTGCCGAAGTGGTGATCGAAGGAATCGGCGACCATGGCTGCGAATACATGACCGGCGGAAAGACCGTCGTGCTCGGCAGAACCGGCCGCAATTTCGGCGCGGGTATGTCCGGCGGCATAGCCTATGTCTATGACGTCGATGGCAACTTTTCCGAGAAGTGCAACATGGAAATGATCGAGCTCGAGAAGGTCCATGCCAATGCCGACATTGCCGATCTGAAAGCGATGATCGAAACGCATCAGCTCAAGACCGGATCAACCGTAGCAGCCGCTATGCTGGCCGACTGGGGCGCTGCGTTGAATAAATTTGTGAAGGTGATTCCAACGGATTACAAGCGCATGCTCGACTTCATCGAACGGGCGCGCCTGACCGAAGAATATGAAACCGAGGAAGAGATTATCGACGCGGCGTTTGATATGCACATCGCCGATATGGGTCTTTAAACCCCGGCCGGCAAGGAGATTTTACCATGGGAAAACTAACTGGATTCTTAGAGTTTGTACGCACGACCAACCCGATGCGCCCCGAAGAGGAACGCGTCAAGGATTGGGAGGAAGTCTATGAGCTGCGCGATGAGCAGACCTGCCAGGAGCAGGGTGCGCGCTGCATGGACTGCGGCGTGCCGTTTTGCCATCGCGGCGAAATGATGGAAGGCGGCGCAAGCGGCTGTCCCATCAACAACCTCATTCCCGAGTGGAACGATCTGATCTACCGCAACCGCTGGCGCGAGGCGCTCGATCGCCTGCACCACACCAACAACTTTCCCGAAGTCACGGGTCGTGTATGCCCGGCTCCCTGCGAAGCGGGTTGCGTACTCAGCATCAACGAACCGGCCGTCACCATTCATGACAACGAACGCACCATCATCGACAAGGGTTTCGAAAACGGATGGGTGGTTCCAGAGCCGCCGGAGATTCGCACCGACAAGAAGGTTGCCGTAGTTGGCTCCGGCCCGGCCGGCCTGGCCTGCGCACAGCAGCTCAACCGTGCGGGCCATACGGTTACCGTGTTCGAACGCGCCGACCGCATCGGCGGACTGATGATGTATGGTATTCCAAACATGAAGCTTGATAAAGGCGTGATGCAGCGCCGGATCGACATCATCGAAGCCGAAGGCGTGATCTATAAAACCAACACCGAGGTGGGCAAGGACCTCAAAGCCGGTGACCTTAAAGCCGAATTTGATGCGGTGGTCCTGGCGAACGGCGCAACCAAGCCGCGCGACCTCTTTGTTGAAGGGCGCGGTCTAAACGGCATTCATTTTGCAATGGAATACCTTCATGCCAACACCAAGAGCCTGCTGGACAGTAATCTGGAAGACGGCAACTATATTTCCGCCAAGGGGAAGAAGGTGGTTGTGATCGGCGGAGGTGACACCGGTACCGACTGCGTCGGAACTGCGCTTCGTCATGGATGCGAGAAAGTCACGCAGCTTGAGATCCTGCCGAAGCCGGAGGCCGACCGCAACCGGGTTTCGAATCCGTGGCCGCAGTGGCCCTCCAACCTGAAGACCGACTACGGGCAGCAGGAGGCGATCAAGCTGCAAGGCAAGGATCCCCGTAACTTTTCGGTGATGACCCAGAAATTCGAGGGTGACGCGGAGGGTAATGTTGTGGCCATGCACACCGTGGAGGTCAAGTGGGTCAGTAATGAAACGGGCGGTATGGTGCCGAAGGCTATTCCCGGAACCGAACAGCGTATCGAAGTGGATCTCGTTTTACTGGCCATGGGATTCCTCGGTCCGGAAGACCTTCTTGGTGAGCAGTTCGGTCTTGAGCGCGATGCCCGCACCAATTTCAAGGCGGAGCACGAAATCTACACCACGAACGTGGACGGCGTGTTCGCTGCCGGAGACAACCGCCGTGGTCAGTCGCTGGTCGTCTGGGCCATCAATGAAGGACGCGGTGTTGCACGTGAAGTGGACAAGTACCTCATGGGTGATACCGTCCTCCCGTAATCCGGTTTCATGGATTCGATAAATCCGGGGTGTCTTCTTTACGGGTCGTGGGCGTGAATATCCTCTTCGGCATTGACGGCCTGCTTGATGGCGCTCACTTCCGCCGTAATGAGCTGATCAATCGTGGTGTTGGGGCACTGGGCAAGCTGCTGTGCAAGATCCTCGGTTTTTTCAAACACGGTTTCAGGTTTTTCAGCGCCGGGGACCAAGCGCCGGACCTCGAAACGATATTCATGTTCAGCTCCTTCAATGTGGGTAACGAACAGGTGGTGCTCTTTTCCCTGATGAAGAAACCGGTCTTCAACGATGATATGGCCTCGCATATGTAACCTCCATTTTCAGGATGGAGCATAGTCGAAATCCAAACCGTAGGGAAGTGGAGTTTTGGGTTCCGGCCAAGGTCATTACGGTTTACATTCCTGAACATGAAAGCATCGGACATAGAACTCAAGGGGCTGAT
>JBFHPA010000168.1:0-4818 GCA_041592955.1 Pontiella sp.
ACCGCAAAGGCCTCCGCCCCCATGACGAGATTGGTTCCCTGTTCGAGAAATACATGACACAGGAATACAATCAGCTCGTTGCTGCCGCACCCGAAGAGCAATTGATCAGGTTCGACACCGAGTTTTTCGGCCAGCTTTCGGCGGAGATAGAAGGTGCCGCCGTCGGGATAGCGGTGCATCGTGGGGATCGCTTCCTCCATGGCTTCGATGGCCATGGGCGATGGCCCCAGTTCATTCTCATTGGAAGCCACCTTGATGATATCGGCGATATCATCGAACCCCAGTTCGCGCGCAACCTCCTGAATGGGTTTGCCGGGCTCGTACACCCGCAAGTCAGAAATCCAATCCTTTGCCTTCATGCCGTTCCTCGAAAAAACTGAATGAACAAATTAGCAACCCATCAAGCTCTATTCCACAGAATAACCAAGACAACTCATCAAATATTCTACAGAAGCTCGCAAAGAACGCCAAGCCTGGCTCTATAGGGGATATTTAGACTTCGCGCACTTCGCGAAGATTGATTGCTATCCACTTCCAATCATCTGTAGAAATTTAGTCCTGCACAAACGGGGAAAGCTGACGCAGACGGTCGATGATGCCGGGCAGCTTTTCCAGCACACAATCAATGTCCCCGTCCGTAGTATAACGGCTGAGGCTGAAGCGAATGGATCCGTGCAGCAGAGAACGGGGCACATCCATGGCACGAAGCACATGCGAGGGCTCGAGCGATCCGGATGCGCAGGCTGAACCGGTCGAAGCGCAGATGCCGACATCATCCAGCATCAGAAGAATCGCTTCGCCTTCGACAAACTCAAAACTGATGTTGGTCGTGTTCGGCAGACGATTGGATGTATCGCCATTCACATGCGCGCCTTTGCAGGCGGCAAGGATCCCCTCCTGCAGGCGGTCGCGCAGTCTACACTCGTGTTCGGCATCATTCTCCATCGTCTGCATGGCCAGCTCGCAGGCCTTGCCCAGACCGACAATATACGGAACGTTTTCAGTGCCGGCGCGGCGGCCGCGCTCCTGATGACCGCCCATGATCTGCGGGGTGAGCTTGGTGCCGCGGCGCACATACAGCGCGCCGATCCCTTTCGGCGCATGGAGCTTGTGACCGGAAATGGAGAGCAGGTCCACCGGCAGATCCTTGACGGAGACCGGAAGCTTACCGGCAATCTGAACGGCGTCAGTATGAAAGAGTCCCCCTCCCTCCTTGATGGCGGCACCGATTTCGGGCACCGGAAAAATGACGCCGGTTTCGTTGTTCGCCCACATGATGGAGGCGACCGTTTTCTTGCCGGTTATCGATTCCTTGCGGAGCTGGTCGATATCCAGATTCCCCTTTTCATCCACGTCGAGGGTGGAGAGGCGGAAGCCCTTGTCTTCCAGATAGTGGCACGGCCCCAGCACTGCTGCGTGCTCGACGCGGGTGGTGATGATATGCGGATGTCCGCCCATGGCGTCGACCGCACCGCGGATGGCCATGTTGTTGCTCTCCGAGCCGCAGCTGGTAAAAATGATTTCGTTGGGATGTTCGGCTCCGATCAAAGCCGCAACCTTCGCGCGCGCGGCATCGATCGCCCGCTTCACATTCCCGCCGAACGTATGCATGCTGGATGGATTCCCCCACTGCTCGGTAAAGTACGGCAGCATGGCCTCCGTCACTTCCGGCGCAACCGCCGTTGTGGCGTTGTTATCAACATAGACTGTACTGTTCATTTCCATTCCTTAAGTATTTATTACAGAAGGCCGCAAAGAGCGCGAAGTATGACTATTTATCGGCTCCGGGTAATATCATACGGGATATTCCATTTTTTAAGATTGGCTCATGAAAGTTAATTATCAGCCCCAGCGGAATATCCATTAGTTTCATGTAGGACAACCACTTGGCCTTGTGAGCCGGCATTACCGTCTCAACAGACTTGAGTTCCAATATCAGGGATTCATCCACTATGACATCGAGCCTGAGTGGTTCTTCGAATGTGTACCCCTTATACTCAACAGGTACGTTGAGCTGATTGATTGCAGGAATACCTTGGAGCTCCAGCTCACGCATCAAACACTTTTCGTAAATTGCCTCGTACAGGCCACTACCCTTATCCTTATGCACCTCAAGTGCGGCACCTATCACTTTATAGCTGAGCGCATTTGCCTTTTCGTATAATGGGTGCATTTTTGCCTTTCTTAGCGATCTTCTGTTGGAAACTACACGGCCTCCACGACAAGGGAATCGGAGATGGCTTCGCGCAGCTGATTTTCGACCACATCCTTGAGCGTGACCGCTGAAACAGGGCAGCTCACGCAGGCTCCGACAAACTTGACGAATACCCGATCGCCATCGACATCGTGCAATTCCAAGTCGCCGCCATCGCGGCGAAGGATCGGACGTACCTGACGGTCGATCGTTTCTTCAATCAGCCGGATCTTCTGCAACTGGGTCAGCTTTGGCGTTTCATCGGACTCCGCTTTGACGGCCCCGATCACCCGATTGATGATTTCCTCGATCTCGGGAATGCATTGTCCACAACCGCCGCCGGCTTTGCAGGCATGGGTGACCTCTTCGGCCGAGGTCAGCTTCTGTTCGCGGGTGATCTTTTCGATCTCCTTATCGGTCGCGCCAAAGCAGTGACAGATCACTTCGCCGTCGAGCTTACGGTCGAGGGTTTTTCCGGTCCGATAGTTGAAGATGGCGGCTTCCAAGGCCTCGCGCCCCATGACCGAGCAATGGACCTTCTGTTTAGGAAGTTCACCGAGATAGGCAATAATGTCGCTATTCGTAATCAGCTCGGCATCCTCGACGGTTTTGCCGATCAGCATTTCCGTCAGGGCCGAGGATGATGCAATGGCGCTTGCGCATCCAAAAGTCTGGAACCGGGCTTCAGCAATTTTTTTCTGTTCGTCCAGCCGGAATGTAAGACGCAATGCATCGCCGCAGGCCAGCGAGCCTGCCAATCCATCGCCATCGGGGTTTTCAACAGCGCCTACATTACGCGGATTCCTGAAGTGGTCGGTGACCTTATCTGAATATTCCCACATGGTTTTACCTATTGCGTATTACGTAGTGCGTATTGCTTGAAATAGTCCAAATTTGAAAACGATATTATCAACACCCGCCTTGCTCAAGATCGCGAAGTTAGCAAAGCTTTTTTATCCGTCTTCTTAGCGTCCTTCGCGCTCTTCTGTTAATTAACTCAACTCCAGCATGCGTTCGATCGAGCGGCGGGCCTTGTCGGCGATCTCCTTGGGAACCGTGATGCGGTATTGCATGTCCTCCAGCGACCAGAGCACTTTTTCCAGATCGATCTTCTTCATGTTCGGACATAAGGCGCGATCGCTGACGGAGTAGAACTTTTTCTCAGGGCTTTCATTGCGCAGGCGGTAGAGCAGGCCCATTTCCGTGGCGACAATAAATTCCTTCTCGTCCGACTCCTTGGCGAAGGTGCACATCTGACCGGTCGACAGCAGCTGATCAGCCAGATTGCGAATGGACAACGGACATTCGGGATGCGCCATGACAATGGCGTTCGGATGATCTTCCTTCTCACGCAGGATATCGACGTCGCGGATACGCGAGTGGGTTGGGCAGAACCCATCCCAGATGATCATTTCGCGACCGAGTTCCTCTTGTACATAATGGCCAAGATGGGTGTCTGGAACAAATATGATTTCCTTGTCGGCCGGCACCGAGCTGACAATCTTCATGGCGTTCGAGGAGGTGCAGCACAGGTCGCATTCGGCCTTCACAGCGGCGGAACTGTTGACATAGCTGATGACCACAGCACCGGGATGCTCCGCCTTTTTGGCCCGGAGCTGCTCTGCGGTAATCATGTCCGCCATCGGACAGCCCGCAAACCGATCGGGCAGCAGAATGGTTTTCTCCGGACTCAGAATCGCGGCGGTTTCGGCCATAAAGTGGACGCCGCAGAACACGATCACCTCTTCATCGAGCTCGGCTGCCTTGCGGCTGAGTTCGAGCGAGTCGCCGGTAAAGTCGGCGATGGCCTGCACTTCGTCGGGCTGGTAGTTGTGGGCAATAATGATTGCGCCGCGTTCACGCTTCAGCTCCTGAATTTTCTCTTGAATGGATTGCATGGGATCACCTCGAAAAGCGGCGTATATAAAACGAAGACCGTCCTAAAAACAAAACAAAAAGGATAATGGATCCGCCCAATTCATATCGACGGCAGGACGCACGGTTGCGTTCAGTGACTGCTGCATCTGATTTAGTGCACCCGAGGCAGGACACCATCTTATGTGCAAATAATTAAAAATTTAATCGCTTTAATAAACCCGATCCTTTATCAGCCATCGCTCATGAATACATCCAACGGCATTATTGAAAAGTTTCAATCTTCGATCGAGCACGCTGCAGAGACCTATCGTATCTCTGCCGGCGTCAAATCGGCTATTTTGCTGCTGCCATTCGTGCTCGCGTTTATTACAGCCGTTCTTCTTGCACTGCCTTCAACTCGTTCGGCTGTGTTCTGGATGCTGAAGGAGAACCATCCGATTGAGCTTATGACCGCCGTGCTGCTAATGGCCGGGTGCGTGGTCAGCATGATGCAAGCATTGAAAGTGTACAAGGCCGGCAGCACCTTCCTTATCCATGGCTTCTACGCATTCTTTGGCATCGGTCTATTTTTTATTGCAATGGAGGAGATCGCCTGGGGGCAGTGGCTGTTCGGCTTTGAAACCCCCGAGGCCTTCAAGGCCATGAATGCGCAGGGGGAAACAACTCTTCACAATATTGCATTCCTGCAGGGGCATTCCGAATGGATGCGGCTGACCTTTGGTCTCGGCGCATTGATCGGCATTTTG
>JBFHPA010000169.1:0-4816 GCA_041592955.1 Pontiella sp.
CAGGTTGATCGGCCACAATCCGGCCCTGACCTGGCTGGCGAGCGAACTTACAGGAGCAGACATCGATCCCCTGTCTACCTGTGCCGTCGCCACGATCCGGCTGACCACCGGGCATTGGAGCCAGACAGGAGCCTGCCTCGCCCGGTTGCTGGATTTGGATTATCCCAAGAAGACGCTGTAAACAGGCCTGTTTTCCCGCCAACTTTTCACCAGATAAGGGTTGCGCGCCCTGAGGCTTATGTGTAGGTTCTCGCCTGATTTTTCACCTAAAGAATTAGAAGAGGTTTGCCATGAGAATTAGAAGAGCAATGCGCAAAAAACCGTTGCGCCGCCCCGTTAAAAAACCGCGCCTGAGACGCCAGCGTATCATGCAGCAGAAAAAACGCCTGGTTGGTGCCGGCATCAGCGAGGAACAGCTGATTCACATGAACACCAAGCAAATTCGTGAAGCGATCCGCGAAACCGGCGCCTAGAAAATAAATTTTTGACGCTTGAAAACGCTCCTGCCGGAGCGTTTTTCTGTTTTCAGACTTTGGGGAAGTCATCATGCGCAACATTGTACTGGTCGGATTCATGGGGACCGGGAAAACCACGGTAGGCCGTCTGCTGTCTGAAACAACCGGCATGCCGCTGGTGGACATGGATACCCTGATCGAAGCGCGCGCAGGCAAAACCATCAACGAAATCTTTGCCGAAGACGGTGAACCGCATTTCAGGTGGCTCGAACGCCAGCTGGTTCAGGAGCTTGCCGCCGGTGAAAACCAGATCATCTCGACCGGCGGCGGTATTGTGCTCAATCCCGACAATATTGCCGACTTCGAAAAAAACGGACTGGTCGTCTGCCTGCTCGCCGACGCGGAGACCGTCCTCGAGCGCTTACAGCACGATTCTACCCGCCCTCTGCTCGCCGGCGACAAGCGGACCAGGATTCTCGAGCTGCTGGAAAGCCGCAAACCGCTCTACGAGTCCATTCCCCACCGGATCGATACCAGCGGCCGCCCATCGCCGATCCCTACAGCGCAGGAAATTATCAATCTGTATGAATCAAACAATTCTTGAATTAACCCGTCAAAAATCCACTATCCGGTTGCGTGTGCATCGATAATGCAAGGAGATCAACATGAGTGAAGAGAAAGTGAATACCGAACCGAAACATGGAGAAGCGCACCGCAGTCCAGAGGACCAAGCGCGACATGAAGAGCTCCTGAAACACCAAGCTCTGGAACAGAGCGAAGTGAAGGAAGTCCTGAACTTTTTCCAGAAATATGCCAAGCCGGCTACCATCGTCGTGGTCACGGTATGCGCGTTTGTTCTGATCAACAATTATTTCAAAAGCAGCCGTATCAAGAAGACGGTCAAGGCCGATGCGGCCTTATTGCAGGCCCGGACGGCCGCCGACTATCAGGCCGTGCTGGACAATTACGACTCCACCCCGTCGGCCCCGCTGGCGCTGATGGGACTGGCTCAACAGAAGTTTAACGCCGGACTGGCTTCCGAAGCGGAAGAGCTGTATGGCCGTTTCATTTCGAAATACGGCAATCACGATCTGGTATCACAGGCGGAGTTGAACCGGATTACCTGCATCGAAGGCAAGGGTGACTTCGGCGAGGCCGCCCAACTGTATGGCGAGTTCGTGAACGGGAATCCGGATTCGCATCTCGCTCCGGTCGCCCTGCTCGGTAAAGCGCGCTGCCTCGAAGCAACCGAGCAGTTCGAGCAAGCCAGGCAGGTCTATGAGGACATTCTCGTGAACTATTCCGAAAGCGGATGGGCACCGGTTGCCGAATCCAACCTCGGCGTGGTTAAAAGCAAACTGAAATAGCCTTTAACACCAATCGGTCTGCAAACGCCCCGGGGCAATACGGGGCGTTTTTTATGCGAATTCCTCGTCTTCGAGCAGTAGATTGCGCGCGCTGATGCACGGCCCGGGAAACATATCCAGAAACTCGTCCGGATTTTCATCATACAACTCGCACATGGAATCATAGGCCACCCGACCGTACCGCAGGATGCTTCCCAGCTCCTTGGTGTCGGCATTCTGAACCACAAAGCAGAGTTCTTCATCGGTCGAATCCTGAACGTTCAGCAGGAGGCGGTGCTTGTGCGGGTCGACCTTTTCGATATTACGGGTAAAAATGCTGTATTTGACATACTCCACTACCCGCTGGTTGAGGCCGGCTTCGATCAGGTAGATCAGCTCCACCAATTCGACGCGCGAGAGCACCAGTCGCACACTGGGCAGCTCCACGTCTTCGGGCATGATTGAATTCATCTGTTCCATCGACCGGTCGAATTCTTCCAGAATCTGTTCGCGGGTTGCCTCTTCGGTTTCCGGTACCCAATGAATCAGAATGCTGTTTGAAGGGTCGTTGTAAAGCATCGGCAGGTCCACCCGAAAGCTTAGCTCGCAATCCGGACACTCGACCCGATTAAGCTGATTATGCATCAGGGCATCCTTCAGCTGTGGAGCCGTTTCGACGTTCACCGCGTCGTACAGCTGCACATCCTGCATCGTCCCGCAGGAGGGACAGGTGATATTGACCGTTCTACAAATACTCATAATCGTCTGTTTTAAGTTTTAGGTGGTTAAGTTTTAAGCGATTCGTTGTCCAAATCATCCCGCCTAAATAAAGTTTCCGCCAGCGTTTAATCGTTCATCATTCAAAATCGCATGGTACTGGTGCTCGAGGTCCGCTATCTCCCGCTGCCAGAACATATCGCTCCCCCAGTCGGGGAAGTGGCTCTGGAACTTGAAATCATCCACCTGTGTGCTGCACCAGGCGAGAAAATAGATAATACGCATGGCCCGCAGGATTTCAACCAGACGCAGCTGCCGATCATCGAATTCCATGAACTGCTCGTATCCCTCCAGAACCAGATTGATTTCCTTGCGGGCGCGGTTGGCGTGATCGGGCAGTAAGAGCCAGATATCCTGTACCGCCGGCCCCATGACCATATCGTCGAAATCAATCACCATCAACCCCTCGTCGGGACGCTCCAGAATATTGGCCCGGTGGCAGTCGCCATGAATGCGCTGGAGGTCGATTCCATCAAATTCACGCAGGGCAATTTCAACAATGGGGTTGGTCACCGCCTTGAACCGGTCCTGCTGAGGCGCCGACATAAATCCGCCGCCGAGCAGCATTTCAATCTCCGGAACCGTTGTCGTTTCAGGATGCATGCGCAGGCGGTTGGCTGCCTCGCGTTGAAATCCGGCCAGATGGATCCGCCCCACCAAACGTCCCAGCCGCAGCCAGTTGTCATTCGAATAGAGGTCCAATTCCCGGCCCGACTTTTTGGGGAACACGGAATAAAGAATGCCCTCGTATTCTCCGATGGTCCCTCCGCCTGAAAGTTCCAGCGGAGCCACGACGGGAATTTCCTCCGCCGCACAATCGAGAACAAAGTCATGCTCGTCCTGCAGGGCAACGCGCTTCCAGCGGCCGGGACGGTAAAACTTGGCGATCAACCGCTCCCCATCCGCCGGCTGCAGTTCGTAAACCCGGTTAATGTAGCTTGGGAGCGGCGAAGTAAGGCCGGTCAGCTCGCAATCCATTCCGATCTCAATGGCATCGAGAATCCGGTCGGGTGTGAGATCGTCGAAGCTCGCGTTCATATTTCCAGCGCCTGAAAAAGGTGGTCGGCGTCCTCGAACGAATCGACGATGATATCGGGTTGCTCCGCTTCCAATGTGGCGCGGTCAAACTGCCCGTTGCAGACCGCCACGGATATCATGCCGTTAACGCGGGCGGCCTCGATGTCGGACGGGGTATCACCCAGCAGGAAGGCACCGTCCGGATTTCCCGCCCGCTCCAGAGCAATCGCCGCCATGCGATTACGATCGCCGTCGTCATCGCCGAATCCGCCGATCTCGGTGAAGTAGCGGTCGATTCCGCCATGCTTCAGCTTGAGGTAGGCGCATGCGCGGATATTGCCGGTCACGAGCGCAAGGCTCCAGTGTTGTGAAACCCGTTCCAGAAAGTGTTCGACTCCGGGAAAGACCGTAGGCGGTACTTTGGCCATATTCTGATCGAGATAGTCGGTCAAGCGTTCGAAGAAATACGCGTTTTTGGCAGGCTCCAGTGCCACGCCGTTTTCACGCGCCAGTTGTTCGATCACGCGGAGATCGGTTGCGCCGGCAAAGTTGATGTGCGCCATATCGACCGGCACCCCGTAGGCTTCCTCAAAGGCTTTTCCGAACGCAATCCGTCCGGAACCCTTTGCATAAAGCAGCGTGCCGTCGATGTCGCAGAAGATATAGCGGCCTGGTGCCGTCATCCTTCGGTCTAATCGACGAGGTCGATCAGTTCGTTGATGGCGTCGGCCTCGGACATATCCTTCTTCGGCGGACGCTCCCGCTTGGGTTCGTTACCGCTTTTTCCGTCGGAGTTCGACGGTTTTTGATTGCGGCGGCGCGGCGGACGGTTGCCGCGCTTGCGGCCGCCCTCGCTCCGTTCCTGACCCTCGTTATCACCGCCCACATCAAAGGCTTTACGAAAGGTGCTGACACGCATCTTATTCGTGGATCCGCCTAGAACTTTTTCAGCGGCGACATTTCCGGTAACCAGAATGCCTCCCTTTGCTTTTGCCGTTTTAGCCAGATACCTGGCGTGCTGCTCGGACGATTTGCTGTAGAGCACGGTGACGTCCTCGAATTTTTTTCCGGCCGGCGCCTTATTGAGCGGTTTTCCGCTCAGAACAGCCACCACGGTCACCTTCTCACGTTGCGCAAAGCGCGACAGACGACGAAGCGTCTGCAGCTGGCTGCGCGGGGGCACATTGCCTTTCATTCCCAGCGATTCGTTGAGGGAAACGG
>JBFHPA010000170.1:0-4797 GCA_041592955.1 Pontiella sp.
AACATGGTCTACATCTGCGAAAACAACGGGGTCTACGGCCTGACCAAGGGACAGGATTCCGCCACGACCGACATCGGCTCCACCAGCAAGAAGGGCGAGCCCAATGCCCTCGAACCCATTGACCTCTGCGCCATCGCGCTCCAGCTCGGAGCCACCTTTGTGGCCAACAGTTTTTCCGGCGACAAGCACCAGCTGGTGCCGATCATAAAAACCGCGATCGCACACCGGGGCTTCGCCTTTATTAATGTCATATCGCCGTGTGTCACTTTCAACAACACCCCCGGCTCCACCAAGGGATACGATTACATCCGCCAGCACATGGCCTCCACCAATGCCGTCGACTATGTCCCGCTTGCCGAGGAAATCACGACCGAATATGACGAGGGCGCCGACGAGCTGGTCACCATGCACGATGGCTCCGTCATCAATCTGCATAAACTCGATCATCGGCTCGATATCCACAGCCGGCGTTCCGCCCTCGATCTGATTCATCAATACAAGGCCGAAGAAAAGGTGCTCACGGGAATTCTCTTCATCGACGAGGAAGCCAAGGAAATCCACGAAACCATGAACACCACCACCGCGCCGCTGCGCGATCTGGCTGAAAAAGAGCTCTGCCCCGGCACTGACCGCCTAGAAGAAATCAACACCCTGCACCGTTAGGTTTCTCTGCAGGGGATCAGAAAAACAGTTCCCCGCATGATCCCTCTGATATAAGCCCTTGCCGTCAGGACCACCTGAATAAAAGAGAAATGAACGCGAAGCAGGGTGTTATCGTCTAATTCTTGGCTAGTAGTGGTAGAACGCAGCAATTTATCCAAAGCAGATGCCTGCGGATGCATGTCTCTGCACGGATCACTGAGCGAAAACAGACGCAAGCTAACGAGGATGGAAGAATGAAAAAAACAGGTCTCATTTTAGCAACGGTGCTTTCCATATTGACTCTTTCATCGTATGGGCAATCTGTGGCGGACCAGCTCAAGCAGGCGGATTGTAACTTCCAGATCCTCTACGAAGGCAAGGAAGTTCAGGTTCAGCGGCAGATGATCACACTGCGCGCGACATCAGAATCGGAGGAAGTAAAAATCTCGAATAACTACTTCAAGGTTTATGGAGGTGCATACCGGGCCTATCATCTCGAGTTTGCCTACTCGGGAGATCTTATTGACTATAATGACGTGCGCCAGGCCGAGTTCTACAACAAGGAGAACAAACGCATCCACATTGCGGACATACAGAGGGACAGTCGCCGCATCACCGAATCGGAAAAAAGTTCGCCGCATAAGTTGCGCTACTTTGCCATCTCACTCGAAAACACACCCCTGCTGCTTCTGGACGAGGTTTCCTACATCAACATTGAAGATTAACCGAACCATGCCGGACCGATGGCAACGACCCGAGCTTTGGGATTGATGTTGCTTCAACATCCGCCTGTTGCGGTGCACGTAGAAATGGTTTGCGAGTCGTTTCCGGCAAAGGTACTTTCCCCGCTATCTTATCATGGAGAGCTAAATGAATTTTTGTGGCCGCGCCAGTGTTGTTTTAATTATCCTGTTCCTTTTCTCCCAGCGGCCCTCCGCGAAAGAGTTTCTGGCCCTGGAAACGATTGTCGAGATGTCGGCCGGAGCAACTGCGGAGAAGTATCCCGATTCGGACGACGTGCTCATCGACGACTTTATCCAGGTGCAATACGAAGCGGACGGCACCTCGGAAACATGGGACGACACCGCGATCAAGATTCTGACTGAAAAAGGGAAACGAAAGAATCGCGAACTCAAGCTCGCCTTCAACACCTCATACGGCACCAACTATTTCACCCGCGTCCAGGTGATCAAGCCGGACGGCACCGCGATGGAGATCGACCCCCTTGCAAACAGCAAGGTGATGGTGGATCCGGGACAGATGAGCGCCAACATCTACAACCCCAACTCCAAGATTCTACAGCTTTCGGTGCCGGGCCTCGAAATCGGCGATACCCTGCGTTACATCGCACGCAACATCCGTTTCAAAACGGTCGTACCGGACGTCTGGAGCGATTACCAGGTTTTTGAGCATACGAGCCCGATCGAGCGCACCACCTATCAGGTCATTGCTCCCAAGGAGCGGCCATTGGTAAAGATCGCACTCAAAGCGGAGATTCCCGGCACGGTGACTTTCAACGAAGAGCGGTCCGAGAAGGATGTCCGGATTATCTACACATGGAAGGTACGTGATGTACCGCGCATGTTCGACGAACCCAATATGCCCACCCGCTACACGGTCGTCCAGCGCCTGCTGGTCAGCACGATGGAGACGTGGGAAGACCTATCCAAATGGTACTGGGATCTCTGCCTGCCACGTCTGGAAACCACAACCCCGGAAATGGAAACCAAGGCAAAGGAACTGGTGGCGGGGATGACCAACACGATGGATAAAATCCAAGCCGTCTTCAGTTTTGTCTCGCAGGATATCCGCTACATGGGCATCACCACCGAAGAGGAGGCTCCGGGCTATGAGCCGCACGATGTCAGCATCACCTTTGAAAATCGTTACGGCGTCTGCCGCGACAAAGCCGCGCTGCTGGCCGCCATGCTGCGCATCGTGGATATCGAGGCCTTTCCGGTCATCATTATGGCCGGTCCAAAGAAGGATGAGGAGGTGCCACAGGCATTCTTCAACCATGCGGTCACCGCTGCACTTGATGACAACGGCGAATATGTCCTGATGGATTCCACCGATGAAAACACGAAGGATATCTTCCCTTCATATCTGCAGAACATGAGCTATATCGTCGCCCGGCCCGAAGGCGAAACACTGCTCACCTCCCCCATTATTCCGGCCGATGACAACCTGCTGAACATCACCTCGACCGGATCACTCGACGAGACCGGCAAGCTGGTGGCTGAAAGTTCACTGGTTTTTGAGGGCATCAACGACACCGTCTATCGCAACTATTTTTCCAAGATCAAACCCGAAGAGCGGCGACGCTTTTTCGAGGGACACATCAAGCGTTCCATGCCCACGGCGGAACTCAAGACGTTCAACATTGCACCCGTAGAATTGCGCGATACGACCCAGCCGCTTAGGATCGAACTGACCTATTCCGCCGACAACCTCCTGATCACCGGCACAGCAAACAAGATGCTCAACCTCCCGCGCCTCGGAAGCTCGCTCGGATACGCCAACTTCCTCATCGGCCAGACCGGACTCGAAGAACGCAAATATCCCCTCTTCACCCGCATGACCGCAGGCATCCGGGAAACGCTGGCACTGGATCTCCCCAACGATATCGGCACGCTCAACATCCCCGACTATCAATCCATCGACTCCGATCCGTTTACGTGGAACATGAGCGTTTCACAAAACGGCCAAACGCTCGCCGCCACCAACACCTTTCTGATGAATGCCGTTGAATTCAGCCCGGAGGAATATCTGGCGCTCAAGCAAAATCTGAAGGAGGTCGAATACAACCTGCGCAAAAAACTGATCATCGATCAGCCCGCCGCCGACGTTGAACAACCCGATGTCCGTATCCTTGAGCGCACCACGCACATCGAGCTCGACAGCGCGAGTGCATGGAAGGAAACCTCCCGTTCTAGGATCGAGATCCTGACCTATGCCGGGAAGAAGCAGAATTCCGAGATCAAGCTTTCCTATAACCCCGCGTGGCAGCAAATCGAGCTTACCATGGCGAGGGTCACGCATCCCGACGGTACCGTGAAGGAAATCCAGGAAGACGAAATCAACTTCATGGATGCCGGATGGGTGGCTTCCGCGCCGCGTTATCCCGCGGAAAAAATTCTTGTCGCCAATCTCCCCGGCGTGGAAATCGGCAGCATTCTGGAGTATGAGTTTGTCTCCACGGTTGAAGGAAAACCGTTCCTGTCCACGGTCCACTTATTCAATGGCCACGAACCGATTGAAAGGAAGACCTTTTCACTCACCGCCCCCCTCTCTCTCAACCTAAAGGTACTCAATACCGGCATTGATGAAACCGTAACGGCCAGCGATGAAACGGTGTCGTTTGTTTGGAGCGCCACCAACCAGCCCGCCGTCAAAAAGGAGGAGGCCCTGCCGCCATGGTGGACCTTCAACCCCGCCGTATTTGTCAGCGCCAGCGATTGGAAGACCTATGCCCGCAGCGTGCAGTCGCACCTGTTGTCCGCCGCGAGCGATCACCCCGAAACCACGGCCCTCGCCCGCCGGCTGACCGATAAAACCGACGATGCCCGCGGCAAGGTCATCGCACTGCGCGACTGGGTGGCCAAGAATCTGCGGCCGGCCGGCACCGGCCTTACCAGCCTGCCGCTTTCCGCCATCACACCGGCCGACCAGACCCTGACCGACCGCTACGGAAACAATCCGGATCGCATGGTGGTGCTTTATGCCCTGCTCGAAGCGACGGGCTTCGAACCCGAATTTATTCTTTCCGGCGCCCTGCCTTTTATCGATGAAGCCGTCGAACCGCTGCTCTCCATCCCGTCGCGTACCGCATTTGATGCCGTGCTGGTGAAAGTGGATGTCGGCGGAGAGACCATGTATCTCAACGGCGCGTCACAGTATGCCGAGCTGGGCACGTCCGGCTATGACCGCCGGATTGCGCTGCGCCTTACCGATGGCGCTCTGGAAAAACTTCAGGTCGGCATGAACAAGCAGGAACGCGCGCATTCGTTCTACGAAATGAATATTTCGCCTGACGGCCAGGTCCAACTTTCCCAAAGCGCCATCATACAGGGTGTGGCATTCGAGCAGTTCCACAAAAACTATGCCGAATTGACGCCGGAAAAACGACGCCGCCACTACCTTGAACTGCTTACC
>JBFHPA010000171.1:0-4769 GCA_041592955.1 Pontiella sp.
CAAACGCCCGCATGCGACAAGCTGGCATCCGAAGGCATCCGCTATCTGAATGCGTTTACCACCTCGCCGGTATGTTCCACCTCGCGCTCGGCCATGATGACCGGTTTTCATCAGAATTATATCGGTGCCAACCAGCACCGCACGGCCGATGCGGATAAAAAGCCATTGCCGTATGGCATCAAGCCGTTGCCGGTTTTGCTGAAAGAGGTCGGCTACTACACCTGCCTGATGAAAAGCACCAAAACGGATTGCAACTTTACCGACGATCCGGGCTTTGAAGGCAAGGATTGGAAGACGCGCGGAAAGGATCAGCCGTTTTTTGCGCAGATCACTCTGTCCGGCACCCACCGGCAGTGGAAACGCGATCCGCAGCGACCGATTGATCCGGCTGATATTGAACTTCCGCCGTATTATGCCGACACGCCGCTTGCCCGCCGCGACTGGGCCAACGGGCTCGAGCAGATGCAGATTTGCGACCGAGAGATCGCGGATGTGCTGAAGCGACTCGACGACGAAGGACTGGCGGACCATACGCTGGTTTTTATCATCGGCGATCACGGCCGATGCCATATCCGCGGCAAGCAGTTTTTATATGACGGCGGTGTGCACATTCCGCTGCTGGTTCGCTGGCCCGGCACCATTGAGCCGGGACAGGTGCGCGACGAGCTCGTGCAGAGCATCGATATCTCCGCCACGATTCTCAAGGTTGCAGGAGCCAAGCCAAAACATGAGCTGCACGGAAAGAATCTATTCGGATCCGAGGTGAAGCAACGCGAATATATTTTTGCGGCACGCGACAAGATGGACGACACGCACGATGCCATGCGCATGGTCCGCAGCAAAAAATACAAGCTGATCCACAACCTGATGCCCGAGCGCGCATGGCTTCAGTTCAACGAGTATAAAGAACGGCAATATCCCATGCTGGCGGAGATGAATGTGCTCAACATGCAGGGAAAGCTCACGCCCGTGCAGGCCGCGTTCTTTGCCCCGACTAAACCCGAATTCGAATTGTTCGATCTTGAAAACGATCCCCACGAAATCAACAACCTGTTTGTCCTCCATAGCCTTGGCGACGGAGGGGCTGACGATCCGGCGCTGGCCGATATCAAGGGCGAGCTGCTCGAAGAGCTGAACCGCTGGCGCAAGGAGATCAATGATCAGGGGGTATCCGAAGCATTCCGCAAGGGCGGCTGGCCATCGACCTATCCAACCCGCTCGCTCGAAGAGTGGGAAGCCAAAGCGGAAGCGTGGAAGCCATGGGTCTTGCGAGCACCGGATGTAAAAGGCGGGCATCCCAACTCACGCGAACGAGTACGTAACAGAGGAAATGCAAATGCAGAGAAGTAGATTAATCATCCCGATTTTTGCGAGCATGCTTGCGGCGAATTTGGCTGCGGAAACTGAAAAGTGGCGGGATCCAACCGTCTTCCGGATTAACAAAGAAGCGGCCCATGCCGAGTTTACGGTGTATACGCAGCGAGCCGATGCGCTCAAGCCGCTGGATCTTTCCAATCCATGGAACGGCGCGTCCTACTTAAGTCTGAACGGGGAATGGGACTTTAACTGGTATGGCCAGCTGGCCGATGTTCCGAAGGATTGGTACATCCCTAAAACCAGCGTTGCGGAAAGGGGCCGTATTCCGGTTCCCGGCAGTTGGCAAACCTACGGCTACGACCGGCTGTACTATGTGAATCATCCGCAGCCCTTTTTCTTTGATTATTCGAACCGGGGAAAACCCCGCAAGGAGTTTTCTAAAGCCGCATTGACGCAGGCGAGTGCCGCCGCAGGTTATATTCCGATCGAGGCCCAGACCCTTGGCTGCTATCGCAAATGGATTGAGCTCACGGCGGAACAATTGCAAGAACGCGTGGTGCTGCGCATCGGTGCGGTTGAAGCGGGCGTCAGCGTGTTTGTAAATGGCAAAGAGGTCGGCTATAGTCAGGACAGCCTCACGCCGGCGGAATTCGAAATTTCCGGACATCTGCAACCCGGTCGGAATCTGATTGCTTTGATGGTGTATCGCTGGACCGACGGCAGCTATATGGAAATTCAGGACATGATCCGGTTTGGCGGAATTTATCGTGATGTTTTCCTGCGCTTTGAGCCGCGGATGCGGATTCAGGACCTTTCCTTTATGGGCATTCCCGAAGCGGATCTGAAAACGACGGAGGCCGTGTACGATGTGGATATTGAAAACAGCGCATCGGGCACGATGAACGGGGCGCGCATTGACTTTGAGCTGCTGGCGCTGGACGCCGACCAGCCGGTTAAGGCATGGAGCCTTGAGGTGAATGCGGTTCCCGCCGGACAAAAGCGCAATGTGGCCGGCACGGTGCAGTTGAACAATCTAAAGCTCTGGAGTCCCGATCAGCCGAACCTGTATACGCTGATTGCTTCGCTCGTGGATGCCAAAGGAAAGGTGCTGCAGGTGGTTCGTATCGACACCGGATTCAAACGCTTTGAAGACCGCAAGGGCAACCTTTATCTCAACGGGCAGCGCTATTTCATCAAAGGTGTGAATCGTCATGATCACCACCCGAAGCTGGGTCGTCATGTTCCGCTCGAATCCATGATTCGCGATCTGGAACTGATGAAGCAGAATAACATCAACACGGTTCGCACGGCGCACTATCCGAACGATGAGCGCTGGTATTATCTCTGCAACCGTTATGGCATGGCCCTGATCGACGAGGCGAATGTCGAGTCGCATGGCGTGGTGGAAGCGGTGCCGGCAAACGACCCGAAATGGATTCCGCAGGCGGTGGACCGCGTCGTCAATATGGTCGAGCGCGACAAGAACCATCCCGCTATCCTGCTTTGGTCGCTGGGGAATGAACAGGGCCGCGGATGGTGTCAGGCGTTTGATGCTCAATATGAAATGGTTAAGCAGCTGGATCCTACCCGTCTGGTTATGTGTGACCGCGGAAATAATGATCGCACCAAAGTGAATGGAACCCGTACGGATAAGCCGGATGCCATCACGCCGATGTATGGTGCACTGCGGAACATGAATGATTATTTGAAAAGGAAAGGAGAAGAGCGTCCATTCTTCATGTGCGAATACCGTCATGCCATGGGCAATGCCGTCGGGGCGCTGAAGGATGTCTGGGATTTTGTGTATGCCCATGAAGATGAGGGCGTTAACGGCGGATGTATCTGGGACTGGATGGATCAGGGCGTAGAGGCCAAAGCCAAAGACGGAACCGTCTATTACCAATATGGCGGCGACTGGGGCGATTCCGGTAAATCCGCGAAGGATTTTTGCCTGAACGGACTCATCCTTCCGGATCAAGGCACCACGCCGAAACTGGCGGAAGTAAAAAAATGCTATGAGCCGTTTTTTGTCCGGGCCGTTTCCCTGACCGAGGGAACCTTTGAAGTCCATAACCGCCTCAATCAGGTCGATTTGAGGGCCAGCATGCTGACGTGGGAACTTCGTGCGGACGGACAGGTTGTGCAGTCGGGACGCATCGATTCGCTCGCCGCGAAACCCGGCGCAAAAGAAACCTTCAAGGTGCCATACAACACGAGTGAACTCGCGGCCGGAAAGGAGGTTTTCCTGCGGATCGCTTTTCAGACCCGCGCGGATGCCGACTGGGCAAAAGCCGGACATGAAATCACGTTTTCTGAGTTTAAACTGACGGGAACGTATCAGCCGGTTCTTGCGAAAAATACAACGGCCCCTGGCGTAGAGACCAAAGGCGGTCTAATCACGGTCTCCGCCGCCAATGGAGTTGTGTGCGCATTTGATCAGAAGACGGGGCAGTTGATATCGCTCCGCATGAATGAACAGGAGCTGCTGGCTCCGGCGTCAGAGCGCAGCGACTATTTATTCGATCACACGTTGGCGTGGATCAACAACTATGACCGCAAAGGCGCACTGCATCTGAAAGAGTATGCGAAACTGAAACTGGAGCAACTCAATCGCTCAGGGGATGTGAAAGTTTCCGTCGGGAAACAGAACGGGCAAGTTGCCGTCCGGATCGAAACTTCTTATCGCAGTCCCGAAGATGCCGGCTTCGATGAAACTCAGACGTGGCTGATCGATGGCGCAGGGCAGATCGAGGTGGTGGAATCTGTGGTGCCGACGGGATCACTTCCGGCGGACGCCTGGGTTCCGCGCATCGGGTTGCGCTTCCAGCTTTCGCCGCAGCTGGATCAGGTGACCTATTATGGGAAGGGGCCGCACGGCAACTATGTTGATCGCTCCTACGGCGCGTGGATGGACATCCATACTGCATCGGTGATGGATCATTATGTGCCATACGCCTCCCCGCAGGATCACGGGAATCGGGAAAGCGTGCGCTGGATGGAACTCAGCGGCGCCAATGGAAGCGGTGTGCGCATCACGGCATCCGACCCGCTCCCGATGAGTGTGCTGCCCTATACCCAGAACGAACTGCACGCCGCCCGGCATACCATCGATTTGCCGAAGACGCCGAAGGCCACGGAATTTCGAATTGCGGCCCGGGTATCCGGTGTGGGCAATGGCTCCTGCGGCCCGCCCACGTTCGAAGAATACCGCGCTTTAGCGGGGCCTGTTGAATATCGCTTCCATTTGATTCCGTTCGCTGGAAAATAGGGTGTGAGCGGGGCTGCTCCAATCGCGCAATGACGACTTAAATAAGGTAAAGAACAAATGAAACAACATAAATTCGTCGGATTAGACAGCAGCATCTTGCTTGCGGCGGTAACGCTCTGGGCCGCGCCGTCGGATGCCGTGGAGCGGTGGCGCGATCCTACGGTTTTTCGGATCAACAAGGAGC
>JBFHPA010000172.1:0-4733 GCA_041592955.1 Pontiella sp.
GCGCTCTTTGGTATCGCGCTGGGTATCTGTTTCCTGTTCCCGGTCGATCCCTCGCATCAATGGGATTACATCTTGGCGCTTATTCTGCTGTTTCTCGCAGGCGGTTTGTTTTCGCTCCAGATGGAGCTGCTTCAGGTGCTGTCCCCAACCCGTGAAGTGTCCTTTGTGGGATTCCTCGAAAGTCTGGTGGGGGTCACGCTTGGATTATGCCTGTTTGTTCTGTTCAATGTGGCCTATGTGCGGCGCAAGCACACGCTCTCCGACCGCCGCTTCAATGTGCTTGGCGTGGGAATCGATGCAGTAAATATGGGGGACTGCTTGCGATTATTTCAGGAAATAATCGAGCAGGGAGCCGGGGGCAGGGAGCATGGGGCATTAGAGGCAAAATCTGATCTCCGATCTCCGTTCTCTGACTTCCTGCAGCTATCGTCCGGTCTCCGGACGAAGCTGCCTGCCATGACCACCGCCATGGGTGTGGCGGGCATTGTTGAGTCGCGCCGCAACCAGACGCTGCAGCGCATACTGAACGAGTCGGTGCTGAATACGCCCGACGGGATGCCGCTGGTTTGGCTGGGTAAGTTGTTCGGTTATCGCGCTATGGATCGCGTATATGGTCCCGACCTGCTGCGCGATGTGTGCGCCTACGGTGCCGATAAGGGCTGGCGTCATTTTTTCTACGGGGCGGCTCCCGGTATTGTGGAAAAGCTTAAAGCGGTGCTGGAGGAAAGACATCCGAGCATTGAGATCTCGGGCATCTACTGCCCGCCGTTCCGTGATCTGACTGATGAAGAAGAGGCCGAAGTGGTGGAGATGGTCAACAACTCCAATACAGATGTCTTCTGGATCGGCATCAGTACACCCAAACAGCTCTATTTCATGGATCAGATTCGCGACAAGTTGAACTGTAAAATCATCTGTCCGGTCGGTTATGCGTTTGATGTGAACGGCGGTGTGGAAAAGGATGCGCCGGACTGGATCAAGGTTGCCGGACTGCAGTGGCTGCACCGGGGCATCAAGCAACCCCGTTTGTGGAAGCGCTATCTGCCGGATAATCCCACTTTCATTTTCAAGGTGGCCCTGCAGATTCTTCGTTTAAGGAAGTTTCCGATGCATGGTCATGAACGCCCCTTCGAGCCCTATAAGGATGCCGAGGGCTATCCACGCTTTCCGGCGGGGGCTGTCTCGCTGTCGGCCATGACGCTTCTGGGTGCCCGTGACCGGGTGGCCCATTGGATTGATACCGGGCAGAAGCACTATGTGAACATCTGTACGGCGGATACCGTGGTGCAGTGCCATGACCAGCCCAAACTGGCCGATATCGTCATGAAGGCGGGCATGGCCACAACGGACGGAATGCCGCTGGTCTGGCTGGCCAGACATTTTGGTTTCAAGGATGCAACCCGGGTGTATGGTCCTGACCTGATGCTCGAGCTTTGCGCGCTCAGCGAGGAGCAGGGCTATACCCACTATTTCTATGGAGCCACCGACAAGGTACTCGCCCAGCTTCGGAAAAACCTGCTGACACAATTCCCCAAGCTGAAGATTGCCGGCATGTATTCCCCTCCGTTCCGTCCTTTGACCGACGAAGAAAAGGACGAGGTTTCGGAGCGTATCAATGCGGCAAAGCCGGATATCGTCTGGTGCGGGCTCGGTACACCGAAGCAGGATTATTGGGTGGCTGATTTTCGCCCTCGGCTCGACGCAGCGGTGATTCTGGCGGTGGGCGCGGCATTCAATTTTCATGCCGGGCACGTCCTGCAGGCCCCGCGCTGGATGATGCACAGTGGCCTCGAGTGGCTGTTCCGGCTCTGCATGGAACCCCGTCGCCTGTGGCGCCGTTACATCATCGGCAACCCTAGATTTATCATGCAGACCATGAAGCAGTGGGGATGGGCTCATGGAGTGCATGACGCAGTGGTTCCCTGCAGCAAGGAAGGAGCTGTCGAAGCGCGTGCTGTTGAACGGACCAATGTGCTGGGGGTCGGCGTGTGCGCCTTCAATTTGCCCGATGCCGTTAAGGCCTTGCTGGCGGCCCGTCAGGCAGGCGAGAAGGGGTATGTCTGTGTGACGGGGGTGCATGGGGTCATCGAGTCGCAGCGCGATTCCGAGCTTCGCCGCATTCATAATCAATCGCTCTTCACCGTTCCGGATGGAATGCCGACGGTCTGGATGGGTCGCGAACAGGGTTTTTCAAAAATGGGCCGGGTGTATGGGCCGGATTTAATGCTCGAAGTTTGCAAACAAACTTCAGCATTAAATCAGCATAGCGCAAAGAGCATAGAGCAGGGCGCCTCCATGCCCCATGCCCCATGCTCCATGCAGGCATCCAAAGGATGCTTCACGCACTTTTTATACGGCTCCACCCCCGAGACCCTGGAAAAGCTGAAATCAAATCTTGAAGCTCGCTTTCCGGGCGTTCAGATTGTTGGAACATATGCGCCGCCGTTCCGGCCGCTGAATGAGCAGGAGGAGGAGGAGCTGCAGCAGATGGTATCGGCCTGCAAACCCGACTTCTTCTGGGTCGGGCTTTCGACTCCGAAGCAGGAGCGATTCATGTATGCGCATAGCGCAGACATGAACGCAGCGGTCAGCAGTCAGCGGTCAGAATCTGATCTCCGACCTTCCGACTTCGCCACGGCTACGTCGGACATGCCGGTCTCTGATCTCTGCAAATTCCCGTTAGACGCCGGAATCATGCTCGGTGTCGGTGCGGCGTTCGATATCCATGCCGGCCTGCTGAAGGATGCGCCTGAGTGGGTGAAAAACTCCGGCCTGCAGTGGCTTTACCGCCTGTGCCAGGAGCCGAAGCGCCTGTGGCGCCGCTATCTCGACATTGTCCCGACCTATCTGTTCCTGTCCGCCATGCAGCTGCTGGGGATTCGAAAATACAGTCTGGAAGACTGATTTTCGGAGGACAGCATGCCCGACAGCATGTCTCGCCGAAGAAATACGAAGGCGGAAGCCTTGGCGAAGTAGGGAGGTCAGAGGACGGATATCAGAGGACGGCTTGTCCGCCGTAGCCTTGGCGGAGACGGAAGGACGGATGTCGGAGAGCTGATGCCTGATCTCAGACCTCTGATTGCTGCAAACTCCCGCTCGAGGGTAGAAGAGCCAATAGAAACGTGCCTTTTTCAGAACAAGATTGACTATTGTGCAAATATGGAGTATGGATCCAGATATGCAAAACATGGTTGACCGAATTATGACGCAAGAGGTGCTGCGCCGCTTGCAATCCAATCCAGCAGTGGCACTGCTGGGACCCCGCCAATGTGGAAAGTCCACGTTGGCTCGGATGATTCTGGAGCGCTTTCCTGACGCCTTGATGTTGGATTTGGAACGTCCCGCGGACCGAATGATGCTGGAGGAGGCGGAATCATTTTTTGATGCCAATGCCGACCGGCTGATTTGCCTCGACGAGGTTCAGCGGATGCCGGAACTTTTTCCACTGCTTCGGTATGTGATCGATAAACGTGCACGAAACAGCCAGTTCCTGCTGCTGGGCTCGGCGTCGCGGGATTTGATCGAGAGTGCTTCCGAATCGTTGGCGGGGCGCATCCACTATACGGAGCTGACTCCTTTTTTGTGGGAAGAAGCGGTGCCAGCCAGGTCCTCGTTTCAGGATTTCTGGGTGCGGGGCGGTTTTCCCCGCAGTTTGCTCGCTGAAACAACCGTGGGTTCCTTGGAATGGCGACAGGAGTTTGTACGCAGTTTTCTGGAACGGGACCTTCTGCTATTGAAAGCACGGTTATTGCCGGAACGGGCGCGACGGCTCTGGACGATGACCGCGCATTGCCATGGCCGCTTGCTGAACAAGTCCCAGCTGGCTGCGGCGCTGGATGTGGACGTGCACACAGTGGGCAACTATTTGGATGTCCTCGAGGCGGCGTTCATGATCCGGCGCTTGCCGGCGTTTCATGCCAACCTGAAAAAACGACAGGTCAAGAGCCCGAAAATCTATGTCAGGGATAGCGGTATGCTGCATGTGCTGCTTGGTATTCAGGATTACAACGCCTTGCTGGCGCATCCCATGCGCGGGTTTTCCTGGGAAGGCTTGGTGGTGGATCAGATCATGGGGCGCCTTCACCCGCTTGCACAGGCGTATTTCTACCGGACAGCGAAAGGCGATGAAGCCGATCTCGTTATCGAATATGCGGGCAAGAGGCAGGTTGCCGAAATCAAGGCATCATCCACCCCCAAGGTTGAAGCGGGGTTCTGGAAGACCTTGGATGATCTACAGACTGAGCGTGCGATGGTGATCGCCCCGGTGGCTCGCACGTTCGTATTAAAAGACAACGTTGAAGTACTTTCCTTGGATGAGGTTGTTGCGAAAGGAAAGGCCGCCGGATGGCTTCGTTAGGACGGAGGACGGACGTCAGAAGACGGATGTCAGCTTCCAGCTCGTATAAGCTTACAGCTCGGAGAGAGAACGGAGGACAGATGTCAGCTTCCAGCTCGTATGAACTTACAGCTCGGAGAGAGGCTGGAGGACAGACATAATCGATGCGGTAACGAAGATATCGGATATCAGGGGATTGCTATGAGTGAGAGAATCAGTTCAGCGAAGGATTTGAAGGTATACCAGAAGGCTTACGAGCTCTCGATGGATATATTCGAGATATCCAGGAGTTGGCCGAAGGATGAACGTTATTCTTTAATTGATCAGATTCGCCGCAGCTCCCGTTCGGTCTGCGCAAATTTGCGTGAAGCCTGGCTTCCTGCTCCGCTTCCAGCCC
>JBFHPA010000173.1:0-4718 GCA_041592955.1 Pontiella sp.
AATCGCAATTTCCGCCGTCTCTTTGTCGCGGATTTCCCCCACCATGATCACGTCCGGATCCTGGCGAAGAAAGGTGCGCAGCGTATTGGCAAAGGTCAGTCCGATTTCGGGGCGCATCTGCACCTGATTGACGCCGGTCATTTCATATTCGATCGGATCCTCGGCCGACATGATGCGCTTGTCCACCGAGTTGATGGTGTGCAGCCATGCGTACAGCGAGGTCGATTTTCCCGATCCGGTCGGCCCTGTAACCAGCAGGATCCCGTGGGGGCGGGTAATCATTTTTTTCAGCAGTGAGCTGTCGTGGTCGTTCAGGCCAAGATCTCTCATGGTGATCAAACCGCCGCCGCGCATCAGCAGACGCAGGCTTACGCTTTCGCCATAGACCGTGGGCATGGTGGATACACGCACATCGATTTCTGCGCCGCGGATGCGAACGCTGATACGGCCATCCTGCGGCAGGCGTTTTTCGGCGATGTCCATGTTGGCCATCACCTTGATGCGCGAGATGACCGAGGACTGGAAGCGCTTCAGCTGCGGCGGCATCGGGGTTTCATGCAGGACGCCGTCCACGCGGTAGCGGATTCGAAGATCCATTTCCATCGGCTCGATATGAATATCGGTGGCGCGGTCGTTGTAGGCCTCCCAGATAATCTGGTTCACAAATTTGACGACGGATGCTTCCTGATCCAGATCGCTGAGATCCTGTCTGAGCAGACTTTCATCGTCCTCTAGATCGAGGGTTTTGTTCTGCATCATGCGGTCGAGGGTTTCCGCCCCGACGCCGTAGAATTTCTTGGCCGCGGTGGCAATGTCGTCCGCCGGGCTGAGCACCATCCGAATGCGGCACTCGGCCGCCAGACCGAGGGCATCGGCCAGACCGGGAATGAACGGATCGCTGGTGGCCACCATCAGACATCCGTTTTCTTCGGTCAGCGGCATGACATTGTAGAGGAAGATCGCCTTGGGCGGCAGCTTTTCAAGGATGGCCGGGTCAATTTCGACCTCCTTAAGCCGCTGGTAGGGCAGCGACATGGATTCCGCCAGCTTGGTAAGAAGCTCATCCTCCTTGAGATCGCTCATTTCCAGTATCGTTGCACAGACCGGCTGGCTGTTTTCGCGCGCCGTCTGGAGTATTTCTTCGAGCCGACCGGTTTCGAAGAGACCGGTGGCTTCAAGGAGATCGTGGATTCTGCTATGAGTTGTCAACATTGCTGGGTACTCTGCCATTCACCCTTCATGAAAAGCAATAGATTATTGGTTGGCACTATCGAGGTAATCAACGGAACGCGCCCCTTTTTTATTGTGTTCGAATCGGCCGGGTGATTATTTATTCCGTTTCATTGCATGATCAAATGCTCGGGTGGCGAAATTGGTAGACGCAAGGGACTTAAAATCCCTCGGCCGCAAGGCTGTGCGGGTTCAAGTCCCGCCCCGAGCACCATTTTATATCATGAGCCTAAATGATCTCATCCCGGAGTTGGAAAGCCGGCCCGCGGGCTATGTGCTTCTTTCTGCTGATGGCACCTATCGCTACAAAGGCTCCTGCCGCAATCTCGTCAGGCGCATGCAGGATCATCATGCCGGTCGAGTGTCGAAAACCAAGAACCGTCGTCCGCTCAGTCTCCTTCACATTAAATATTTCGACGACTACACAGAAGCCCGCAGGCAGGAGCCATATTTCAAGTCAGGTACTGGACGTGCGTGGCTGTAGAGAAGGCATGGGTGACCGGGACTTCCCGCCCCGAAAAGCCGTGGATCAGCAAAAGCCCGATCAAAAACTCACGGTCAATTTTCCGCTGATTACATGTTCAGCGTAGGTCGAGGAGAACAGGCCGTCATAGTCGAGTTCAATCTTGGTGCGCTGGTATTTCCAGTTCCAGACGTCGATGCCGAGCCCCAGCTTGAGCAGGTCCTCTTCGCGCGGACGCACACCGAAGGAGAACCGCCCGGCCCCATTGACCGCGTAGCTGAAATCATCGAGCTCGGCATTGAACTCATGCAGCCAGTGCGCCCGAATTTCCGGGATGACGGCCAGATTCCGGTTGAACCAGTCGAGCTGATGCTGCGATGCGACATTCAACCCCAGTGTGGCAAGGTAGGACCACTCATCATACGCCTCGATGGTTTTCGTGGCGAGGCCCGCGCGGTTGTAGTCCTCCTGCCGGTAATAAGAGGTCAGCAGCGAGGCTTCCGGTGTAACCTTGAGGAGTTCCTTGATGGTGAACGATTTTCCCGCACCGATGTATCCGCTGATGATATGGGAGTCAAATTTGTCCTGTGCAATGACATTTTTCGACTCGGTATCCAGCGCCCCGTATGTCAGCGCAAGGTCGATGAATGAGCGCTCGCCGCCGAGGGTGGCATAAGCCGATCCTTGATAGGATGTGACATCGGCCTGATAGGTGTCATCGACCGTGAGGTCCGACGTGCCCCAGCCGCCCGCAAGTCCGATCAGCATGTTGCCAAAACTCTGATCTACACCGATCACACTGCCGTAGGTCGATGATTCGTAGTCAGCAAACATGCCATCCGCGTCCCGGTCGGCAAACGATCCGTAGGCGCGGATCCAGCCCTGCATGGTTTCTTTCTTCGAGACGGGACCGGCCGCGCCCGCCGGAGTTGCCCCGCCGCCGAATGTTGGTTTTGTGGATGCAAAACCGTTCATGGATCGGAATTCGGTTCCGCGGGCGGCAATCTGATCGCTCACCTGCTGCAGGCTCTGGAAGGCGGCGTCTGCGGAGTCTGGCAGCTGCGATTCGGAATAACGGATCAGCTGTGCGGCATTCTTTTCGCTCAGCCGGTTGATGTCGTGGAACAGCCCGGAGCTAATGCTGGCATTGTTGGTGATAATGCCGTCGAGCGTGGTCAGAAGAGCCGGCCCCAGATCAGCCAATGCGGAACTGTTGGCCAGCGAGTTGTAGTCAAAGTCGATCTGTATTCCGGCGGTACTGTCAATATTGCTGGTTTTAACCAGTGAGCCCAGATTGGCCTGAATATTGGCATTCGTTGCCAAAGTCGAGGCACCACCCGTCACCAGCGTGAGCGTGCCGGTCGGGGTCGCGGCCGCTCCATTCACATAGAGCCGCGCCGTCGGATCAGACATAATAAGCGAATTGGCTCCCAGCATCATCTTGCCCAGGTCGCCTGTCATTCCGTTGTACGACAACGAAATGCGGGTGTCCCTGCCCATTTCCACGTTCCCCCCGGTGGATGTAACTTCCCCGAAGCCGGCGTCAATGCGGGTTCCGGCGGAGAGCTGCACACCCTTGGTGAAGTTCAACTTGCTTCCGGGGCTGCCTATCACAAAACGGGAATCTTTGGCGGTAATCACCTGGAGGAGGTTGAAGTTCAGTACAGCTTCGTCCTCCAGATACACGGAGGAGAAAAACCTGCTGTCTTCCGAGGTTCCCAGATTGACGTTGACGAGACCCGCATCCTGCATGAACGTTCCCTTGTATGCGGCATTGGTGGAAACCGTCATGGTGGTTGTTTCCGTTCCGACCAGATAGATGTTCTCTTCAATCGTCCCGGAGAGTATGCTGAGCGTCTTGGCCGAGGTAGAATTATTGTTAACGTACAGGTGTCCGTTTATGATGGTCGCATCCTGGTCTTCCGTAATTCTCAGGTTGGTATCCTGAATCCAGACTCCGATGTTGCCCATTTGCGCCGCGCCGTTGAGCCTGCCTCCAGCACCCCCTGCGAAGATTCCTCCGTTGATATTCAGGGTTCCGTCAATAACCATTGCCCCGGCACCGCCAAATGCATTGCCGGCACCGCGTGTTGTGGCGGTTCCGCCTCTCCCGCCGGTGAATGAACCGCTGTTGATCGTAACGGTTGTGCTCTGGGCGAGCAGTCCATTCCCTCCGGATGCGGATGAATTGCTGTTGGTTGCCGTTGTCCATGCGCTTGAACCCGCCGATCCGCTAGCTGTCACATCGCTGATTGTCGTGCTGCCATTGCTGTGGAGCCTGAGCCCGGAGGCTCCGAGCGCGAGGGCCTGGCCGTTTTCGGCCGAAGCACTGAACTCTTCCATGGTTTCCGGATCCAGGGTTCCGACCTCGACGATGGTTGCGGAATGACTCTTGCCTGCTTTGAAGTAGGAATTGCTTATGATTGTGCTGGCATTGCTGCGGAGCAGCAGCCCTTCACCGCCCATGGAATTAGCAGACGCATCGTCGCCTCCGACAGCCGTGGAGCCGGCATCCCCGCCAAGATAGTTGCCTCCCCCGATAAGGATCGCTGTCGCACCCTGTATATAGGCGCCTCTGCCGCCCGATGCATCTACCGATGCGGAAATGGTGTCGAAACCCGTGTAGTTGATGGAGCGCACGACGTCGCCGGCCGTTTGGCTTCCCATAAAGTCACCCCCGAGAATCGTAACGGACTGCGGAGTATAAAAACCGTTTATCGTCAGTCCGTCACCGCCTTCGAAGGAGACAAGCTGTTGAAAGGATCCTCCGCCATTGATGACCATGTCGCCGGTGAACGTGCCGCCCTGGAACCGGTCGGAAGCCACGTCCGTCCGGTTACTGATGTAAACACTGCCGTTCAGACGGTCGGTGTAGGCTCCGCTGGCTGCATAGGAGGCTTCTTCCTGATCGCCGCCTAGAAACGATGCGCCTTCGACGGTGAGCGCATTCGCCTTGTACATGTGAAGACCGCTATAACCCGTACCGCCGATATAGGTGCCTTCGACAAGTTTCCATGAGCCCGAA
>JBFHPA010000174.1:0-4703 GCA_041592955.1 Pontiella sp.
GAAGAAGGGCTTGTCTTTGTTTTCCGTAACAAACTCGACGGCCGCATCCGAAAATTCATCCGTCAGATATTTCGTCGGCGGAACCGCTTCATGGTTGCGCAGGATCCATGTCTGGTAGCTCTGGCTCTCGTTTTGTGCGGCCTGGCTGTCCTTGATGACCAGTTCTTCGGGAAGATACCGATGCCCGCCGCCAAGATGGCCGTAGAAAAAGTCGAAGCCGCGATTGAGCGGGTGGTTTGAATCATGCGCGCCGAGATGCCACTTGCCGACAATGCCGGAGACATAACCGACCGGCCGGAGTACTTCCCCGAATGTGCGTTCCTCTTTCGGCAGGCCCATGTTCGGGTCGTCCGGCCGATACTGCGGGTTGCGTTCGAAGCCGAAACGCTGTCCGTAGCGTCCGGTGATAAAGCCCGCCCGGCTCGGTCCACATACCGAATAGGACACATAGCCGCTGGTGCATTGCACACCATTTTGAGCAATGCGGTCAATGTTCGGCGTCGGGATATCCTTGCACCCATTGAAACCGACATCCGCATATCCCAGATCATCGCACATCACAACGATCATATTGGGTTTGGCCTCGGCCATCCCCGCTCCCAGCAGGGCCAGCCCCGCTAACGTACTGCAGATCAAACTTTTCATTAAACTCTCCTTTACGACTTCGCTTTATAAATCAGTTTTTTGCCTTTTTTCAGAGCCGGTTCTTCATAGCGCTCCATCTGCGCGATCAACTCGGGCTGCATTCTATCGACCACCAATTTGTATTCCGGATTGGTATAAAAATTAATCAGCTCGTCCGGATCTTTTTCCAAATCGAACAGCCACGGCTCATCAGACGGCGACAGCACCAGCTTGTAGCGCTGGGTCACGGCGGCGACCCAGCGGCTCGGCGCATTCGTAAGATAGACCATGCGATCGTCCTTCACCTCTTTTTGCGGGCTCAGGTAGTCGCCCGAGGTGTCCTTGCCGTGGAATTTAGGCCAGCCGGTTTTGATTCCCGCCATGCTGAGCACCATCGGCGCCAGATCAATGTTGCACTGCGCGGCGCGCACCACCTTGCCGGCCGGGATCTTTCCGGGATGACGAATCACAAAAGGAATCTTAGCCGAGGCCTCGAACGGGTTGCCTTTGTTGTGTTTCATGTGCTCGCCCATCATGTCGCCATGGTCTGACGTAAAAATGACGATGGTGTTTTCTTCCAATCCCTGCGACTTCAGAAATTTAAGAATCTTACCGACGTTGTCATCGATGCATTTAACCATCCCGAAATACCACTGCATCTGGGTTTGATTGAGCCCTTTCTCCGCGGAATTCTTTCCGGTGAGTCCGAGCCATTTGGGAACCGACTCTTTTGTGGCGACCTGCATCGTGTGCGGGGGCTTGAAATGCATATCCGCAAACATGGTGTCGTAGGGCTTGCGCACCGAGTTCGGGCCATGTGGATCCGGAATGGAGAGCATCACGCAGAACGGCTTGGTCTTGTCCCGGCTGATGATTTCGATGGCGCGATCGCAGAGGAAGTCGGTGGTGAAAGACTCTTCATTCGCGGTGGCGATGTCGTATTTGTATTTCTGAGTCTCTTCGTTCCAGCTGCCGATCAGTCCTGCGGTGTCGCCTTCTTTCTTCAGCAACTTCCAGTGACCGCGGTTGATCATGTAGCGGTTGTCGTCCCAGCCAAATTTGCGCGCGGGAGCAAAGCCCGGCTTAGCGTCGCCGTCGAGGTGCCACTTGCCAACGTAGGACGTTGCATAGCCGTTGCGCTTGAGTACTTCAGCGAAGGTAACCACATCGTCATTCAGCGGATGGTCATTGTTTGGCGAACCGGTGTGAACCGGGTAGAGCCCGGAGACCAGAGCCGCCCGGGAAGGCGTGCAGACCGGCGATGCGGCATAATAGCTTGTGGCGATCGCACCGTCGCGGGCCAGCGAGTCAATATGCGGCGTATCGACTTTCACGCCCTCGCCCCAGACAAAGGACTGGTCGTCAGACATCAGATCACGATAGCAACCCAGCGTCCGGAAATTATGCTCGTCCGTATGAATAATCAGCACGTTGGGCTGTTTGGCTTTTCCGGCCAGCGAGGCCGACCCGATCGATGCGATACCCGCCGCGCAGGCCATTTGGGAAAAATTTCTTCTATTCATCATCCTGCTCCTATTTTCGCGCCGGCAGATGCGGCAGCGTTTCATCAAATTGCCTGGTCAGATCGGCCAGCACCTCTTTGTATTCCTTATCATTCACCCAGTTGCGGGTTTCGTGCGGATCGGTCTCGTAGTCGTACAGCTCCCGGCCCAGAACCTCTCCGGAAAGGTTATACTTCAGGTTCCTGCTCCAGACTCTCCTCCACTCCACGTAGCGATAGCGCGGGGTGCGGATCGTCCACCCCATCACCAGCCCATCGCCCATATTGCGCATATACTGGCTTACGGAAGGCTTGTTAGTTAAAGGACGCTTCCCGAGCATCAAACTGGTCAGACTTTCCCCTTCAAGCCCTGCGGGTTTTTCCAGCCCCACCAGATCGCACAGCGTCGGGAAGACATCCACAAACTCCGTCAGCACTTCATCTTCAACGCGGCCTTCAGGTATCGACGGCGATGCAATGATCAGCGGGGCATGCGTGGCCTGCTCAAAATTGGTGTGCTTGCCCCAAACCTGTTTGTCGCCGAGGTGAAACCCGTGGTCGCCCCAGACACAGATCACCGTATCGTCTGCCAGCCCGGCTTTGTCTAAAGCCTGCAGTAGCTTGCCGACCTGGGCATCCACATAAGAGACGCAGGCGGCATAACCGTGCATCATATGACGCTGCAGCTCCTCCGGAATCGGTCCTTTTTCAGGAACCGGATGGAATCCGCGAGCTTCAATATAATCCGTTTCGGCATACGCCACTCCGCCGGCCGGATAGTCCTGCATCGGCGCGAGGTCAAAATCTTCGGGCGAATAAAGATCCCAGTATTTCTTTGGTGCCACGAATGGCAGATGCGGCTTATAGAATCCGACGGCCAGAAAGAACGGCTTCCCGCTTTTACCAAACGTCTCAATGGCCTGAATCGCCGGTGCGGCCATCACATTGCCTTCCGCGTAGGCTTCGTCCGGTACATCCATGGACTCACAGACCGGGCGGGCACCCTTCACATTCGAAAGAAAAGCGGTGCGGTCGCTCTTTTTATTGATGCCTTTCCGATCCATCGTCGCGATTGCATCATCGAGTATCTTGCGCGTTTCGGGGCTCTGGTATCCGCCGCCCACCGGCTTGGTCGGATACAGACTCGAATCCCAATCCCAGCGCACCCCCTTCGGATCGCTCCAGCTCTGCGTATCCTGGCCCTTGTCCGTATTGCGTCCGTCGAGCACCTTGCCGAAGCCCAGGCTCGTGTAGCCGTTCTTCTTAAAGTGCTCCGGCATCGTGATGAGCTGCGGGGCGCGCTTGCGGGCGGTATCGATGTGGAAGATTTCGCCGCCCATGTTGTAGATCTGCGTGGTGTCGGGGCGCAGGCCGGTCATGATGCTCAGGCGCGTCGGGCCGCACAGCGCCACCTGGCAATAGTTGCGGCGGAACACCGTTCCCTTCTCGGCAAGCCGATCAATATTGGGCGTCTTCACAACCGAGTTTCCATAGCACCCGAGCCACGGCTTCAGGTCATCGATCGCAATAAACAGGACATTTTTCGGCGCGGCGGACGCATTGAACATTCCCGCGCACGCCAAAACAGCAACAATCGTCCGTTTTATTCTTTTCTTCACGCTACCCTTATAAATTCGCGTTAAATTATGATTAGCCATGTAAAAAAAGCCATTCTGAACTATTGGCTTTCATAAAGGAACAGACCGCCATGAACCGTTGCGCTTAATTGCACATATAAAAACCCATATATGCAGTGATGCGCACGGAAAAGCAAGTGTAATACACGCGCTGTATGGTCAAAAAAGCACGAAGCCGCTCATATTGAGCGGCTTCGCTTTAACACTTTATCTGGTAGGTAGTGCTATTGGCCGGTGATGGTCACGTCATCAATATAAGCCTTTTCATTGTTCTTGTTGGCATTGGTGATGAAACGAATCCGGAACCCGGCCTGATTATCGGCACCGGCCGGCAATACGAAGGATGCAGTTGCATATCCCGTCGTGTTGAGGGTTTCCAGGGTGTTCCACGTGCTGCCGTTGGTTGACCACTGAATCCTAAGGTTTTCACCGCCGCTGAGGCTGATAGCCCTGCGGGCATAGCTAAACGTAATGTTGCTATAACCCACCGTACTGACCGCCTTCTCCAAGGTAGTAGATTTCTTTAACTGAGCACCAATGGCGCCCGAGAAAGCAGCGCCTCCAGCTGTACTTGCTGAACCGGTGTCCGTCCAGCCTCCGGCGGTAAGGTTGCCGCTCTCGAAGCCGTCGGTGAACAAGGTCGTCGGACCGGAAGGTGCTGAATCCACCGTAATGTTCAGTGTCGCGGTGTCGCTTCCGCCGGTAGCGTCAACCTGTACCGTGAAGACGTTCAGGCCCACATCGCCCGCACCCGGAGTACCTGAGAGGGTGCCGCTGGACGCAACCGACAGCCACGCCGGACCGCTTATCTTCGAGAAGGTCATCGGATCAGCTTCCGGATCGGACGCATCGCCTGCGATCGAACCGCTATAGGCCGCGTTTTCGGTACCGTTGGCTTTGCTGATTGGATCGGCCGTAAAGGCCGGCGGAAGATTTCCGCC
>JBFHPA010000175.1:0-4692 GCA_041592955.1 Pontiella sp.
CTTCCATTTATAGGGCGGTTGCGCATCGGCACCCCATGTGATTTCGCAGTATTGCCGGATATCGATGACATAGTTATCCACCGTGTGCCCGGACGCGTTTTTTTCGCCTTCGAGATACTGCACAAAGTGTTCTATGCACGGATCGTTCATGAGTTTTCAACACCAGCTTCGCTTAAGGCCGCAAAGAACGCAAAATCGCTTCTTTCGCGACCTTTGCATTCTTCTGTTAGATTATTCTGCCGGAGTCTCTGTTTCTTTTTTGGCCTTGGGCTTGCGCGGCGCGGGCAGATTGTATTGTTCCTGCAACTCCGCATAGTTCGGGATCTGTTCCGTATAGCGCGCGGCCATCTTTTTCAGCGCCGCAAGCTGGCGATCCGATAGCGCACCCTTGCCCTTGAACTGGGTAGCGAGCGAATCATAGAAGGTCTTGTCGTTAAACTCGCGCTTACCGCGCATGGTCGGCTCCGCCCATTCGGTAATATTTTCCATCATCGCCAGAATCGGCGCGGTGGAGGGATCCGCTTCGACCTCCTTCTTTTCGTCCAGCTTGAGCTCGACGCGAATGGCATCAAAATTTTCGATCTGCTCGGAATACTTAGTCAGCAACGTATCGAGATAAGCCACCTGGCGGTCGCTCAGGCGCTTGCCCATGGTGATCTGATCGCCCAGCGACCCGACAAACTTCTTGTCGTCATAGGTTCGCTTACCGACCTTGCGAGGCTCTTCAAACTTCAAGTTGGCCAACAGTTCCAACTTGCGCGGTGTATCGCCGCGAACGGCTTCCGGTTCGACCAGTTCCAGCTCGGCGGCCTGTGCCGGAGGAATCTGCTTGATGTAACGGCAGCACATCTTGTGCAGCATTTCACCCTGACGCTTGGAGAGCAACTCACCTTCCGTGACCGTTTCCTTGAGATCCTCGAAGGTCTTGCGATCGTCGTAGGTTTTACGTCCCGATTTAACGGGCGGAGCCCATTCTGCAACGTTCTCCAATGCCGCAAAACATTTGGCCACAAAAGCCGGCTCGGCGGTTTCCTTCGCGTGGTCGATCCATTCGAGCAATGAAGGATAGAACTCCTGCATCATATCCGTCCACTCGATCTTGCCCTCTTCGATGTCATCAAGCTTGGCTTCCATATTGGCGGTGAAATGCACCTCGAACAGATCGATCTTATTTTCGGATTTCAGCTTTTCCTCTGTGCGCAGAATCAGCGTGACCAGCTCCTTGCCAAGATCGGTTGGAATCAGCGAGCGCTTTTCTTTGATGACATATTCGCGCTCGTCGAGCTTGGACATGATGGCCGCATAGGTACTGGGCCGCCCCACCCCGTTTTCTTCGAGTGCCTGGATGAGCGAGGCCTCGGAGTAGCGTGCAACCGGCTTGGTCTCCTTCTGCTCGGAAAGCCAGTCGACCACGTCGAGGTTTTCACCCGCCGTCAGCGGGGGAATCTTTTCGGCTTCGGAGCCTTCGTCACCCTCCTTCGGCTTATCGGCGGCGGCTTCGATACCACTCGCCTTCATGTAGCCGGGAAATACGATGTCCGAGGCGGTGGCGCGGAACAGGTAAGTGTTTTCAGAGCCGGCTTCAATTTCAACCGTGCGGCGCGCGATGCGGGCCGGCACCATCTGACTGGCCACAAAACGCTCCCAGATCAGCTTGTAGAGCTTCTGCTCGGCCGCTTCGAGCTTCACGCCCTCCTTACCGGGCTGCACGGAGACATCGGTCGGACGAATCGCTTCATGCGCTTCCTGCGCTGCACCCTTGCTTTTGTAGAAGTTCGGCTTTTCGGGAAGATATTCGGCACCGTAGCTGTCGCCGATGAACGCGCGGCACTCCTCCTGCGCGGACTTGGCAATATTGAACGAGTCGGTACGCATGTAGGTGATAAGACCGCTTTCATAAAGCTTCTGCGCAATGCCCATCGTGCGGGCGGGTGCATAGCCGAGCGCACCGGAGGCCGACTGCTGCAACGTGCTGGTGATGAACGGCGGCCGCGCGCGGCGGGTCACCTCCTTGGTGATCACGTCGCTGACCTTCAGCGGGCTGTTGTTCAGCTCCTGCTGGATACCCTCAAGCTGCTCCTGCGTCTTGACCGCACCGGGAAGCAGCTTGCGGTCCTTGATGCCGATCGACTCGCCGTTGATGCGCGCCAGCTTAACCGTGAACGGGTCGAGCGGAGCCTCCTGCTTGCGGACCTGCGCGCCGACCGTGAAATAGGTTTCCGGCTGAAAGTTTTCGATTTCGTTTTCGCGTTCCACCACGAGGCGCAGGGCCACCGTCTGCACACGTCCAACGCTGTTGGCCCCGCGGATCTGCTTGCGCACGATCGGGCTGCCCTGAAAGCCGACCAAACGATCGAGAATACGGCGCGCCTGCTGCGCGTTGACGCGGTCCATATCAATCTTTTCAGGCTGCTCGAAAGCCGCGAGGATAGCCGGCTTGGTGATTTCGTTATAGGTTACGCGATAAAAGTTTTCTTCCGGCACCGTCTTTTTCAGCGCCTCAAACAGGTGCCAGGCAATGGCCTCTCCTTCGCGGTCGGGGTCGGGGGCGAGATAGACGTTTTCGCACTTTTTGGCTTCGGCCTTCAGTTCCTTCAGCACCTTCTTGCCCCGCGTCGTGGCGGTGTATTCGGGCTCGAAATTTTTCTCCACATCCACACCCAGTTTCTTGGGCGGCAGGTCGCGCACATGACCCACCGAGGCCATCACCGCATAGTCCTTGCCGAGAAACTGGTTAATCTTCTTCGCCTTTGCGGGCGACTCCACAATCACTAGATTTTTGCTCATTTTCTCTCCAATATTACTTATTGCGTACTACGTAATGCTCTATCCAGATACGAACTACGCAATACGCAGTGTGTTTATCTAAATCCTGTCTAAAATTTACCTGTCCGCAAGTCATCTGCGAGTTCGACCATTCGACCGGGAAGCGTTCGGATCACCCGCTTCATTTCCAGACCGAGCAGGATGCCGCTAAGCTCGTGGCTCTTGAGTTCCGTCGCCCGCGCGAGCGAGTCGATATCCAGCGGCTCCTGCCAAAGGGCTTCCACAATCCGCGACTCCGCAGCGGTCAGCGGAACATCCGGACGCGCAGCGGTTGCGCTTTCCGGCGCCTCCAGCTCCGAGCGCGGAATCAGAAATTCATATTCTTCCAGAATGTCATCGAGCGATTCGACCAGCTTTGCACCGTTCTTGATCAGCATGTGCGGACCACGCGCGCCGGGGGTATCGGTGCGCCCGGGCAGAGCGAACACCGTGCGCCCCTGCTCCATCGCCGCTTCGGTCGTGTGCATGGAGCCGCCCTTGACGGCCGATTCGATCAGCAGCACCCCCATGCTCAGCCCGCTGATGATGCGGTTGCGGTATGGAAACGTCATGCGATCCGCCTGACGGCCCAGCGGGTATTCGCTGATCACCGCACCCTGCCTGGCAATCCGATCGGCCAGCTCGGCATTTTCCGGAGGATAGAGGCAGTCGATGGCGCCGCCTAAAACCGCCAGGGTGCGCCCCTTGCTTTTCAACGCGCCCATGTGGGCCGCCGTGTCGGTGCCGCGTGCAAGGCCGCTGACGACCGTGAAACCGGTCTGCCCCAGTTGATACGCGAACCGGTCGGCCGCGCTCAATCCATAATGCGAGGTCGAACGTGAGCCCACAATGGCCAGTGCTTTTTTATCCGCCGGGAGTATGCGCCCTTTCACATACAGCGCGAGCGGCGGATCATGAATCGACTTGAGCGCCTGCGGATATTCATCGTCCAGCGGCGTAATGATCCGAATGCCGAGCTCGGCTGCCTTATCGACTTCCTCACCGGCATCAATCCCGTCCCGCTGGGCAATAATCTTGAGCGCGAGCTTTTCACCCACGCCGCGCGCCTTCATCAGGGCTTCACGATCGGCATCCAGAATCGCCTTGGGCGAACCGAGCGCAGCGATCAGACGGCGCACACTCACCGGCCCCAGCCCTTCGATCATATTCAGGACGATATAGGCAAAACGTTCTTCCATTAGCCCAGGCCGTCCCAGAGCTGTTCCATTTGTTCCTCGGGAATCTCGTTGCCGATGGAGACCGTTCCGATCCCCGAGGCGAGCACGAATTTGGGCATGCCGCCGACGGTTTTTTTGTCGACCGAAAGCGCGGTGCGCAGATCGGCCCATTTATACCCTGGCGCATTCACCGGAAGCTCCAGCTTCCGAAAGACCGCTTCAATGCGGTCGCATTCGGCCTGGGAGAGCCCGGTCAAAAGGACCGATGCCCGCGCGGCAAAGACGGAGCCGATTGCAACGGCCTCGCCGTGCACATATTCACCATATCCGGCCACCTTTTCGAGCGCATGCCCGGCCGTGTGCCCGAAGTTAAGGATGGCGCGCAGTCCGCCTTCGCGTTCGTCCTGTGCAACGACATCGGCCTTGATCTCGCAGCAGCGACCGACGACCTTGGCCAGAAAATCGACGTTTTCAATACTGGAAAGCTCTTCTCCACGGTCTTCCAGCAGCTGGAAAAACGGCGCATCGTAGATGATGCCGTATTTCACGACTTCGGCCAGTCCGGCATGGAATTCACGCTCCGCCAGTGTCTTAAGGGTATACAAATCGGCCAGCACCAGTGCGGGTTGATGGAACACACCAACAAGGTTTTTGCCTTCGGGCAGGTTGATGCCGGTCTTACCGCCGACGGAGCTGTCGACCATCGCCA
>JBFHPA010000176.1:0-4595 GCA_041592955.1 Pontiella sp.
AATCGTCATGAAAAGCCGCGAGAAATATCTCGAGGCCTACAAGCTGCTGACCGGCGAAGAACTCAGTTGCTGAACATTTAGTCCACGGATTACGCAGATTTGCACAGATTGATCCGCGTAATCTGTGGTATCTGTGGAACTATGAATGTGTTGCTGCAAAGCTTTCTCGACTATATCTCGCTGGAACGCGGGCTGAGCATCAACACGCGCAAGGCCTATGCTGACGACATCGATCAGTTCCTCAGTTTTCTTGATCAAAAAGGCGTCACATCCCTGAGTCAGGTCAGCCGCAAGCAGGTGCTTGATCATCTGATGGCCATGAAAGAAAAAGGGATGTCGACCAACTCGATATCCCGTCATCTTGTATCGATCAAGGTCTTCTTCCGCTATCTGCAACAGGAGGGCTTGCTCGATAAAAACGTGACCGACACGATGGACTCCCCGCGACTCTGGAAAATCCTGCCGGACACGCTGTCAGAAAAAGAGGTCGATCTTCTGCTGAAAGCGCCGGACATGCGCAAACCGCTGGGCGTGCGCGACCGCGCCATCCTGGAAATGTTTTATGCCTCCGGCCTGCGCGTTTCCGAACTGGCCAACCTGCAGCTATCCGATCTACACCTCGAGGAAGGCTATATCCGTGTGATCGGCAAAGGGCGCAAGGAGCGCGTCATTCCGGTTGCTCAGGATTCGGCCAACATACTGGAGTGCTATCTCGATGAGGTCCGTCCTCTCCTTTGCGATAACAAATACATTCAAAACGTATTCGTCACCCGGCGCGAAAAGGCGCTGTGCCGTCAGCGCCTCTGGCAGATTATCAAGAAATACACGAAGGACGCGGGCATCATGAAAAACGTGACGCCGCACACGCTGCGCCATTCCTTTGCCACCCACCTGCTGCAGAACGGTGCGCCGCTGCGGGTCATCCAGGAAATGCTGGGTCACGCCGACATCGCCACCACCCAGATCTACACGCATGTCAATCCCGAGCGCTTGAAGTCGATCCATCAGAAGTTCCATCCCAGGGCATAATCCAAAAAGCGGCGTCGAGCCGCCGCACTCCAAGTCTTTACCGCAACAAACCATCGCCGGCCACATCAACTTGCTGCAAGGGAAATTCAAATCTCTATCGCCTAGGAAACCAACAATCAACCCTGTTGACAACCAACCATTAGACGCTAATATAACCAACAAATGGACGAACAAGAAAAACTCTATGGACGCTCCCTGCAGGCGGCACTGGAAACCGCGCTAAGCGACACGCCGGCGGTCTGCCTTCTGGGTCCGCGCCAATGCGGAAAAACAACTCTTACCAAACAACTTCCTGCCAGCCGAAGCTACATCAGCCTGGACGAAGAAAACTATTTTCGAACCGCCGCCTCTGACCCCACCGGTTTCATAAAAACCCTGCCTGAATTTGTTACCATCGACGAAATCCAACGGGTTCCGGAACTGCTCCCCGCCATCAAATACAGCATCGATCAAAACCGCAAACCCGGGCGGTTTCTACTCACCGGATCGGCCAATCTGCATTTTCTTCCAACGGTCAGCGAATCACTGGCCGGACGTATGGAAACCGTCTATCTCCATCCGCTCAGCGAGTCGGAAAAAGAGCGCAACCCCGGCGCATTCCTCAAACACGTGATCGACGGAGCCTTTCGACCGGAAATCAAAGCAGTCTCGACGGCCGACGCCACGGAACTGCCCGAGCGCCTGATACAGGGTGGCTATCCGGAACCGATCACCCGAACCCCACAACGGGCACGCCAGTGGCATCGCCAGTATCTCAAATCCATTATTGAACGCGACGTGCGCGATATTGCCCGCGTTCGGGATGGGCATCAACTCGAACGACTCCTCGAACGGCTCGCGCTCCACCCCGCCGCCCTGCTCAACATCAGCGGACTGGCACAGGAACTCGGCCTCTACCGCAGCACCATCGAAGAATACCTCCTCATTCTCGAAAGGCTCTTCCTCGTGCGTCGACTGCCTGCCTGGCATCGCAACGCCGCCAAACGCCTCGTCAAAACCCCCAAAATCCACCTGACCGACTGCGGGCTCGCCGCCGCTCTCTCGGGCATCGCGGCAACGGACTGGAACGAAAAGCGCGAAATCATGGGGCACCTGCTCGAATCCTTCACCGTCCAGCAGATCATCGCTCAAGCGGCCTGGACCGATCCCGACCTGCGTTTCGGACACTATCGCGACAAAGACAAAGTCGAAGTCGATCTCGTCATCACACAAGGCAGAAAAACATGGGGAATCGAAATCAAAGCCTCCGCATCCGTAAAACCCGGCGATGCCAACGGGTTGAACCGGCTCGCCGCCCACTGTGGTAACGATTTTCAAGCCGGCATCGTCCTCTACAACGGTCCCGACATCCTGCCCATCGGCAACACCCCTCACCTCGCAGTCCCCCTGCGAAAACTTTGGGCGCTGTAAAAACAGGACAACAATGCGCTAATTTATCGATGGAACAAAGCCGCTGTGCATGGTTCGACGGCGAGGATTTTTTCAGCTTCGCACCGAAAATGTTTTGGAGTGCGAAAGGTTGATTGCTCTTTTAAAACGGGTAGTTTGATGCCCAACAAGCCTGCAATGCCTCTTAAAACGCGCTGGCTGGACAGCGCACTCCAAATCCGCGCCACCGCTTAAAAGCGCGGTCACGCGCAGCGAGTCTGAGCTGAAGGTGAAAGACCACCCCGCGCACTCCAGATCCACTTTCGAGATATCCCGCTCCCAGCAATATCAACACTCTCCGAAATTACGTCGTTTGCAACCCCGCCGCATATTTCCGATCGAGAGACACGCTTCGGCTCGGAAAATCGGAGGGATATCCGCCATAGGTGAGGCGTGACAAGTAGCCTCCACCCTACTTTTGCAGCCGATGTCCTCGACCTCGGATAGCGGGCAAAACCCACACTCCAACCCGTTCCCGCGTTCCACGTCACACTATAAAGCACCCGCCACACTGTATACTGAAAACTTGAGGATTGAAAAACCGGCATCGTTGGACTATCAAGAGGATATGAGCACATTACTTAAAAGCGACATCCTGAACCTGAGCATTGCGGAACGGATTCTCCTGGTGGAAGACATTTGGGACAGCGTGGCGGAAGTTCCCGAAGCGGTTGAGCTATCCGAAGACGACAAGGCCGAACTCGAGTCGAGGCTGGCTCTTTACCATCAGGATCCGACCTCGGGCTCGCCCTGGGGATTGGTGAAAGAACGGATAAAGAAACAGTATGGCGCATGACCTGATCATTCGACCCGAGGCCGAAGCAGAGCTTGCCGAAGCCTTTAATTGGTACGAAGACCAGGTTAGCGGTCTGGGACCCGATTATCTCCATGCCGTAGAGGCCTCGCTATACGGCATTGCTCGCAACCCTGAAAGCTATCCGGTTGTGTACAGGAACGTCCATCGTTGCCTGATCCGCCGTTTCCCCTACGCGATTTTCTATCTGGTGAAACCTGAACGCATCGTTGTGCTTTCCGTCTTCCATGTAAGACGAAATCCGGAGCATTGGAAGAACAGGACGTGAGTATGGGATGCGGTTTCGCGTATGAATAAACATGCCATAATCTGGCATTCCTACCTTCCAATCTTCCGATCTTCTATTATTCTTTCCGATCAATGGAAATATTCGGGATCTCTCTTCGTTTAACATAGGTTGCAATGGCTCATTTTAAATACATAGGTCGGTCAAAACAGGGCGAACGGATCGAGGGCGTGGTTGAATCCAACGACCGGGCGGGCGCGGTGCGCATTATCGAATCCATGGGACACATCCCGGTTTCGGTCGAGGAGACCACAAAGACGGTTAATCAGGATGCCGGAGGCGGCAAGCGTTTCAAGTTTGAACTCGGCTTCCAGCGCAAAGCCAAGATGAAGCTGCAGGATCTTCTGCTGTTTTCCCGCGAACTGTCCGACCTCGTGGCATCCGGCATGACCATCGGCCGGGCGCTGCATACCCTTTCGTCGCGCAAGGACGAAAGCGCCGTCAGCCGGATCATTGAAACCCTGCGTGATGAAATCGTGCAGGGCACGTCGCTCTCGGATGCGTTGGAACTCTATCCCGAAACCTTCTCGTCGCTCTACGTCAATCTCGTCCGAGCCGGCGAAGCCAGCGGCAACCTTCCGAATGCGCTGGAAAACATCTGCATTCACTACGAGCGCGTGCAGGATGCGCGCAGCAAGGTCATCTCGGCGCTGGTCTATCCGGCCATCGTAATGGTGGTGGGCGGCATCGCGGTGATTGCGCTGATGATTTTTATCGTGCCGATGTTTGCCAACACCTTTGATGAGATGGGCGCGACGCTGCCGAAACCGACGCTGGCGCTCATGGCCATCAGCAACTTTGTCACCCGTTATGGCCTGATTCTCGTGGGCGTTATCGCCGCGGGTATCATCATGCTGAAAAAGTGGGTGAAGCATGGGAAGGGCCAGCAAATCTGGCACAAGGCCCAGCTGCGTATACCGATCATGGGTTCGGTAATCACCACGAATGCTTATGCCCACTTTGCCCGCACCTTCGGCACCCTGCTGCATAACGGCGTGTCGGTTCTTCCCGCGCTTGGAATCGTGCAGAAGACCATCG
>JBFHPA010000177.1:0-4548 GCA_041592955.1 Pontiella sp.
CTGGCTGCAGCTGAACGAATACAAGGAATCATGCTATCCAATGCTCGCCGAAATGAGTGCGCTGCATTTGGAAGGCAAACTTAACCCGGTGCAGGACGCCTTCTTTGCCTCCTCCAAGCCGGAATTCGAGCTGTATGATCTACAGAACGATCCGCACGAAACCGTCAATCTGGCCGATGACCCGAAGCTGGCCAAAATCAAGGACCGGCTACTCGCCGAATTGAACCAGTGGCGTGAATCGGTCAACGATCAGGGCGTGACCGAGGAATTCCGCAAAGGCGGCTGGCCGGCGGATTATCCGACCAAGACGCTGGAGGAATGGAAAGCGTTGACCGAGCAGTGGAAGCCCTGGGTCTTCCGCGCCCCCGATTCCACCATGAAGTGCCCGGTGCTCGCCCCTTGGGAAAAATAAATTCAGACCGAACAACAATATGCTGAGGATCCATCGTCATGAAGAAAACGATCATTGTGCTGTCCCTTGTAACCGCTTTTCTTGCTGAGGCCGGGCGCGAGACCATGAATTTTAATGAGGGATGGCGCTTTGCCCGTTATGGCGATATGCCGGATGGTTCGCAACGCGCGGAGCCTGATGGACTGCAACAGCCGTCGGTGGATGATTCGGGGTGGCGCCTGCTCAATCTGCCGCATGACTGGGGTATCGAAGGACCGTTCCGCGCCGAGCTGCCGAACCGCACCGGCAAACTGCCGTGGGCGGGCATCGGCTGGTACCGCAAAACCTTCCCGTCGTCGGCCGCCGACGCCGGGAAAAAGGTCTTCATTGATTTTGACGGAGCAATGAGCGGAACGAAAGTCTGGCTCAACGGCGAATATGTCGGCGAATGGCCCTATGGCTATTCTTCGTTCCGGTTGGAGCTGACGAAACACCTCAAGCCCGGGCAGGAAAACACGATTGCCGTTCGGCTCGACAATAAACCCGATTCCTCACGCTGGTATCCGGGCGGCGGTATCTACCGCAATGTCCGACTGGTTAAAACCGATCCGATTCACGTAGCCCACTGGGGGATATCTGTAACGACTCCGAAAGTGTCGAAAAAGCGCGCGACGGTTTTGATTAAAACGGAAGTGGCCGGCGGGAACAAAGGCACTGAAGTTGTTCACGAAATTATTGAGGCGGGTGTGCGCGGTAAGGGGGCGGAGTGTGCCCTGCAGCTCAAATCACCGAAGCTCTGGAATTTGGAAACGCCCCATCTCTATACGCTGATAACCACCGTTAAACAGAATGGAAAAATTGTGGATACGGTAGAAACCGTCTTCGGGGTTCGCACCATCGAATACACGGCCGACCGCGGTTTTCTGCTCAACGGCAAAGTGGTCCGTATGAACGGCGTCTGTCAGCACCACGATCTCGGCCCGTTGGGCGCGGCCATCAATGTGCGCGCGCTGGAACGGCAGATTGAAATCCTGCAGTCCATGGGCTGCAATGCCATCCGTACGGCGCATAATCCGCCCGCGCCCGAGCTGCTGGATCTGTGCGACCGCATGGGCATGCTCGTACAGGTCGAGGCGTTTGACTGCTGGAAACAGGGCAAGACGCCGAACGACTATAGCCGGCATTTTCCGGAGTGGCATGAAAAGGATCTGCAGGCGATGGTGCGCCGCGACCGCAACCATCCGTCGGTCGTGATGTGGAGCACCGGTAACGAAGTCCGCGAGCAGCGCAGTGCGGAGGGGCACCGGATTTCACAAGAGCTGACCGATATCATTAAAGCGGTCGATTCAACCCGGCCGGTCTCCGCCGGCTGTAGCTATCCGGACACCGGAACCAACGGCTTCCAGCGAACGGTCGATGTCTTTGGCTACAACTATAAACCGCACCTCTATACCCTGTTCCGGGAAGTGAACCCGAATCAGCCGCTGTACGGCAGCGAGACGGCATCGACCATCAGCTCGCGCGGGGAATATTTCTTTCCGGTCTCCGACGACAAGAGCAAGGGCGGCGGCGGTTGGTTCCAGGTCAGCAGCTATGATCTTTCTGCGCCGAAATGGGCGAGTCGGCCGGACATTGAGTTTGAGGGGCAGGATCGCCATCCGTTTGTCTTCGGTGAATTTGTCTGGACCGGTTTCGACTATATCGGCGAACCGACCCCCTACAACAAGGATGCGACCAATCTGCTCAACTTTACCGACCCCGACGAACAGGCCCGCATGAAGGAGGAGCTCGAAAAACTGGGGGATAATATCCCGGCACGTAGCTCCTATTTCGGGATCGTCGATCTGTGCGGTTTTCCGAAAGATCGTTTCTATCTCTACCAGTCGCGTTGGCGGCCGGAACTCCCTCTGGCCCATATCCTGCCGCACTGGAACTGGCCGGAACGTCAAGGGAAAGTTACGCCTGTGCACGTCTACACCTCCGGCGATGAAGCCGAACTGTTCCTCAACGGCAAATCGCTCGGGCGCAAAAAGAAGGGCGAATATGAATATCGCCTGCGATGGGACGACGTCGTCTACCAGCCCGGCGAACTGGAGGTGATCGCCTACAAAAACGGAATCGAATGGGCGGCCGATACCGTCAAAACCACCGGCAAGGCGGCCCAATTAGAGCTGTCCGCCGACCGCAGCACCATCGCGGCCGACGGCGCGGATCTGTCCTTCGTCACGGTGCAGGTTTCCGACAGGGAAGGGCTGCTCGTTCCTCGCTCGCACAACAAGGTCGAGTTCGAAATCGAAGGCCCCGGCGAAATCATCGCCGTCGGCAACGGCGACCCGACCAGCCACGAATCGTTCCAGGCATTGGAACGCAAGGCCTTCAACGGCCTCTGCCTCGCGGTCGTTCGTTCAGAAAAAGGAGCCGCCGGAACCATTAGACTTAGCGCCCGATCCAAGGGTCTGAAAGCGGCGCAAATCGAGATCAAATCGGAGTAGAGATGAAGCGAATTATATTATTAGTTGTTGTGCTTGCGGCATGGCCCCTTTGTGCGGAAGAAAGCTGGCGCTTTCTGTTATTGGCCGACTGGCATCAGGCGGAAAAATATACGCAGGGCGATAAGAATCCGGGCTGGCTGGCGGAGGCGGTGGCCGAGGACGTGGTCACCGTAAAAATGCTCAAAAAAAACTATGGCGGCGAGCTGATCATGCTGCCGGGCGATACCAATGGAGGGCATTGGGATACGCCGGCCTTCATCAAAAATAACTTTCCGGGATCCTCGCCGGAAGAAGCGGTGCTCAAGGCGGGGCACCTCTGCTATTCCGGCATGATTCAGGCCTTCAAAGAAGGCGGCTATTCCAAACTGCTGATGGCGGTCGGCGATCATGAGGTGGGCGACAACCCCTGGCCGGCAGGCTCGGCGGTTTCTCGTTGTCAGCCGCAGTTCCGCACCGCGTTCGCGCGGGAATTCAACAGGAATCCGGATGGCGGACGTTTTCTGTATGAGACGCCGATCGGCAAAGCCCCCTCGCGTCCGCTCGGCACACCGTACGAGGAAACCTCCTACGCCTATCGGCATAAAAATGTGCTGTTTGTGACGATGGACGTGTTTCATCAGGAAAGCCCCGACAAGGTGATCGGCGACGAGGGGACCGTAACCGGCACTGTGGTCGGGGAACATCTCCAATGGCTTGAAAGCGTGCTGTCCGAAGCCCGGAAGGATGCCGGCATCAGGCATATCTTCGTGCAGGCGCATCTGCCGGTCATCTATCCCGTCCGCAAGGTGAACAGCAGTGGTATGCTGATGGATGACAGCACCCGCAACCCGTTCTGGCAACTCCTTCGCAAGTATAAGGTGGATATGTATTTTGCCGGGGAAGTGCATGCCAACACGGTCACCAAGGATCCGCAATCCGATCTGGTGCAGCTGGTGAGCCGCGGCAACTTTTTCAATAATTTCCAGACGCTCGATATTTCAAATGATCGCATCGAAGTGGTCTGCTACAACCAGCTCGGCCAAAAAACATCGGATGGGGAATACGAGATGTCGGGCAAGCTGGTCATCGACAAATCGGGCCCGAAGACCTCCATTGATGGGTCCGGTGAGCTGGCCCTGCTCGATCCGAGCGCGCGCCATTTCCATTTCAGTTTTGAAGAGGATGTGGCGCTCAGCGACCATCCGATCATGGGCCTCTCCGGCCGGCAGAAAAAGGAAGATGCCAAAACGCTGCGCGGCGTGAAATGTACCCGGTTGATTCCAAACCTGGGAACGTTCGGCCCGCACTACAGCGCCCTCAAGGCCAACCTGGAAACGGTTGCCGGACCGCAGGGCCGGGCTGCGGAATTTTCCGAAGACAGCCGCATGGGCGTCTATGCCATGGGACCGCTTCATGGCGACCATGCCGTCTCCTATGCGCTGTGGATTAAAACCGCGTCGCCGGAAAACCAGGTGCTGATCAACTCCGGCTCCATCTGGGGCGGGGGAATGAAAAACTTTTTCAACCTGCACCTCAATAACGGCGCGCCCGAAATCATGATTTCCAAAAGTCAGAAACTGGTGGCGGATGCCAACCTCAGCGACGGCAAGTGGCACCACCTTGCGGCCGCCATGCCGAAGGATGGTTGCCTCCTCTCCGAGGTCCGGATCTATGTCGATGGCAAAC
>JBFHPA010000178.1:0-4541 GCA_041592955.1 Pontiella sp.
AAAGCGCGTGAGCCGATTATCCAATGTCTGGACAAGCATCCGAAAGGCCGCATGCTGACAGATGCGGAACTGCAGGAGATGGGCACCTTCTTTGAAGACCACCAGTATGGCGACCTCGTCTTCCTGATGAATTCCGGCATTCAGATCGTGCCCAGCTACATGAGCGTCAAGGCGGTCAACGGCATGCACGGCTACCATCCGGCCAACCCGGACTCGAAAGCCTCCATCGCATCGAACAAACCCATTCCCGTGGAAGTGACGAACATTCAACACATCCATCAGCTCATGCTCACCGAACTGAGGCTAGGCTTATGGAGGAGCTGACGCCGGATCCCGAGTTCCTGGTTGAACTGGTCCAAACAAAGATGCCGTTCGGAAAGTATGCCGGACGGCTGCTCATCGATTTGCCCGAGCCTTATGTCGTTTGGTTCAGACAGCAGGGGTTTCCGGGCGGAAAGCTGGGGCAGCAGCTTGAAACCGTTTACGTTATCAAGGCCAATGGTCTCGAACATCTCTTCAACCCCTTTCGTTAATCATCGGAATGCGTTTGTCTCGAAAACAAACCATCGCTACTCTGTATACATATGAAGTGTTTGCCTAGACTCGGAACAAATGAATAAACAACAGCTCAGCGAACGCGATATCTGCACAAAGTTTATTACACCCGCTCTTGTACGGGCGGGATGGGATATCCAAAGACAGGTTCGCGAGGAGTTTTCCTTCACAGATGGCCGCATCTTCGTCCGCGGGCACCTGACCACGCGAGGAAAAAAAAGGCGCGCCGACTATATCCTCTACTATAAACCCAACATTCCCATTGCGGTCATTGAAGCGAAGGACAACAAACACTCAATAAACGCGGGCATGCAGCAGGGATTGGAATATGCCGAAATCCTCGATATTCCCTGCGTGTTCAGCAGCAATGGCGATGGCTTCATATTCCATGACCGAACTGCGACCGGAGAAGTGGAAACCGAGCTATCCAATGATCAATTCCCCACTCCGGAACAACTGTGGTCCATATATAAACAATACAAGGGCATCGCGACCGAAGAGCAGGAAGAGATCGCCCGGCAGGATTATTTCTTTGATGGATCGGGGCGAACACCACGCTACTACCAGCAGATCGCCATCAACCGCACTGTGGAAGCCATCGCCAAAGGGCAGGATCGCATCCTGCTTGTAATGGCAACCGGCACAGGAAAAACCTATACGGCCTTCCAGATTATTTATCGCCTTTGGAAAGCCAACAAAAAGAAGCGCATTCTGTTCCTTGCTGACCGCACTGCGTTGATCGACCAAACCCGGCGCGGTGACTTCAAGCATTTCAAGGATAAGATGACCACGGTACAGAATCGCAAGGTCGACAAAGCCTATGAAATCTACCTTGCGCTTTACCAGGGACTGTCGGGCAACGAAGACGCTAGGAATATCTATAAGAACTTTTCCCCGGACTTCTTTGATCTGGTGGTCGTGGATGAGTGCCATCGCGGAAGCGCCGCAGACGATTCTGCATGGCGGGAAATCCTCGACTATTTTACCTCTGCCACGCACTTCGGTTTGACGGCCACCCCGAAAGAAACCAGCGAAGTGTCTAATATAGAATACTTTGGCGAGCCGCTTTACACCTATTCGCTGCGTCAAGGTATCAATGACGGCTTCCTCGCTCCCTATCGTGTGGTCCGTGTCGGTCTTAACATCGATCTGGAAGGATGGCGTCCGCCGGAAGGCTTCCTTGATAAAAGGGGCAACCCGGTCGAAGACCGGATCTACAACCGTTCCGACTTTGACCGCCTGCTCGTGGTGGAGGAACGCCGAAAACTGGTCGCTCAAAAGGTTTCCGAATTTCTGAAAGGTACCGACCGGTATTCCAAAACCATCGCCTTCTGCTGTGACATCGAGCATGCCGATGGGATGCGCACGGAACTCATCAACCAGAACGGCGACCTCGTCAACGAGAACAACAAGTATGTGATGAAAATCACCGGCGACGACGAGGAAGGGAAACGTGAACTGGATAACTTCACGGATCCCGAGCAACGCCATCCCGTCATTGCCACCACCTCCAAGCTAATGACCACCGGTATCGATGCCCAGACCTGCAAGCTGATCGTGCTCGACAGCAACATCCGCTCCATGACCGAGTTTAAACAGATCATTGGGCGCGGGACGCGCATCAACGAGGAACATGGCAAGCGCTACTTCACCATCCTCGATTTTCGCAATGTGACCGACCTTTTCGCCGATCCGGACTTTGACGGGGATCCGGTACAGATCAAGACAGCGATGCAGGATGAGGATCTTGGCCCCATAGAAACTGACGAAGAAACCGATGCTCCTCCAGTGGTTGACGAGGACGGCGATGTGATCGATTTTGAGCCTCCACTTGAATATCCTCTGCCCGATCCGGATCCCGTGGTCAACGTCCCTCCCGCAATGCGCCAAAAGACCTATGTCAACGGCGTGAATGTTTCGGCGCTGATTGAGCGCAACATGTATTTTACGGCGGAAGGGAAGCCTATAACCGTCAGCCTGAAGGACTATACCCGCCTCCAGATTCTCGAGCATTATGCCAGCCTCGACGAATTCCTGCAGGAGTGGAGCGCGGTTGATCGCAAGGAGGCCATTGTGGCAGAACTTCAGGAACACGGCGTCCTGGTCGATGACCTGTTCGAAGCCGTCGGACGGGAATGCGATCTGTTTGATATCATCTGCCACGTGGCTTACGACATGCCACCTCTCACCCGCAAGGAACGGGCAAACAACGTGAAGAAGCGCAACTATTTCATCAAATACGGAGAAACCGCCCGTAACGTGCTTGATGCCCTGCTCGATAAATATGCCGACGAGGGCATCGAGCATATCGAGGATGTCGGTATCCTGCACATCGATCCGTTCAACCGGTTCGGCACTCCACTCCAAATCGTTAACGAGTTTGGAGGAAAACCGGAATACATCGAGGCAATCAAAGGCCTCGAAGAGGCGCTCTATGCTCCGGCAGGATAAGAAAACACTCCTTGAGTGGTATATGCAGTCATTCGACCGGCAGTAACGGTCAATGAGAAAAAACTGACAACCAATACCCGATAACGGACACCCGACTTATGACCATAAATATGACCAGCTTCATGAAATCCATCCGCAACATCATGCGCGAGGACAACGGCGTCAATGGCGATGCCCAGCGCATCGAGCAGCTCGGCTGGATGGTGTTCCTCAAGGTTTTTTCCGACAAAGAAAAGGAGCTCGAACTCCTGAAGAAAGACTATGCCTCGCCCCTGCCGCCCGAATATCACTGGGATGCCTGGGCGGGTAACGACGAGGGCATGACCGGCAACGAGCTGCTCGGCTTTGTGGATAACCAGCTCTTCCCCGCCCTGCGCGAACTCGACATTTCCGACGGCAACAAGCGCGCCCTCATCCTGCAGGAGGTGTTCGAGGGCAACCACAACTACATGAAATCCGGCACCACCCTGCGCCGCGTGCTCAACAAGCTCAACGAAGTCGACTTTAACCACGCCACCGACCGCCATGTCTTCGGCGAGATTTATGAGGGCATGCTCAAGGAACTCCAGAGCGCCGGCAAGAGCGGCGAGTTCTACACCCCCCGCGCCGTCACCGAATTCATGGCCAAAACCCTCAACCCACAGCTCGGCGAAAAACTGCTCGACCCCGCCTGCGGAACCGGCGGCTTCCTTACCGCCGCCATCGAACACCTCATGGCGCAGGCCAAAACCGCCGCCGACCGCCGCAAAATCCAGCGGCACGTCCACGGCTGGGAATACAAGCCGCTCCCCTTCCTGCTCGCCACCACCAACCTCATCCTGCACGACATCGAAGAACCCAACCTCGTCTACCGCGACTCGCTCGACCGCCCGCTCTCCGACTACAAAGCCGGCGAAAAGGTTGACTGCATTCTCGCCAACCCGCCCTTCGGCGGGGTCGTTGCCAACAGCAACGAAAAGAATTTCCCGCTCAACTTCCGCACCAAGGAATCGGCCGACCTCTTCCTCGTGCTCATGCTGCGCCTGCTCAAAGACGGCGGCCGCGCCGCCATTGTTTTGCCCGACGGCTCCCTCACCGGCGAAGGCGTTAAACAGCGCATCCGCGAAAAGTGGCTCAGCGAATGCGACCTGCACACCATCGTGCGCCTGCCCAACACCGTCTTCGCGCCCTACGCCACCGTCGCCACCAACATCCTCTTCTTTGAAAAGGGCAAACCCACCAAACACGTCTGGTACCACGAGCACCGCCTGCCCGAAGGCCAGAAATCCTATTCCAAAACCAAGCCCATCCGCCCCGAAGAATTCGACCCCGTCGGCCAATGGATGAAAAACCCCCGCGCCTCCGACCAGTCCTGGAAAGTTTCCATCAAGGAAATCAAAGAGCGCGGCTGGGATCTCGACATCAAAAACCCCAACCGCGCCGAAGAGGAAGCCGTCCACACCACCGTCGAGCTGCTCGACCGCCTCCACACCTCCTTCCGCACCTCCGACGCCCTCCTCGCCAAGCTCAAAAAGGAACTCCGCTGATGACGTGGC
>JBFHPA010000179.1:0-4475 GCA_041592955.1 Pontiella sp.
CTCGATATTCGAACCGATCGGCGCCTTGTCATAGGTCCGTTGTCCCACGGGCACCTCAAATCCGACCCGTTTCTTAATGATGCATCCGACCGGGCAGATGTCTGCGGACTTATCGGTAATCGCCATATCCGTATCGCCCAGTGCGCGTTCCCCATTCACACCGATCTTGCGTTCAAAACCGCGACCGATCGACTGGAAGACATTCTTGCCATCCAGCTCCTGCGAAGCGCGCACACAGCGGGCGCACATGATGCACCGGTTATGGTCGAGCATGATATCCGGGTGGGTAGCATCGACATCCTTTTCCGGGAACTGAAAGGGGTACTGCGGCGCGGTGATGCCGAAGCGGTAGGCCATCGCCTGCAGTTCGCAATTGCCGCTTCTCTCGCAGAACATGCAGAAGTGGTTCCCCTCTACAAACATCATGTCGATGATATTGCGACGGTGCTGCAACAGCTCCGGTGTTTCGTTCTCGATCACCATGCCTTCCATAATCGGTTTGACGCAGGCCGCCTGCGGACGTCCATCGACCACTACTGTGCATACGCGGCAGCTGCCGATCGGCTTCAGGTCCGGATGGGCGCAGAGGCGGGGAATATAAATGCCAGCCTCATCCGCCGCCTGCATGATCGTCTGCCCCGGCTTAGCCTCAATCTCTTTTCCATCAATCGTAATTTTCATTGTGTCGCTCATAGCTTCCTCCTAGGCATGGAAAATTTCCGAACGGCGGCCCGCAATGGCACTGGCTTGCTCAACCGCTTTCATAATATTAAACGACTTGTTCATTCCGCCGCCGTTGTCCTTCACCAAGGCGTTGTAAACCGGCCGGAAGTTTTTCAGGGTCGACAGAACCGGATTCGGCGAGGTCTGGCCCAGGCCGCAACGGCTGGTATATTTGACGCTTTCACCTAGGCGCTGGAGGTAATCAAGATCGCTCTGCGCGCCCTCTCCTTTGCGAATACGTTCGAGCCGGTTTTTCAGCAGCACGTTGCCCACCCGGCAGGGAACACAATAGCCGCAGCTTTCGTCCACGAAGAATTCCATGAAGGCGTCGGCCACTTCGAGAATATCGCGCTGGTTGCTGAAGACCATCATCGAGCCGCCGGTCGAAAGCTCCTCATAGCTTATGCCCATGCTAAACTGCGCGGGACCGACCATCTGGCCGGATGGACCGCCTACACACACGCAGGCCACATCATCCGCTCCGGCGCGTTCCAGAATTTCACTAACCTTGGTGCCGAACGGAACTTCGTAAATGCCGGGTCGTTCACAGTCGCCGCAAACACTCAACAGCTTCGTACCCGTGCTCTGGCCCGTGCCGATGGAGGAAAACCAGCCCGGCCCCATGTCCATGATGCGCGCCGCGCAGCAGTAGCTCTCCACATTATTAACGGCGGTCGGCGACACCATATAGCCCTTCACCACCGGGAACGGTGTTCGGTCGGTCGGATCGCCGCGCGTGCCTTCGCACGAACTGATCAGCGAGGTTTCCTCGCCGCAGACATATGCACCGCCCCCCATCTGGATGCGGACATCGAAATTAAAGCCTTCCTTGCCGAGAATATTGTTACCGAGCAGGTTGGCGGCGCGCCGCTGGTTCAGCTTGTCTTCAAGATACGCACGGAGATAGGCATATTCTGCGCGAAGATAGATGATGCCGGTTTCCGCACCAATCGCATACGCCGCTACCGTCATCCCCTCAAGCACCAGGTCAGCCCGTTCGGTAAGCAGCACGCGATCCTTGAACGTGCCCGGCTCACCCTCATCGGCATTGCACAGCACATACTTGTCCGTGCCGGCCGACATGCGCGTCAGCTCCCACTTCAGTCCGGTAAGGAATCCTGCGCCCCCTCGGCCGCGTAATCCGGAGGTTTTTACATCTTCAATCACCTCTTCCGGCGTTTGGGTCAGCGTCTTGCGCAGACCGGCGTCCTTGCGATAATTGGATAGAATAACGGGCCCGGCCTCACAGATATTGTTGTTCACCATCGCCTGCACCAGCGGATCGGCATTGTTGCCGTCGCCCATCTCCGTGACCAGCGCCTGCGGATCGGGATTCGCCTTCAGCTGTTCCACGAGCGCCGGGATCTTTTCCACCGTGAGGTTGGTAACCATCGTATCGTTGACCATCAGCGCGGGAGCCTGATCGCTCATGCCGATGCACGCCGTCTTTTCCAGCGTAATCAATCCGTCCGCGGTCGTTTCATTGAAACCGATGTCCAGCGCCTTGCAGAGCGCCTCGCCGACTTCGTCGCCACCCTGAAAGCGATCAATGATGTCATCGCAAAGGCGAATAACGATATCGCCCTGCTTTTTTTCGGATAGGAAGGAGTAGAATGAAACAACACTCTCGACTTCAACGCGGTGGGTATTCGCCTGCTCGGCGATCAGACCAAACGCCTCGCGTGGAACATGGTCGAAGGCTTCCTGCACCTCGCGAACAATGTCCATTAGACGGGCACGCTCGTTTCCATATTTGGCACAGATTTTTTTAATTTCTGAAGTCATCTCGCTCATTACATGCCTCCTGCGTCTGCAAAGCCGATTCTGTTTCTCGATATAAAAATATCGATTGATCGCTAAAAAGCAAGTGATCAAAGCTCGAAACGCCTGAAATTACTGTCTTTAGACAAAATCTGAATAACGAAGGAAAGGCATAAAAAAACCGCCTGCTCGCACAGACGGTCATGTAATCAGCAGGAAACGGGGTTCATTCGTCGCCGCTCTCGATCTCCTTTTCGACCTTCTTAGGCAGATGAATCTTGAGGTGGAGATCGCGGACCTGGTTGTGCTCGACACTGCCCGGCGCACCCATCAGTAAGTCCTGAGCCTTTTGGTTCATCGGGAAAGCGATCACTTCACGAATATTTGGTTCGTCGGCCAGTAACATGATAATGCGATCAACGCCTGGGGCGATACCGGCATGCGGCGGGGCTCCATATTGAAACGCCCGATGCAGTGCCGGGAATTTCTCTTCCACCACCGACTGGTCATACCCGGCGATATCGAACGCCTTCACCATCAGCTCTGGACTGTGGTTACGCACCGCACCGGAAGAGAGCTCCGTGCCGTTGCAGACAATGTCGTATTGGAAGGCAAGGATTTCAAGTGGATCCTTGTTCAGCAGATCGTCCATGCCGCCCTGCGGCATCGAGAACGGATTGTGGGAAAACTCGACCTTTCCTTCGTCGTCGAGTTCATACATTGGAAAGTCGACGACCCAGCAGAATTTGAAGACGTTGGGATCGATCAGTTCAAGGCGGTGGCCCAGCTCGTCACGCACACATGCGCCAATGGCGGTTGCTTCCTTTTCCTTGTCGGCAATGAAGAACATGACATCGCCGTCACCCACCCCACCGAGCGCCTTGAGCTGGTTGAGCGTTTCCTCCGAAAGGAACTTGGCGATCGGACTCTGGACTTCGCCATCGATCCAGCGCAGGTAGCCGAGGCCTTTGGAACCAACGCCCTGGGCAAACTTGATCATGTCGTCGAAGAACTTGCGCGATTTATCGGCACAGCCCTTGGCCGCGATGGTTTTGACCACGCCGCCGGAAGCAACCACGCCGGCGAAAGCCTTGAAATCGCAGTCGCGGAACAGCTCGGATGCATCCTGCATGACCAGCGGATTGCGCAGATCAGGTTTATCGGTGCCATACTTATCCATCGCTTCCAGATAAGGAATTCGGGTGAACGGAATATCGTCGACCTGCTTGTCGGAAAATTCGGTGAAGATCTGGTGCAGCACCTTTTCGTTCACCTCAAAGACGTCGTCTTGCGTGGCGAAGGCCATCTCCATATCCAACTGGTAAAACTCGCCCGGCGAGCGGTCGGCGCGGGCGTCTTCGTCGCGGAAACACGGCGCAATCTGGAAATAGCGATCGAAGCCGGAGGTCATCAGCAGCTGCTTGAACTGCTGGGGCGCCTGCGGCAAGGCATAAAATTTACCAGGATGAACGCGGCTCGGGACGAGATAGTCGCGGGCGCCTTCCGGTGAGCTGCTCGTAAGAATCGGCGTCTGGATTTCCATGAAACCCTCGGCGGTCATCAGCTCGCGCATGCGGGAGATGACCTTCGAGCGCAGCACAATGTTGTTGTGCAGTCCGGCCCGGCGCAGGTCGAGAAATCGGTATTCAAGGCGCAGGCTTTCGTTGCACTCCTCTTCCTTGGAAACCTGGAACGGCAGCACTTTAGATTCGCCGAGCGTCTCCATCTCCTTGGCCACGATTTCGATGTCACCGGTGGGGAGCTTCGGATTGATCGCCTCTGGAATACGGTCGACGACCTGGCCGGTGAAGCAAATGGTGGATTCCACGCGCCAATGCTCAACCCCTTTGTAGAAGGGCTGGGAAGGGTCGATCACAATCTGGGTCAGTCCGTAGTGGTCGCGCAGGTCGATGAATATGATGCCGCCATGATCGCGTACGCTGTGAATCCAGCCGGATACCTTGACGATTTCATGGACGTTTTCTTTTCTC
>JBFHPA010000180.1:0-4464 GCA_041592955.1 Pontiella sp.
ATCAAAGTGGCTTTCTTTGGAGCGGGTAAAGACATCCGGATGCATCTTAACGACCACCGCTGCCCCGGGGTGTTCATCCAGCGCGGCCTGCAGCATGCGCCGGAATGAAGAGGCCTCCGCCTGCCCGTATGTGATGGATAGATCATTGTACACCTGGTCGACCACGAGGATGTAGCGCTCGGGCAGATCACCGGCATATTCACGCGCGGCATTATATTTGGACAGGCGCAGAGCGCGCCATTTTATGATCAGCCCATCGGCCCGTCGGCTTTCTTCCGCAGTCAGCGGTCGGGCGATAAAGTCCTCAAGCTGAGAGGCATCAGAGGCATCGTAATAGATGCCTTTTTCGTCGTGCACGATGGACAAGGCATTGTCGTTGCGGTTGACGGAGCGCAGGAAGCCGTCCTCCTGCAACACAAATCCGCTTTCGTTTTTTTGCGCGTGCCGGAGCGCTCGCTTGCCAGAACGCTTGCGGCCCCAGCCGACAATCTCATCATTAGGTTTCAAGTGAAAGCAACGACGGCATCCTGACATAAACTTTTCGCGATTGGTCAGCATCCATTATATTAGGCGGGTTGCAATGTGTTTTGGAACAACTCCAAAGCGAAGGCATAGAGCTTCATATCCAGTGAGTTCTTCTGGATGATCATATCCTTCTCAATGTCGGATATGGAGTTCCGAGTAAATCCATAAGTGGATATGTTGCTTTTCTTTGGGGCGTCTAGATTAACTTTTTTGAACAAATCCATTCTGCGAATAGAAGGAAGAAGATGTTCCTGGATTCCAAATTGCAGTTCACCTCCCAGCAATTGTGATTTAGCTCTTTCCAAGTCATCTTCATCTACTGACTCATGCAACGGCTTACCTGAAACATACCGCAACTGCAGATTGTTAAGCTCATAATTCGAGTCGTTATCCATGAACTTGATGAGGGTCAGCTTGTTGCCATTGAACTGCAGGAAGTGCGTCATCGCATGGTTGTAATACGAAATTACACGATCAACCGGATTACGGAATATCGTGGAATAAATGCTGTCGCCACCGAGTGTTCTCCTGAAGGAGTGGAGCGACTCATGCCCCATCACTACGTCATGGCCAACAAATTCATTTAGCTCCGTTTCGCTCATGCTTGCAATAGTCTTAAAGGGAGGGTCAGGATAGGCACAACCCACGCTGATTCCTTGTCTCATTAGAGCTTCTCGCAAGAACGTGCCTGCAGTTTTAGGTATATGGATGAAAATCTGTTTCATAATTTTAGGTATGAGTTTCTAAAAACTACAACCAGCCCCGATTAAAGGCTTCGAGTTTCCATTTTTTCAATGTCACGCCGCCAAAGGGACGTTCGAGCAACAGGCGTTGCAGTTCCACTCTCTCCTGATCCGGCAGTTGACAGGACACCTTGTTCATATCCGAAATATTAAAGACGCCACGATAGAGCCCGTCCAATTTCACGATGGGGAGCCCCATGTGCACCAGAATGGCTGCATTTTGATGCACCTGACTGCCGGTCATGAAGACTTCGACCTGAATGGAAACCACCAGATCCCGAATGCTTTTTTCTTCAAAAGCTGCATCATTGAATATGTTGTGTCGAATCAGATCCGTTACCCCCTGGTAGCCGCCTACAAACATATTGTGATTCAACTCTTCAAGTGTTGAAGCGACCTGTGCCTGCGCGCCTCGCGTATCGTATTTGGGAGTAATGTATGACTTAAGGCTGGCATCCAATACACTCTTGGCTGATAGCCTTTTCCAATCGACCAGCGCACAGGTTCTGGCATTTCGAATGGACACATCCAGCAGCTCGTCGGAATTCTGGATGTCCCGCATGAATCGGTTTGTCGAATAGAGCGCCTCGATCGCGTCCGGCGAGGAGACCGACCGCTTTAAGACCTTGGACAGGCCCATCTCGCCGCGGTGGATAACGATCGGCCGGATGTCTGAGAGCAGGTAGCGCTTCCAGAACTTGATGAAGCGCTTTTTGTTGAGAACGGAGTTGCCGATCGAAACGCTGAACGATCCGAGGTGATATTCGATTTCATAATTTTCGGTGGAACCGAGAACTTCCTTATCCGTTGAAACCATATCATCCAGAAACTGATGTAAACCCTTAGTGGTATAGTAGACACTGTCATTGAGCAGCAGCACTCTCGGGCAGATCCGATTCCACTTCTTTTTAATGAGATATAGGAAGCCATGCTTGTAGCTGCCGAAATCACGGCCATAGTTGAAGCGCTCGACATAAAAATCGACAAGCCCCTTCAGGCTTTCGGGCTTTCTGATCTTCAGGTTGTTGATGGCAAAAACATACATTCCCATGGCTTTCGCATCTTCAAACAACCGAATCAGATCGGGACGGACTTTGCCTTTCTGGAACAGGGCGATCAGTAAAATCTTTTCCCCCTTGTACTCGGCCTGGAAATGGGTCTTCGGTTTTGAAAACTGGTACTTGATCCGGTTGACCACATTCCAAAGCTTGAGGATCAGCTTGGCCTTCCGCAGGTGATCATTGCTTTTTAGAATGGCCATCCATTTTTTGGGTTTGCTTTCCATAACACACTTCTCAGTTTGAATTGATCCACTCGACGACGTCAGAAACATTTCTGAAAATCGGAACGTTCAGCATTTCGGCCTCCCGCAGCTTGTTGCTGGAGCGGGCATCGTTTACGGGGTTGCTTTGCAATGGGTAGAGGATGGCGTCATAGCGCACGCGTGGAATTTCGTGCCGGTAGATGCGCCAGGGCAGCGCATGCCGATGCTTCCATCGGATGTTCGAAACATGCGGCAACAGCCCGCGGTCGACATGCCATCCCAGAAAATGGGTGATTTCGGCCACCATGCCCCGCTCAATCAGCAGGTTGTTGATCTGGGGAACCCACGTTTTCACCAGTGCGGAAAAATCGCACAGATGACTGGCGGTGGATAAATAGGCGAGCCGGATCATTTTCTCCGAGCGGTCTTTTGTCCGCGGTCGCGGCGAGGGCTCAACCCAGTGCGGCTCGATTTTTGCGCACCCGTATTTTTCGGCCAGCATATCGCTCGCGGCAAAGAGGCTGACCTGGTCGGATGCACAAATTACGGGAAGGACCCGGGCGGCAAAATACCCCATTCTTTTGCGGTACTTGTGCGGCAGGGTGATGTCTTTCGCCAGAGCTTCGTAGTCATCGTCGATCAGGTAGTTCAACCGCTCCCCCGAACGGCAGAGCCGGTGAAACTCGCGCAGTGTGATCGTTCGGGAGACATACAGGCCCGCGCCATCCTTTAAATAGGCATTCCTGCCCACTTTCCGGATCTCGGAGGGATGCACACCGGAAGCAAGCCAGGGGTTCAGCCAGTAGAGTGATTGCGTCGGCGTTTGATGCAGCCAGTAATGCGGATCGCTCAGGCTGTATTTAAACCCTTTATAGAGCATGACGGCTTTATGGCTGATCATGGAGTGCACACGGTTGAATGGCGCCGTTTGCCTGCCGGATTCAGATGTAGTCGCCAGATTGATCATTTCACTATCGTTCCATTACGCAAGCGCAGAGCCATCACTCAAACTCTCTGCCGATCACGATACCGGTGCGGCCGATGTTCAGCAGCGGATTCACGAAAATGGTGATGAACTTGTAAAATTCAGCTGCGGGCGCGGTGGAGACATAGAGGATGTCCTTGTCCTGCATGGCGAAGGAGTGGGCCAGAAAGAAGGATTGCGGATCGTCGAAGTCGAGCCGGTAGACGGTGGCGGCTTCCCCGTCGACGAGTGTTTCGGGCTGCTCGATACCGGCCTGCTCGAGCAGCGCAGGGGGCTCGAGCCGGAAGAGAAATACGCCGCCGGCATCGGCCAGCCCTTCGCGCAGTCCGCCGGCATCGGCCAGTGCTTCGGCCAGGCTGATGCTTTCGGTTTTAAAGGTGTGCCGGTTCTGACTGGTGACGGCGCCGAAGGCGGTGAAGGAGCGCGGCTGATGCATGATCTGCACGGCATCGCCGGGCTTGAGCCAGACATTGTTTTCGGATTTGCGCATAACTTCGTCGAGGCGGATGGTGTCGCGCTTATCCCCGCGCACAAGGGTGGCTTCGGTTTCATAGACGGGCGGTTTGGAGCCGCCGGCCAGCGCAATGGCCTCGAGCAGCCGCAGGCCGCCCACCGGAACCGCATAGCGGCCGGGTTTCACAATATCCCCCACCAACGTCACATTGTTGCTGATGTTGACCTGCAGCGCGACCTGCACCTGCGGCTCGACGGCCTTGCCCTGCAAGCCCTGCTCGATGGTGGCGCGGACGTCTTCGAGACTTTTGCCGATGACTTTGATCTGGCCGACATAGGGAATGTAGATCTCGCCGTTCTGGTCGATGACGGCGTGGATGGTGTTCTGCTTTCTTTCGATGGTGGAGAAGAGGCCGTCGCTGGAGGCCTCCCAGATACCGATGGCGAGCTGGTCGCCGACGCCGAGCAGCAGGCCGTCTTTGCCGCGCATGGTC
>JBFHPA010000181.1:0-4423 GCA_041592955.1 Pontiella sp.
GACCATGGAAGCGTGTGGCTCTTATTGAATTCGAAGATCCGACAATCGCGCGCAAAGCCGAATATCACCTCAAGCGTCAGAAGACTCGTCGGGCAATCCAACAGGTTATAGATGGAACCTATCCGTGGCCATTGTTTGATGAATAGAGCATCCCGCTAAAGCGGGAAGGTTTCAGCCCCGCTGAAGCGGGGTAAAGTTTTACTCCTGATGGGTGCGCCACTTTTTTTCCCATGAATGGTTATGTCTACATTCTCCAATCGGAAGGGAATGGGCGTTATTACATCGGCTCCACCAACGATCCAAACCGCCGTCTCGATCAACATAACAGCGGACTTGTCGCAGCTACTCGAAATAAGGGACCATGGAAACGGATGGCTCTTATTGAATTCGAAGATCCGACAATCGCGCGCAAAGCCGAATATCACCTCAAGCGTCAGAAGACTCGTCGGGCAATCCAACAGGTTATAGATGGAACCTATTCTCAAGCTACAGCTTCAGGGATATAGGTTCGGATTTCTTTTGCTTGATATAGAGCGCAATCCCACCGATGCACATACCGAACCCGATGATAATCAGCAAGATGGGCCGTTTTCTTTTGCCCTCACCGCTTGGAAGTGTTTCCTGTGTGGCCTGTTCCTTCGACTCGCTTAAAGCCGGTTGGTTTTCGGTGGTTGGTTTTTCCAAAGAACCGGGCTGTGTTTGTTCTGCCACCGACAGGTCAGCATCCGAAATTACGCAAACACCTTTGATGTCATAGGTTTCGGTAACTTTGCCGCCGGGCGTTTGATAGACATGGATCGTTTGGCCTTTCGATTCCATTTCCGCGACGGGAGTGCCGTATCTCGCTTTAGCCTGCGCAATCGTATCCCCGACTTCGGCCCTCGCAGTGAGAAGCGGAGCGGTAAACAGCAACGAGATCGATAGTATTGAATGTATTTTCATATCCTAAATTGGTCTATGGCCTGAAATAAGCATGTTTTAGACCAGTAAAGAGCAAATACGCAAAGTTTGGCCGGAAGAGTTGCGACCAAACCCGTTGATCGGCTCACGCGTTGTTGACCCCGTTCGAGGAACTTTTTAGGGACGCGCATTGACGTTTGAACGCTTTTGGTGTTGGCTCTGTCCGTTCTCATGCATGGGGATGACTGGTTTCGACGGGTAAGTTGAAGCTTCAGTGGCGTGTCGAGGTTGGCCTCCAGGCCTCGTAAAAAGGAGTCCAAAAAACATAAATGCTGACGAAAGTTACGCACTGGCAGCTTAGTTCTGCCACGTCTCTACCCTGAAGCCTGTTAGGGGCTAGAGGCGACGATAACAGGCTGGCACCAAGGTCGGGGATCCGGGCGGCGGTGCGAGAACCAACAGGATCCTAGCGACCAAAGTGGCCCGGTCAGGCGGCAGCGGCGGCGGCGAATCCTTTAATGCCCGACTACACACGTAGAAGCTGTTGTGACTCTTATTCGGACGGGGGTTCAATTCCCCCCATCTCCACCAGCCTTCGCTCGCAGCGTAGCGGAGAGCGAAGGCTGTCACGCCGTAGTCGTTTCGAGTTTGTGAGAAATGCGAAGGCGGACAATAACCGCTGCGAGACTACGGCTTGGCATGCCGATTACTGAATTTCACTATGTCTATATTCTCGTTTCTCTGGAAGATCCGGATAGACATTATATCGGCGTGACCGCCGATCTGGAGTCCCGATTAAAGAAGCATAATTCCGGAGGTTGTCCACACACTTCCAAGTACCGTCCATGGAGAGTCGAAACGGCGGTCGCCTTTATTTCGAAAGAGAAAACCATTGCGTTCGAGGCCTACCTGAAGTCGGGTTCGGGGCGCGAATTTGCTCGTCGGCACTTCTGATTCACTTGCAATCTGGTGTATTGTCTCACCGCCCGCTTGAATTGGTCTATTCAGAGGCTCATCCATCAAAAACCGATGCGATTGCCAGAGAAATGCAGATCAAGAAATGGTCAAAGGACAAGAAGCGGGCGCTGATCGAAGCCAATAACGGAAAACTGCACGAACTCATCAAACGGCGCGTGTGTTGATCCCGGTGTCCACATAGCTTGCCGATCGTTGGAACTCGGTTTTAGCTGGCTTGAGTGGCGTTTATTTTGCGAGGGTCTGGCGTTTGATCAGCTTCCACTAGATAAGGATTTCGCTATGAATTATATTAAAGGAATATGCCATTTCGGGCTGTCGGTTTCGGATCTGGAGGAGTCGATCCGTTTCTACACCGAGGTGCTGGGGCTGCAAATGACGGAACGCCGGGAGCAGGATGCCTTTTTTCAGATCGGCGGTGATGCTGTGCTGGCGTTGATTCAGTATCCATGGGACAAGGAGCGCTTCGATGTCGAGATGCGACCGAAAAACCGGGGGAAGGCATTCACCCATTTCGGTCTGACGGCGGAGTCGACCGAGGCGGTTTACGAGTTTCAGGAACATCTCAGAGATCACGGCGTGAAGATCGTGAAGGAAGCGTATGAGCGATGGGATGGGGCGAGCCTCTATTTTCTCGATCCCAATGGTTATACGCTGGAGTTTATTTATTTCGCGCCTAACGGCTGAATGACGAAGTAGAAGGCCCATCGGCCTCGATGGCCCGGCCCTTTGTGCGCTGCACAAAGCAATGCCTGTGGATTGAAAAGATCGAATCGACCTGCTCATCGGTCAGGTTGTTGATGGTTCGGTTCATTTGAGCGGCAGGCAGACCGCGCAAGCCATTCAACGGACATTCATCAGCGGGGGTGCCAAGGGGGCATTCAAGTGCAAGCCCCTTGACGTAGACACGTTTATCCAGAGATGTGAATTTCATTAAATACCTCCCCGTATGTAAGCATTTTAGCTCAAAGAAGAAGCGGTACAAGAAAATCGTTCTCTTAAATGGTGTGTTCGGCAAAACGGTATGGTTTATGGCAGGCCCTGAGCTTTCGCGGAGGGCCGGATCGAAGCAAAACTACTCGGAAATGATGGATTCGAGCGCATCCAGGATTTCAGGAATATTCTCAACGGTTACCGCGCTGTACCATATCTTCTGGGGATAGATCATGATATTGGGCCCTTTTTCGCATATGCCAAGGCAGCCCGTATCCGAAATCCGCACATGCGGCTTCCATCCGCGCTTGTTAATTTCTTCTTTCAAAACGGATTTTAAGTGCAGATTGTCACCTTGGCCGCAGGATTTCCGTTCGTCGCCACGGGTTTTTACACAGATGAAAAGGTGGGCTTTATAGGGGCATTCGCTTTTTTTCATTCCTTGCACTCCTCGGTTCACTTCAAATCAAGCATGATGATAACCGATTATGATGATTTAAAGCGTAATAAGGGACTAATAATGGCTTCTTTCGGAATCATTCGCACCGCGCAAAAGGGCTCCGCAAACCATGCTGGGCGGTTGACGTGAAATGCTGGGCAGGGTAGATTGAAGGCCAGCTTGAATTCATCCTCCGCAGGGGTGGACTGTTCACAAAAAAGGAACTTTATGTTTCGCATTTCGAGTAGATCGGAAGACAAGTCTGCAATCCCTCCGCCACCGGGAGTCACTGAATTTATTTTCTGCGTATTCGACGAAAAACACCATGTCCGCCACCACTTTCAGGCCATTTGCCCGGCTGACGAGGAGGAAGACCATTTTCTGTTGCTGAACGTGCCGGAAAGCGCTTTTGACAGTTGTGTGCTGAGCGAGGCGGTTGCAACGCGGCAACCGGCATCCATCGCGCTCTCTTATGGACAAGGGCAGCGGAAATATCTTCACGTTTTGCCGTACGAGCGCAAACGCGGAAAATGGCGATACGCCTGTCTGCAGATTTCCACGGAGGCGCCCGATATGGATTCTGCGATTCCGGCATGGGTGGGGGCTCTGGCGGATGATCGCGTGTGTTTTCTGCTCGTGGATGCAAACAATACGATTCAGGCCGCCAGTTCGGAGATTCCTGAAGTCTTCGGCTATACCTCCGATGCGTTGAGCGGATTAAACATGAGCGATCTGTTCTCGGGTTTGGATTTAAGCATGATCGACTCCTGTCTGCCGGATACGAATGATCCGGTCCTGGGCTCTGTGCTGCGTTGTCTGGATGGCTCGCACCGCGATGTGGAGCTGATTAAATATTCAGCGGCGGATCATTACACGCTCTATGGGATCTGTGATGTGACCCGCCCGCAGCTCAACGAGGAAATCGCATTGGTCAGCACGCGGGAGCGCCGGCGTATCGGGCAGGATTTGCATGATTCGATCGGGCAGCTGCTCACAGGGATCAGTCTTCTGAGTCGTTCGCTCTCCAACAATTTGAGAAGGGATGGCAATCCCGGCGAGGAGGATGCCGCCCAGATTTCCGAGCTGGCCGATGATGCCAGCAACCAGATCCGACAAATCTCCCGTGGCCTCATGCCTGCGGATATTGTGGAGCGCGGCTTCTTCGACTCCCTGCGC
>JBFHPA010000182.1:0-4422 GCA_041592955.1 Pontiella sp.
AACCATCCGATTGAGCTTATGACCGCCGTGCTGCTAATGGCCGGGTGCGTGGTCAGCATGATGCAAGCATTGAAAGTGTACAAGGCCGGCAGCACCTTCCTTATCCATGGCTTCTACGCCTTCTTCAGCATTGGTCTATTTTTCATTGCAATGGAGGAGATCGCCTGGGGGCAGTGGCTGTTCGGATTTGAAACACCCGAGGCCTTCAAGGCTGTGAACGCGCAGGGGGAAACAACTCTTCACAATATTGCATTCCTGCAGGGGCATTCCGAATGGATGCGGCTGACCTTTGGTCTCGGCGCATTGATCGGCATTTTGCTGGGTGTTAAACCGAAATTCAATGGCATCGGCGTCCCCGCCCTGCTGCTGCCCTGGATTGCCCTGATCATCCTCCATGCCGGCATCGATGTTTACAACGACTTTATTCCGATCCACAGGCGATTTGATCACGTTTTAAGCCGTACTTCGGAACTGATCGAATTGTATATTGCATGCACCGCCTTCCTCTACCCGTTCTTAAACGGGCGGATTCAGGATTGATTCGTTTCACCTTCCGGATACACTGTGTTTCTTTGATTTTCAGGGAGTTGCATGCCGGAGAAGAAGGAAACACCAATGATGGCGCAGTATCGGTCGATACGGCGCGAGCTGCCGGAGGACACGATCCTCTTCTTCCGGCTGGGCGACTTCTATGAAATGTTTTTCGACGATGCCAAGACCGCCTCCGATATTCTCGGTATCACCCTGACCAAGCGCCATAACACGCCGATGTGCGGTGTGCCCTACCACTCCGCCGCCGGTTATCTCGAACGGCTGGTGAAGGCGGGCGTGAAGGTCGCGATCTGCGAACAGGTGGAAGATCCCGCCACCGCCAAGGGTGTCGTGAAACGCGATGTCACCCGTATCGTCACCCCCGGAACGATCCTCGACGAAGTCGTGCTCGACGGCAACCAGAACAATTTTCTGGCCGGCCTCTTTCGCGAGAAGGACCGGTTCGGCATGGCGGTGCTCGATCTTTCGACGGGCGAATTCTGGATCGAGGAATCGAACGATGTGGCGAGCGTGCAGGCCAACCTGTCGCGCTATGCCCCGGCGGAATGCATCGTGGCCGAGGAGCAGATGGCGGATCCCTCGTTTACCGCACTCACCCTTGAAGCTACCAACACCCTGCTGACGGCCTGCGAGGACTGGACCTTCGAGACCGCCTCGGCCAACGATTTTCTGCTACGACATTTTGACGTCCATTCGCTGGAGGGATTCGGCTGCTCTTCCTTCACCGCCGCGCTCGGCGCGGCCGGCGCGGTGCTCTACTACGTCAAGACGGAGCTGCGCCGCAACCTTTCGCACGTCCGGACCATCCGTGTAAAGAATCCCGCGGACTACATGTTGGTGGACGAAACGACGGCGACTAATCTGGAGCTGGTCGCGCCGATCAACTCCAACCGGCAGGCCTACAAGGCCACTCTGCTGAACGTGCTCGACTCAACCTGCACGGCAATGGGCGGGCGCCTGTTGCGCGAGTGGCTGCTGCGCCCGCTGAACCAACTCGAGCAGATCAAGGCACGGCACGATGCGGTTGAGCTGCTGGTGAACAACCAGTCCTACCTGCGCTCCCTGCGCGATATCCTCGGAGACATCAAGGATGTCGAACGGCTGATATCGCGCATCGGTTCCACCTCCGGCAATCCGCGCGATGTGCGGGGCATGGGCGTTTCGCTTCAGCAGATGCCGCTGGTGAAAGCCCTGCTGCAGGGCAAGGGCACGATGCTGGAAACGCTGGGCGAACAGATTACTTCGCTGCCCGAGCTGGTGGCACTCATTGAAAACGCTATCGTCGACGAGCCGCCGATCAACCTCAAGGACGGCAGCGTGATCCGGCCGGGCTACCACGCCGAGTTGGACGAGCTGCGCGCGGCGGCGACCCAGGGCCGCCAGTGGCTGGCGGATTTCCAGGCCTCGGAAATCGAGCGCACGGGCATCAAGTCGCTGAAGGTCCGGCATAACAAGGTGTTCGGCTACTATATCGAAATCAGCAAGAGCTATCTGGCCGATGTGCCGGACACCTATGTCCGCAAACAGACGCTGGTGAACGCCGAGCGCTATATTACGCCGGAGCTGAAGGAATACGAAAACAAGATTCTCGGCGCACAGGAACGCTCGGTCGGACTCGAGCAGGAAATTTTTACGGCCGTGCGCCAGCAGGCCGTCGAGCATTTGGAAGCCATCCAGCAAAACGCGCTGGCCATCGGCCAGGTGGATGTGCTGTCCGCGTTTGCGGAGCGCGCGTTACTGAACAACTATTCCCGCCCCGTCATGAGCGACGACGGACGACTGGAGATCCGCGATGGACGCCACGCCGTCGTGGAGCAGATGCCGGATGCGGAGCGCTTCGTTCCCAACGACACGCGGCTCGACCGCGAAACCCATCAGCTGATCATCATCACCGGCCCCAACATGGCCGGCAAGTCGACCTATATCCGGCAGGTGGCACTGATCACGATCATGGCCCACATGGGCTGTTTTGTACCGGCCGCCTCAGCCGAAATTGGTTTGGTAGACCGGGTGTTTACCCGGGTCGGCGCCAGCGACGACCTCGCGCGCGGCCGCTCCACCTTCATGGTGGAGATGCAGGAAACCGCCAACATCCTGAACAACGCCACGCCGAAAAGCCTGATCGTGCTCGACGAAATCGGGCGCGGAACCAGTACGTTTGACGGTATCAGTATTGCGTGGTCGGTGGCGGAGTTCCTCTGTAAAAATCCGGCGATGCAGGCCAAGACTCTGTTTGCGACCCATTACCACGAACTGACCGATCTGGCGCTCACCCTGCCCAATGCGCAGAACTTCAGCATCCTCGTAAAGGAAAAGGGGCACTCGATCACCTTCCTGCGCAAGATCGTTCCGGGCGCAGCCGACAAGAGCTACGGTATCCAGGTGGCGCGGTTGGCCGGACTGCCGGATGAAGTGATCGAGCGCGCCAATGACATCCTCAGCAATCTCGAGGAAGGTGAGTTCGGCGATGGCGGCCAGCCGAAGATTGCCAAGAAGCGACCGCACAAGTTAAAGGCCAATATTTCGCAGCTGGACCTGTTCTGAATTTCGGCGAATCGCCACTTGCAATGGAATAATGATCCGCTTTAGCCTGTACCGAAATTAATCGGGGAGAAGTTATGAGTAAAAAGCCGTTAGGTGCGCCCATCCTGTTTGTCGTCCTTGGACTCGTCTTTATCGCCTTGATCGGCCTTCGCACCATCAGTACTCCCGAAGTCTGGACGCATCTGGCCCAAGGGCAGACCAATGCACCGCTCTCCTTCCTCGAATCCGACAACAGCGTCAATACGACGTGGCTTTACGACAAACTCCTTTTCACGGCATGGAATGTCGGCAAAGCCCCGGCGCTGATCATCCTGAACATCATCGGACTGCTGGCCACCTTCATTCTACTGATCCAGGTGTCAAAAAAATGGGGCGGCCCATTGAGTCAGGGTTTTGCACTGCTGATTGCCGGACAGCTGATCTTCCAATCCGTGGACGTGGGGCCGCAAGTAATGATGATGCTGTTCCTGTCGCTGTTCCTATATGTCATAACCACTAAAACAAGTGTGCCTATTCTGTTTGGCGCACTGATCCCGCTGCAGATCCTTTGGACAAACATGCACGGCTCCTTCCTCTATGGCCCCATCATCGCAGCCATATACGCAGTGGAAGCCATGCAAGGCGGCAAGAAATCAAGTAAGCACAAGGCCAACCAGTCGGTGACGCCGGCTCTTCTGGGAATTCTGGCAGCCGCCCTGCTGATTGCCACCCTCCTGAATCCTTCGCTCCTGAAGCTTCACGGCCAGGTATTCGCCAGCATTAAATCGCCCGCTCCGGCCTACTGGTCCTCGCTCTTTATCGAATACTTCCAGATTCCGGCACTCCGGCCTCTCATTCTTTTTGTCCTCGTTCTCGGGGCCGCCGGACTTATTACGCTGAAGAAAAAACTGCCGGTCACCCTGACCACATTGGCGATCTACGGGGCCTTTCTCGTGTGGACCTCGCCGCAAATGTCGATGCTCTTTTCCGTGCTCGCATTCCCGTTCATCGTACTGAGCCTGACGGCGGTCAGCGAATATGTGCGCGGCTCGCTCTCTACGATTCTCGGCTCCCGGGCAAAAGTGCTCGTTCCCGCCACCGGCGCCGTATTCGTGATTATGATTGTTGTTTCGCTCTGGCCGGTGGTGTCGAACTGCTCCTATGTCAAAACCGGCAGCGCCTCCAATTTCGGGTTCGGTATTGAAGAGGAACTTTATCCCGCCGATTGCGGAGCGATCCTCAACGACCCCGCCTTCCCCGACAAAGCCTTCAACCTCGCGGCCGATGGCGGATATCTGGCCTTCAACTATGGTCGGAAAATTTTCATCGATTACCGCCCCGGTCGCT
>JBFHPA010000183.1:0-4408 GCA_041592955.1 Pontiella sp.
CTGGTAGACGAGCGCTTCCAGCGCTGTGGCCGGAGCCATCCATTCAGGATCGCGGCTGTGGAAGGCAATAATCCGCGCAACATGCTGCATGGCTTCACGCGAGTCCCCTTCCTCATGAGCGAATCTTCCGCGAATATATTCCGCCATGGGAACGGAAACGCTATCCGGATCGGCGATGCTGGCGAAAACCGTTTTGGCATCGGACAGCTTCTGCTGATCGATCAGCAGCATGACGAAGTAAAGGCTTGCCGCATCGATCAGCGACTGGTTCTTCGTCTGGCGTATCAGCCCGATCGTTTTTGACGCGCCTTGCAGACTTTCATTCCAGTACTGCACGCGCACCATCCACAGCAGATAATCGCCCAGATTGGTCGGCAGATGGCTGTACTGGGCGACCGGAGAAACATACTGGTCCAGCAGGCCCTCCAGCGACTTGCGGTCACCGGTGCGGAACATCTTTTCGCACATCGCAAGGCTGATGCCCGTGAAGCGGAATTCGATCTCCTTGATCATCGCGAGCGAGGATGAAGTCTGGCCATTTTCGGAAAAGAGGCGGTCGCCCTGGATATTGAGCTTATTTACGACAAATGTATTACCGCTGCTGACTGTGATTTTTGCCGCATACTGGGCATTCACCGAAACCGCGATCCCTGCCAGGATCAAAAGCGCGCAGAATAGTTTACTCATAGCATGCTCCCCGCCGGCTCAAGCTCACTAAGACGTTTGCGGGCATCGGCGCCTTCGGCCGTGCCGGCCACCGCCTCGTTGGCCAGCATCTCCTTGCAGGTATTGATGATGTCCTGCTCGCGATCACCCAGCAGCTCCAGACACCGTATACTTTCGGCATAAGCCGGCGCCACCCACTCCAGATAATCTTCGTATAAAACATAAATGCGCTGGAAATAAGCGAATGCTTCCTCGATCTCGCCCAGCTTCAGTTTACAGATCCCCGAATAATAGAGCGCTTCCGGCGTCAGCTCGCCGCGCCATTCGCGCACCGCCAGCACTTCCGTATAGGCCTCAAGCGCTTCGTCGAAACGGCCTTGAAGCCGGAAGGCATCCCCGCGGCGTTTACGTGCCCACCCCACCGACTTGCTGTAACCGAACTTCAGCAGGATCTCCTCGGAAAGCTCCTGCGCCTCGGTGTAACTGCCCTCCTCCACCAAGGCATCCAGGTTCGCCAGCAGAATATAAAGCATGTTGTTGGAAATCTCGAAGCTCGACATGAAACGCCTCGTCGCATCATGAACGATCTCATACTCCTTCCGCTTCACGCCCTCGCGCGCGATCAACACCAGCGTGCTGGGTCCCGCCGCCGGAACGTTTCTGGGCTGCAGGATGGCATCGACAAGAGCGTCCCGTTCCGCGCCCTCCGAAATACGCGCGAGCACGGTCTGGTACTGCAGCTCAAGTGTTCGCCGACCGCTCTTTTCGGCTTTGGCGAGATACCGGTTCAAATCTTCGGAGATGAGCTCACGATAGGACGACCATTCCTCACTGTTGTAGTCGGCAATGATTTCGCTGAGGATCAGGTCCACGCCTCCCAGTTTGGCGTCGTCGTCCACGGCTTCGATCACCTCGAAATAGGTACTCAAAGCGCGCGGATATTCATCCAGGGCCTTGTAGGCCTTGCCCTTCCAGTTTGCCGCATTCGCGAAATCGGCCTGCCTGCCGTACTCTTTCATGTAGCCCGACATGAGCTCAACGATTTCGGCATAGCGCTTTTCAAGCTCAAGCACCTTCGTCATCTGAAACAGGGGATAGTTCACCTGCGACATATTCAACGCCTTTTGACGGGCCAGCGTGTAGAAATCCAGCGCTTCGGCCAGATCGCCTTCGGCACCCCGCATATCACCGAGCATGGCATACGCCTCCGACAACAACTGGCTCTCGGGATATTCATCCGTAAATACTCGGAACGTCTGCTCCGCTTCGGCAAAGTGTTCCGCACCGTATTGCGCAATGCCGAGGCGATACGAAGCATCCTCCACAAAGACTCTCGGGTCATACTTCGGATTGGTCAGATAGGCGCTGAACGCCGTCTCCGCCTCCGCGAAACGGCCCAGGAAAAGGAGCGACATGGCCTGCCAGTATTCCGCGGACTCATAATAGCGGCTGTCCGGCCAACGCGCGAGGATGTCGGAAAAATCCGCCAGGGCGGGTTCGTAGTCAAGTTGTATAAAGTGAACGTATCCCATCAGGTATTTCACCTGATCGATGTATTTATGTTCGGGCCGAAGCTCCAGCGCCTTCTCCCCCATGTCGAGCGCCAGATCAAACTGCTCCTGCTGCATATGCACCTGCATCAGGTTCAGCGTAACGTCGTCCAGAAACTCTCCGTCGCGATTATTTTCAATGTAGGCATAACCTTCGGCGAGAGCCAACGCCCATTCCCGTTCGTCGAGCATGGCCGCAAAGGCAGAAAAACGGGCCTGGTCAGCCAGAGAATTGGTGGGGGCTTCTGTGTAGAGGCGTTTATAGATGGCATGCGCCGGCCAATTGCGTTCCAGATCGTTGTAGCACTGCGCCGTTCTCAGCGCCACATCCATGTCGTAATCCTGGAAGCCCTTGATGACCTCATAGTGCTTGCTCAGGCGGTTGAATAATGCCTGCCGCTTGCGCTGCAGTTCCTGATGCTCGGAAAGCGTCTGCTTCCCGCCGGCCGCAAAGGGTTTCATGGAACTTTTAACGTCGCGCAACCTCTGTTCATAATGATCAATCAGTTCCTGCTTAAGGAAGACGAGCCGGTACAACAGCAGTGCTTTCTGATATTCGCCCGCGTTGTAATGCGCGTCGCCCGCCTCCAGCAGCGCCACATTCAATCCCACGTCGTGGCGGGCCGCCTCGTCGCAATTAGGCAAAAATCTGAACAGATTGTTGAAGTCGTTCAGGCGCACATAGCTCGTCACCAGCATGACCGCCGCGCCGGCGCGAACCGTGTCAACCTTTGCCATGCGAAACAGCGATGTGAGCGGCTTGATGGCTTCACGCCATTTTTCCTGCTGATAGAGCGCTTCCGCCTGCAATTGCGTGGCGGTCACTTTGAGCTCATCCGCCAGCCGCGGGTTTTCCAGCACTTTGGCAACCTGCTCGGCCGCCGGGGACCATTGCTCAAGAATGGTCAGGCATTGCGCAGCCAGCACACGCCCCGACTCCTGCTGCGGGTCGTCCGGAAACTCGTCGGCGAATCGGATGAAATTTGCGGCACTGGATTGATATTCACCCAGCTTCATTTGGCAGTGCGCCAATTGGTAGAGTGTATAGGCCAGCGTCAGCCGCGCCTTCTTATCGTCGTCCCCCTCCAGGCGAACCAGCGCCTCTCGCAGGAACGGCAGGGCATCTTCCAGCTGATCGTTCTTGAGCAGCTCCTTCGTAACTTCCAGCAAAACACTGGTGGCCACCGTACTCGGATCCAGCCGCGAAAGCTGGCTCTCGGTCACACCGCGACCGAAACTCGGCACAGCAAATGCCAACATCAGCGCCATAACCACCGGCACCGCGCACCAACCGCTCCCCAACCGTCCTCTAAAAGCACTCCACATAGAAGACGAATGCTACGCAACCCCAAGGTAAGCGGAAAGTCTAATTTGATCAAAAAAGGCGAAAGTTAACCTTGCTTTGGCTCCCCCGCTTTGTTTAAAAACCACGCTCCCAATTGAACACGAGGATTTTAGACATGAAGACAGATATCCATCCAAAGTATGAAGACGCGGTTGTTCGCTGCGCCTGCGGTAACGAGATCGCGACTCGTTCGACCATCAAGGAAATGCATGTGAACACCTGCTCCAGCTGCCACCCGTTCTTCACAGGCAGCGCAAAACTGATCGATACGGAAGGTCGCGTGGACCGTTTCAAGAAGCGCTTCGCAGAAGGCACCTACTAGCTATCCCGTTTTTTGCATGGCCGAACCTGCGCAAGCATGTTCGGCCTTTTTGTGTCCACGCAGAATGGAGAAATGAAATCATGGAGTACGGGATTACTGCAGAACAGACCTGCCTGCATTCCTATGCTTCTGCGCAGCATTCCAACACTCCTTCACTCCAACACTCCAGGCCCTCCCCATGATCGACCAAGCCTATTTAGACCAGCTCCAAGCCAAGCTCAGCGAACTCGAGACACGTATGTCGCTTCCCGAGGTTTCGGCCGATCCGAACAAAATGCAGGAATGCATGCGCGAATATTCGCATCTTAAAATGCTAGCCGAGCATGCCGGCAAGCTGCTCGAGCTGTCTCAAGCCAAGACGGAAAGCGAAGCCATTCTGGCCGATGCAGGCTCCGATGCTGAACTTCGCGAAATGGCCGAGATGGAAATCGCCGAGATCACGGAAGCCCTCCCCCAGGCCGAACGCGACATGATGGTGGCCCTGATTCCACCCGACCCGACCGACAGCCGCAACGTCATCATCGA
>JBFHPA010000184.1:0-4354 GCA_041592955.1 Pontiella sp.
CGTATATACCGCAGCATTGGGTACGGATGTTGTTGTGCAGGTGCAGGGGTACAATACAGGAGGTGATGTAAACGGTGCTTCTGGAGCCATCTTTATTGACGATTTAATTCTGTCCGACAACCGGGCGCCGGAATTTTCCACAAATCTGATCGTTGCTTCGACCGGCTATGTCGGCATTGCCTATTCTGAGTCCATTGCCTCCTTTGCTACGGATCTTGAAGGGGATGCAATGAATTTCGCAAAAGATCCAGGCGACACGAGCTGGGTGAATATTTCTTCCGCTGGACTGGTTACCGGAACGCCGGATGCTGCCGGCACGAACGATGTGACTGTTCTGGTCTGGGACGATCAAGGCAGTGAAACCAATTCTGCGGTCGTGCGGATTTTTGTCTCAGCTGATAATATCGCCCCGACCTGGTTCTCTTGGTTGGGAGGCTCGGCCAGTAGCTCCGATATGGGTTATGTTGCCGTCGGTCAGTCCTATGGCGACAGCCTGGCAGGCCGTGCACAAGACCTGAATGGCGATCCGATAACGTTCTCCGAAGTCGGCTCTGGTCCGGCCTGGTTGACCGTCGGTGCCAACGGCGCCATCACAGGAACGCCTGCGCAGGGAGATGTCGGCACGAACAGCTGGAGTGTTGCGGTAAGTGACGGCAGTCTTTCTTCCACCTCCAGCTTCGAGATCGTGGTTATTGAAGGCACTCCCGTTTATGAAGAAACCTTCAGCCCCTATGTGGAGATGGCCGGAAACTTCAACAACACAACCGGCGGCGCTTTTAATGCATGGGTTGATACCGAACTCTCAGCCGGCATGTGGGCGCATACCTGGTCCACCAACTCGGATTACTTTAACACGTGGGATGAAGAAGGACTGACGGACGTTCTTGAATTTACGGACGATCCGGGAAGCGCGGCCCAAAGCGTGGGAACGGTTATCCCGGAAAGTACATTCGGCGGGCTGAAAGGGCGGTATATACTGACTTACAGCGTGGTGGCAAAGGATTATTATGGCACGACCGATACCACAGTCGGGGCCAGGCTGTTCGAAGCTTCCCGTGGGGCAAATGCCTCTGCAGACAGCGATTATTACCTCGCGTTAGTTAAGGCTAATATTTGGGATCTTAAGGTAGAAAAAGCATTTGATTCCGATGCATACGTATCTTCTGTTGTTGCATTTGAGATCCTGGGAAGCGTGGGGCAAACGGTTGGAGCCCGGACGCTGGAGTTCGACTACAGCGGAACCAATGATGTTGTAGTAATTATCGGCACTAAAAGTACCGCTGGCCGGGCCAGAACCGCCATTGACAATGTACGCGTCTTCAAGCTTCCTGCCAATTATACTGAATGGGCAGACAGCTATGGCCTGCTGCTCGGAGCGCATGGCGACGATGACGAGGACGGCGTGGACAACATCACCGAATTCGGTCTGGGTCTGGATCCGACGGTTGCTGGCGGTGTGGTCGACGGGGCACTTCCGGTATTCTCCAAGAGCGGATCCGGTTTGACCTATGTTGTTGCACAGCGAAATAACGACCCATCGCTCGTCTTCAATCTGCTGACGACCGGTGATCTGGTATTCGGACCTTGGAGCACCAACAGCACGCCGACCGATTATACGGTCAGCGGAAGCTCATTGGTTGGAGGATTCAATTTCGTTACCAACGTGATTGATACAACCGATGGTCAGAAATTCGTGAAGCCGCTGGTTACGGAAGCTCCGTAAGAGGTGGGCGATCCCGCCGCTGTCGGCGGGGTTGCTGTTAAGGATGAAGACCAGCCATCCACCTTGCTGATCGAGCAAGATTAGGTGAAAAACCCCGGCCGGGAACCGTCGGGGTTTTTTTCTTTGGTGCTCGAAAGCGGCCTTGCGACAGAAGATAGAAATGAACATCAAAGCCATCATACTCGTGCTCTTTGCCGCACTGGCCGGGGTGGTTTCGGCTCAAACCATTCTCGTCGTCGGCGCTGTATTGAATGGAATCTGTAAACGCATGAATTTCTACGATCGCAGTGAATGGGAGCTCAGAGATTCCGGGGCCGATTCAAAGAAGATGCCTGAGTTAAGAATATTTCAGGGAGAAAAATAGACCTGTTTTTCTGTGGCATCCTGGGGCGCATCTTTGCATGATGCGCCCTCGTTTTTTTCAAGGAACTGTCTAGTAATAGGGGGAATACAATGGAAGCTGCTGTTTTGAACACAACCGAACTGGCCGGCCTGAAGGCCAACTGGGAAACGATTTCCGAAGCGCAACAGAAGCTGATCGCGACGCTGCTTGGCGAAGGGCAACAGCATTTGTTTGCCGAATGGGATGCGCCGGGAACGAACGATGAAGCCAAGGCCGCCTGTCTCGCCACGCTGGAAAAGATCGATGGCAATTATCCGGGCGGGCTGGTCGGTTATATCGCCAATGCGCGGAAACTGCTGGCCGAGGCGAAAGAAGGCGGCAACCCATTCGAAGGCCTCGTGCCCCATCAGCCAAACAAGGTCGACCTGACGAAGTTTGACGACTCCTACGACCACTATGAATCCCTCGGCATGAAGCATTTCGAAAAGACCGGTATCGTGCTGGTGGCCGGCGGTCTTGGCGAACGCCTCGGCTACAACGGGATCAAGCTGGATATTCCGGTCGAGGTGCTCGAGACCACGCCCTACATCGCGCACTACGCTTCCTGCATCAAGGCCATGGAAGCGCGGATGAGCAACCCGCATCCCGTTCCGTTCATCATCATGGTTTCGCAGGACACCGGTCCGAAAACCCTCCAGACGCTGGAGGCGAACGATTATTTCGGCCTGAAAAAAGATCAGGTACATATACTCAAACAGGAGCTGGTGCCGGCCATCGCAGATAATGACGGCGCACTGGCACTGGAGGCGAAGTACGAACTGATCCTCAAGCCGCACGGTCACGGCGACATTCACATGCTGCTGCACACCAGCGGGCTCGCCGCCAAGCTGGCCAAGGATGGCATTGAACACCTGATGTTCATCCAGGACACCAACGGCCAGGTATTCAATGCCATGCCCGCCGCGCTGGGCGTGTCCGTCGAGGAGCAATACGATTTCAACTCGATCGCCGTCAACCGCATTCCCGGCGAAGCAGTGGGCGGTCTGGCCAAGCTCGTCGGCAACGGAACCGAGCTGACGCTCAACGTCGAATACAATCAGCTCGATCCGCTGCTGCGCGCAACGGTCAGCCCCGAAGGCGACGTGCCGAACGAGCAGGGTTTTTCCATGTTCCCGGGCAATATCAACATTCTGGTGATCCGTCTGGCCTCGTATGTCCAGATTCTTGAGCGCTCGCAAGGCATCATTGCCGAGTTTGTGAATCCAAAGTATGCCGACGACACCAAGACCTCCTTCAAGAAGCCAACCCGCCTTGAAACGATGATGCAGGATCTGCCGAAGCTCTTCGGACCAGATGAAAAGGTGGGGGTTTCCATCTTTGACCGGGTGTGGAGCTTCTCAGCCAACAAGAACAACATTGTCGATGCGGCCGCCAAGCACGTGGCCGCCGGCCCACCGGAATCCGGTGCCACGGCCGAGTCCGACTTCTATCTCGCCGGCCGCATGCGGCTCGAGGCCGCCGGCGCAACGGTTGAAGTCGCTGAGCAGAAGCTCATCCGCGGCGTACCCTTCACGCCGGGGCCGAAAGTTCTCCTGCGCCCGTCGTTTGCCATGACGCTGGCCGAAGTCCGCGAAAAGGTTTCCGGGTGTAAAGTCTCCGGCGAAGCCACGCTGATCCTCGACGGTAAAGACATTACGCTCGAAGGCGTCGAGCTGTCCGGTTCCTCCGCCCTGGTCGTCAAGGCCTGCGAGGGTGCGAAGGTTACGGTCAAAGGATCATTCAGCAACACCGGCTTTGAGCAGGTCGAGCTGTCCGATGCGGACATGGCAAGCGACAGCGTGCCCGAATACCTCAAGATCCGCGGCTACAAATTTGAAAACCGCGGCGCGGCCGTCTATGAATTCACCGAGCCCGGTGAATACGTGGTTGAGGCCTAGAATCGTCCTCGTCCTTCCTCCTCGTCCATCGTAATCGGATCGTGGACGAGAACGAGGACGAGGGAGGATTGTGTTCCCTACCGGAAATCGTCGGACTGCAGCTTGTCGAGATAGTCGTTGGGATTGATCTCTTCTGGAACGGCATAGCCGGGTGCTTCGTCCGACATGACCTTGCCGAGTTTTTCGCGCTTGATCCAGAATTGCGGCTGCTGCTCGGCCAGTGCAATATTCTTAATGTGCTTGGTGATCCGCCAGAAGTTCGACAGGTAGTCGTTGAACAACATACCGGCGATGGGCGTGACCACCTTCTCTTCCAATCGTTTGAAGTGCGCCTGCTGTGCTTTCAGTGCC
>JBFHPA010000185.1:0-4342 GCA_041592955.1 Pontiella sp.
CGGGCGATGTGGCCCAGATGGGCAATCTACGCTTCACGGTCGAACAGGTGCGGTCGAACCGCATTGAATCCGTCCTGCTGGAGCTGGTCGGCGGAACGAATGGAGGCGATGCGTAATGATCAGCACCTTCATCGTTATTCTCATCGGCTTTATCGGCTCGGCTCTTTTTTCCGGAGTCGAGACCGGCAGTTACATGCTCAATCGCATCCGCTTGAGGCGGCGCGAGCGAGATGGTCGCCGATCGGCTATCGTTCTGTCAAAGGTGCTTCGACTTCCATATCTATTCATCTATACGGTGCTTATCTGCAACAACATCGCCAATTATGTGGTTTCGATGGGAGTGACCGAGCTCTATCTATCTGCCGGATTGCAGGAGACCCGCATGGTGCTGGGTTTTATTCCCTGGTCCGCCGAAATCGCTGCCACACTAACCTTGATGTTTCCTCTTTTTCTGTTCGCTGAAGTCGGGCCAAAAAACCTCTTCCGGAAGAAAGCCGAAACTCTCATGTATCGGATATCCGGTTTGTTGCAGTTTCTGGTGTTGATCTTTTTGCCGGTTACATGGCCGCTCAAGCAACTGTTCCGATTCCTGACCCACGGAGCGGACAGCGCGGCCGGCCGCGACCTGCACCGCCTGTCGCCCGATGCGCTGCGGGAATATTTCTCGACCGGCGAGAAGGAGGGCGTAATCACTTCGCACCAGAACCGCATGCTCGACAACGTTACGTCGATGCACCGGATGCATGTGCGCGAAATCATGACGCCCATCAGCGATATTCCCCGCCTCCCCGATACAGCAACGGTCGCTGACTTTAAGCGCCTGATCGCCCGCCGGGAGACCACCGATGCGATCATGGTTCATCGGCATTCCGTCGAGGGGCTGGTGTCCATGTTCCCGTTGGTGACCCGCAGACTGGACAACGACGAATTGCTCAAACCCTATGTCGAAGAGGTATTGAACCTGCCCGAAAGCTGCAACCTGAAATCGGCCTTCTACCGTCTTCGCCGCAATCCGCACCACAGTGCCGTGGTGGTCGATGCACGCAGGCATCCGGTGGGTTTTGTCCGGCTCGAGGACATTGCCCGGTACATTGCCCGGAAGTAATCGCTTCAGTCTTCGGGCCATTCCAGCTTCTGGATCGGCAGCCATTCCAGGACGCGCTGGATATAGGTGTCCCAAAAGCCCCATTCATGTTCACCGGCCGATTCTTCGTAGGTCAGATGCAATCCCTTTTCCGAAGCAAGGTCCCGGAAGGTTACTGAATCCTGATAGAGATAGTCCTCAGTTCCGCAACAGACATAAAACGCGGTGTCCGGTACGTTTTGGATGTTTCTCAACCGGGCGATTAAATCGTTACTGGAGTCGGGCAGTGTCGACAGGTCATCGAACACCGCTTTAAACGTGCGGGTGCGCGACTCGTCCCATTCGTCGCCGATGTGAGCGGCGAGATCGAGCGCGCCGGAGAGCGAGGCCGCGGCGGAAAACCGGTCGGGTCGGTTGAGTGCGAGTTTCATGGCGCCATAGCCGCCCATGGAAAGTCCGCCGACAAAGGTTTTGTGCCGGTCGCAGGAAACATTGAACCAACGTTCGATGAGCATCGGCAGCTCATCAGACATGAAGGCCCAATAGTTTGAACCGTGTGCCATATCGCAGTAGAAGCTCTTGTAGGCATCGGGCATGACGATCGCGAGATTGTAGTCCCGCGCGTAGCGCTCAATGGAGGTACGGCGGCTCCAGATGGTGTGGTCGTCTGAAAGGCCGTGCAGCAGGTAGAGCACCGCCGGAGGTGCGTTCCATGCCTCCGGGTGTTCGGGCAATATGATATTGGCTCCGAGCGAAAGGTCGAGAATGTTCGAGTCAAAGCGGGCTTCGAGCAGGGCCATACGCGTCTCCTACAACGGTTGTTCGCCTTCGTCCGATTGGCGGATGGCCACGAGGACATCGTCCAGGTTAAGCCGGGTTTCGGGGCCCGGGTCGAAGGCCGTCGTGCCGTCGCTGTGTTTGACGGCAATGACCATGGAACCGAGTGTCTGGCGCACGCGCGCCTCGGAGAGGGTTTTCCCAAGCATATCGCTTTCTTCATCGATCGTATATTCAAACACCTGCAGGGCGATGCTCTTGTCGTTCGTAACGAGCTCAACCAGATCGACCACCGAAGGGCGGGTCAGCAGCTGGGCAATCTGATTGGCCCCCGTTGAAATCGGCGACACCACGCGATGCGCACCCGCCTTGTGAAACTTGCGCGTGTTATCAGGATCGTGGACCCGGGCAATGACCCGCAGATTACTGCACAGTCCGCTGGCGGTCAGTGTAAGGAAAAGATTTTCGGCATCGCTGTCCAGTGCCGCGACCAGCGCGTCGGCTTCGCTGATGCGGGCGCTTTCGAGTGTATCTTCTTCGGTGGCATCGCCGACAATATGGGGGATGCCCAATTCGTCGAGCCTTTTGATTTCATCCTCGTTTTCCTCGATCACAACGAAGGATTTGTTGGCGGCCAGCAGTTCGGCCACCACGCGGCTGCCGGTGCGGCCGTGACCGCAGATGATGGCATGTTGTTTCATTTGGGCGATTTTTTTCATCATGGTTCTTCTCCCGAGGACATTGGTGATGCTGCGTTGGAACATGAATTCAGCGAGGCGGGTCAGGCAGTAGGCCATCACGCCCACGCCGACAAAAATCAGCAGGGTGGTGAACATGCGGCCGGCATCGGAAAGCGGATGGACTTCGGTGATGCCCACCGTCGAAATGGTGATCACCGTCATGTAGAAGGAATCCTGCAGGTTCCAGCCTTCGACCAGCGAATAGCCAATCGTGCCGAACAGAAGCACGAGCGCGATTCCGACGAGCCCTTTACGCAGCCCCGACATGAGCTGCTGATTGATGACCTGATTCAGCATATGGCGGATTAAAACGGATTGATTCGGCTCTTTCCAAACATAATTCGGTTTTAGTAGCTTGGACTGCGAGGTTATATGCACCCAGTTACCAGAAAGCTCTTTCTCTACCATGCCGCGCTCTTTGCGGGAGTCAGCACCGGTGCGGCCAGTGCAAGCGGCCGAATCAGCGGTACGGTTCATCTGGCACAGATTGCGCGCCTGTACTCCATGCGCATGGCGACTTTCGGCAAGATGGTGGCGTTGGAGAATAAGTACAACAAGCTCGAATTTGAGACCAACAGCCGGCGGGCGTGGATCAATGGGGTGATGGTCTGGCTGCACCATCCCTGCCGCAAGGCCGGAAGCGGATGGGGGATCAACGAAGCTGACTTCAGCAAGGGGATTGACCCGATTCTGCGCTTCTATGCCCATGTTCAGGGTCCCGTTCCGCAGGTGGTGATGCTGGATCCGGGGCATGGCGGCAAGGACACCGGAGCGATCGGAAAAAGTAAAATTTATGAAAAGACGGTCGTGCTCGACATCACCGCCCGCGTCAAAAAACACCTCGAAGCCAAAAAAGTCCACGTCCGCCTGACGCGCAGCTCCGACACCTATCCTTCGCTGCAGCAGCGTTCCGATCTGGCCTACAGGATGGGAGCGGATCTGTTCATTAGTATTCATGCCGATGGTGCGGGGGATCCGCGTGCCTGCGGTGTTGAGACCTTTATTCTCACCGCTTCCGGATACGATTCCAGCAACCACTATGGCCAGTCCGGAGATAAATCCCCTCAGAAGGGCAATCGGCACGATGCCGCCAACGCCGCACTGGGCTTTTCGCTTCAGAGCAATCTCGTCAAGGCTTCCAAGCGTAACGACCGCGGTTTACGCCGAGCCCGTTTCGCTGTGCTGAAGAATGCTCCGTGCCCCGCCGCGCTCGTCGAATGCGGTTTCCTCACCAATCCGGACGAGGAGTCGCTGCTCAATACCGCCAGCTACCGCGAGAATGTCGCCCGGGGCATCTCGAACGGAATCCTCGGCTACCTGACGCTCGTTAAGCGCGCCCGTAAGTAGGCGTGCCGGCGGCTTTGTGCACGTTCAGGCTTGCAACCCATCTTCGATCAAGTAGCGTGCGGGAATTGTTCGCTGGGGGAGTCCCGAAGGTTCGGGGCTGAGATTTCAACCCTTGGAACCTGTGCGGGTCATGCCGCAAAGGGAAGCGATATCGCTCTCCCTTCGAGTTCCTGCCCGGCGCACGCTTAACAAATAACAAGCAACGGAAAACGACACTATGAGCGGTTACGGCAGATTTTTTCCACGGTCTCAAAAAACATACATCGAAGGATCGCGCCCCGACATCCGCGTGCCTTTCCGCGAAATCAACCTGCACGGCGATAACGAGAATCTGCGGCTGTATGATGTCAGCGGCCCGTATACCGACCCCTCGTTTGAGCCTGATTTGAAACAG
>JBFHPA010000186.1:0-4237 GCA_041592955.1 Pontiella sp.
TACTTAAAAACTATCCTTGTTGAAGAGGCTCCCGATAATATCCAATATACTGATGAATGCAAAGGAACGGACAAAGATCCCTGCAGCCTACTGCGCTACCATTTTTTTAATGCTGAGCCGGAGGATAATATTCAATCGGCTGATTATGGTGGCTATTGTGATGTCCGGCCGGATGTGGGCTCAATTGCTGACGCTTTTATTACCCTTGAAACAATTACAAGTGGCGGTAAGGATTCGTACGTATTCGTGCCATGCCGTTGTTCAAGGACTACTACTATTCCGCTTAAGGATGCTTCTTCAATTAAGCGAGAAATATCAGGATTCCCATATCTAGAAAAAAATCATGAGGAAACAATGTGCGCGCAAGCCGCGCTATTGGGAGTGGTTCAATACTGGCAAACGAAAGATCCTTCTTTCTATAAAGATGTTAGTTCAGGGAAAGCCATTAATCGCTTAGCTGGCGTGGATGAAGACCGCAAAGGAGGTCTTACATCTGCAGAGTTTTCAAATTTTTTTGAGCAAGCTGGTCATGACGTTATGCTGTTGGATTATTCAATGCGAATTTTTGGGGAGGTTGACCGGTTGCATCTGGCTACCGATATTTACAGTTTTATTGAGTCAGAATGCCCAGTGATTGCTGGAGTAAAAACTCGCAACGGCGGGCATGTACTTACCTTTATAGGCCACACATTTGATAAGAATAGTTGGTCGGCGATGGCCGATCCCGGTTATTATGGCAAAGAGAATATTTTTTTCCACGAAAACACTTCATGGATTGAAAATTTGGTTGTTCAGGACGATAACTTTGGGCCCTATTATTTCTTCCCATTCCATCGCTTATCAAAAATCATCAATTGCGCAATCATTCCTCTGCCAACCGACTCAATTAAAATTATGCCCCATGAGGCGGCAAACTTGGCAGTGAGAGAAACAATTTATTCTGATGAGTTTGGGGAATTCCTGCGGGTAGAACTGGACAAGAATCCGCTACTAAAAGAGAACCAGCACTGGTTTGAGGAGTTTAAGAAGCACCTGAATCCTACATGTGGCGATGGACTGGTTCCTCGGACAGTTTTACGCTCTGGAGCGCAAGTTATCTCTGACTACTCAGATCATGAGTTCAAGTATGTTGTCGAAGCATTGTTGAACCATCCTCTCGCTAAAAAAAGATATTACTGGGCGGTCGAGTTGAGCTGGCCGAGTATTTACTGTTTTGGGCAAAGAAAAAGTGGAACCATTCTTGTTGATACTAATTCTGCATCGATAGATTTTGTTCATATTCCAGGTGTATGCATTGCCTTTTCGGGTGACGATAGAGAACCATTTGTTTTTGGAGCGGCAGAAGAGGACGCTCCGTTTGATCATCATAAGCCTGGCATTGTTTCAGAGCGCAAATAACACCTTAAGGTAGATCGCTACCTTTTGAGTTAAGTAAGCCCACCTCAGAATGTCGCGTATCGTGATATTATGGAAACGACGAATCAACAAGCTGTATGTGTGGATAAGGCCCAAGCCCGCCTAGATGCCTTTCTGGCGGCCGAGGTGCGCGGAGTTTCGCGGTCGCACTGGAAGGCGCTGATTCATGACGGGTTGGTGACGGTCAACGGCGCGACCGCCAAACCCAACTACCGGCTCAAGAAAGGCGACCGGATCGAATGGTCGTTGCCCGAGGAAAGCCCGGCTTCGGCGCTGCCGGAAAACATACCTCTCGATATTCTTTTTGAGGATGATGCCGTACTGGTCTTGAACAAGCCGCCGGGCCTGGTGGTGCATCCCGCCGCAGGCAATGAATCGGGAACGCTGGTGAATGCCCTGCTGTTTCACGATCCGGTTTTTCAAGCGATCGAGCGCGCGGGGATCGTGCATCGGCTCGACAAGGACACGAGCGGCGTAATGGTGGTGGCCAGGAGCGAGGCGGCTCTGGCCGCCATGCGGCAGCAGTTTAAAAGCCGCGAAACGAAGAAGGAATACCTCGCATTGGTTTGGGGAACGCCGCCGCCGACCGGACGGATTGAGACGCTGCTGGGCCGGCATCCCGTTCACCGTCAAAAGCAGGCCGTGCTGAAAGAGGGCGGGCGCGAGGCGATTTCAAGCTACCGGACCGAGGAAACATTCCCGGAGGTTTCCTTGGTGGCGGTGAACATCGAAACCGGGCGGACGCATCAGATCCGCGTGCATATGGCGCACATCGGGCATCCTGTCGTAGGCGACACTCTGTATGGCCGCGCCAGAAAACATCATTTGCCGGAGACGCCGCAGCGACAGATGCTGCATGCCGCCAAACTGTCGTTCAACCATCCGGCGACGGGGAAAAGGCTTTCTTTCGAAGCGCCGTTGCTTGAAGATATGCGCCGGTTATTGGAACAGTTACGGAACGGATAATGGCGGAAACCACATACTTTGGGTTGCTTGAAGAACTGGAGCACTACCTCGAATACCAGCGTGATCTGGGCGTCCAGCGGCTGGAGGTGGATCGTGCCGTGCTGGCGGAGCTGGCCAAAGAGCCGGTACCGGAGGCGCCCAAAGCGGTTGTCGTCGAGGCTTCACCCATTCCTGCCGATTTCGAGTCGGTGGAAGCCATCGCTGCGCATATTGCGGCCTGCACCAACTGCGGCCTTTGCCGGACGCGTACCGCCACCGTGCCGGGCGAGGGCAATACCGATGCCCCGGATATTATGTTCGTGGGCGAAGGACCCGGCGCGGAAGAGGATGCCGCGGGGCGGCCGTTTGTCGGCCGGGCGGGCAAGCTGCTCGATAAGATGATTGACGCCATGGGTTACGAGCGGGAGCAGGTCTTTATCGCCAATGTCGTGAAATGCCGTCCGCCGGAGAATCGCAAGCCGGTGCGCGAAGAGATGAATCTTTGCCTGCCCTATCTGCGGCATCAGATTGCGCTCATCCGGCCCAAAGTCATTGTCGGGCTCGGAGGCACGGCGATGGAGGGTTTGCTGGGGAGCCCCGTCGGCATCACCAAGATGCGCGGTGTTTGGCAGGAGTATGCCGGAATCAAGCTGATGCCGACCTACCATCCCTCCTATCTGCTGCGCGATCCATCGAAGAAAAAAGATGTGTGGGCTGATTTGAAAATGGTGCTTGCCGAACTGGGAAAAACACCGCCTCGCAGGGATAATTGAACGTTTTCAATGCTTGGCATGTCTTGATTGATTTTACTGGCAAGGGGGGCGCTATGCTTTAACATGGCGCGCACGTATGGGTGAAAAGGAAAATCAGGAGCCGGATGTAAAACCGGATGAAGAGGCTGTGGAGGTGCCGCCTGCCGACGAGCAGGAAGGCGAGCTCGACGCGGAGCTCGTAGTGAAGGCGCAGCGCGGTGATGTGCATGCCTTCGATGAGCTCGTCGAGCGGTATCATGGCAAGATCTACGGCCTGACCTACAACATGACCTCCAATCGCGAGGATGCCGAAGATCTGACCCAGGAAGTTTTCATCAAGGCCTTCGAGGCGTTGCCCCGATTCCGAGGAAAATCCTCTTTCTACACCTGGCTCTACCGCATCGCCGTCAACAAAACCATCAACTACCGCAAGAAGCGGAACCGCAAACGTGCGCTCAGTCTCGACCAGTTCGACCAGGAAATCAAAACCGACGAGGTCTATCACGCGCTCACGACCAAGGGATCACCCCTGCGAAACATGAGTTTGTCCGAACTTCAAATAAAATTGAACGAAGCCCTGCAGAACCTGTCTGAAAAGCACAGAACAGTTGTGGTAATGCATGATATGCAGGGGATTCCACACGAAGAAATCGCCAAAGTGGTAGGTGCATCAGTCGGAACAGTTCGATCCAGACTTTTTTATGCAAGGCGGCAAATGCAGGCGGAATTAGCGGAGTTTGTGAAATAATGAAGGAAAATATCCAGGTTGAATCGACGGCCGAAATGACGACCGAGGTGCTTTTGCGGCAACTGATGCAGCTCAAGCGCTACGAGACGCCCGAACCCGCTCGCATGTCGCGTAACAAACAGAACATCATGCGCGAAGTACGCAACGTCAAAGCCAGCAAGCGTAAATCCATCGGCGATCTGATCGAAGTCAGCATGCCTTGGTTTTTCGCGGAGCCGAAATATGGCGTGGCCGCGCTCTTCGTTGCCTTTGTGGGACTTCAGTATCTCGGGATCAGCGCCCGGAACTCGGCGCGCAGCACCGGCATCTACACCAGCACGGAAAATTTTGCCGCGTTCGATCAAAGCGCTTTGACAGCGACCAACCGCACCACCTA
>JBFHPA010000187.1:0-4196 GCA_041592955.1 Pontiella sp.
ATATCGGCGGATGCTCGAGGTTTCCGAGCTGGATGTGGAACACCACGAATCGCCTATTGCGGGCAACTGGAATCTCGAGCATTTTGCTTCTTCGGTACCGGTCGATACCTTTGCACACGGCGACTTCTACGATCTGGTCGGCAACGTCTGGCAGTGGAACGAAACGCCGATTTATGCTTTTGATGGATTCAATGTGCATCCGCTCTACGACGATTTTACCGTGCCGACCTTTGACAATCACCACAACCTGATCAAGGGCGGCTCATGGATCTCGACGGGAAATGAAATCACCCTGAACAGCCGCTATGCATTCCGTCGTCATTTTTACCAGCATGCAGGCTTCCGCTATATCGTTTCCGATAAAACCGTAAAGAAGGAGTTTGACGTGTACGAAACCGACGCCCTGGTCGCCCAATATTGCGAGTTCCACTATGGCGAAGATAATTTCGGCGTTCCCAATTTCCCGAAGGCCATTGCCCGACTGGCCCTGCAGGCGGCGCAAGACGGAACCCATGGCCGCGCTCTGGATATCGGCTGCTCGGTCGGCCGCACGGCCTTCGAGCTGGCTGGATCGTTTGAGCACGTTGATGCCCTCGATTTTTCCGCGCGCTTTGTCCAGGTCGGTGTTCAAATGCAGCAGGCCGGCCGCATCCGGTATGAACGGGAGGAGGAGGGGGAGCTGGTCAGTTTTCTTGAACGATCGCTGGAAAGCCTCGGTCTGCCGGCGAAGTGCGATCACATCCATTTCATGCAGCAGGATGCCATGAACATGAAGCCGGAATATGCCGGATACGACCTCGTGGTGGCGGCCAACCTGATCGACCGGTTGAGCGATCCGGCGCGTTTTCTCAGAGAGATTCCCCATCGCATGAATCCCGGCGCGGTGCTGTTGATTGCCTCGCCCTACACCTGGCTCGAGGAATTCACCGCAAAGGAAAACTGGCTGGGCGGCTTCAAGCGGGATGGCGAACCGGTCACCACACTCGACGGACTACATGCCCTGCTGGATGAAAAATTCCAGCTAACGGGCCCTCCCGAAAAAGTTCCGTTTGTGATCCGCGAAACCGCCAACAAACATCAGCATACGTTGTCTGAAGTGACGCTATGGAAAAAAAAGTAGACTACGATTTTGGTACCCCGATCTCCCGCATGGGCACGCATGCGGAAAAATACGATGCCCGAGAGCGGTTCTTTGGATCGGCGGATGTCGAGCCGTTCTGGGTGGCGGATATGGATCTGCCCACGCCGGCTTTTCTGGTGGATAAGCTGCGCGAACGGCTTGATCATTCAATGTTTGGATACACCGAGCAATACGACTTTGTCTTTGAATCCATTCGATGGTGGATGCAAGATCAGCACCGCGCACAGGTGGAGCAGAACTGGATTTCGCTTTCTCCGTCGGTGGTTACCAGCATATCCATGGCGATTCAGGCGTTCACAAAACCATCCGGGTCGGTGGCCATACTTTCACCGGTCTACGGCCCGTTTTTCTCCTGCACGCAGCTCAACGGCAGAACGTTAGCCGACTGCCCGCTGCGGGTGGAGCAGGGCCGGTTCGAGATCGACTTTCAATCGTTGGAAGAAATCCTGACCAGACCCGAGACAACCCTTCTTTTGCTGTGCAATCCGCAGAACCCCGGCGGACGCGTCTGGAGTATCGAAGAACTTGATCGGCTCGCCGTGCTGTGCCGCGATAACCGGGTCATTCTTTTCAGCGATGAAATCCATTCCGATATCGTCTATCCGCCCGCCCGCCACAATTCGCTGCTCAACGTGGAAAGCGCCCGGGATATCGTCCTGGTGGCACATTCCATCGGCAAGACCTTCAATGCCAGCGGGCTCCAGTCTTCCTTCACCATCATTCCCGATTCCGGCCTGCGCACCCGCTTCCGGTCCGCGCAGGAGCGGTCCCATGCGGGCGATATCAACCTGCTGGGCAAGGTGGCGCTGGCGCATGCGCTTTCGCCGGACGGCGCCGAATACAAGCGCCAGCTGGTGGCCTATCTGCGCGAAAACACCCTGCGCGTCTGCGAAAAATTAAACGGGCTTGAAGAGGCGAAAGTCATGGTGCCGGAAGCGACCTTCCTGGTCTGGTGCGATTTCCGGAACTTCGGCCCGTGGAAAGAGGTGTTCAAGCGCCTTGTTCGCGACGCCAATGTTGCGCTTTCCGGCGGCACGTTTTTCGGTCCGGCCGGCGAAGGCTGGTTCCGCGTGAACTGCGCGCATCCCCGCGCGCAGCTGCTCCCGGCGGTGGATCGTATTGTTGCCGAATTCTCCGAAGGCTGATTTCCGCGACAACCCTTCCGATCGGAGCCGGTTCATTACCAATCTTTCACCCGTAAGGTTTCCATCGTTCGTCCGAACGACGTGCAATTGACAATTAAATGATCGATAGCATGAAAGGAAAACTAGGATGAAAAATAACGTAATTGATGCATTGAGGCAGGTTGTAGCCGATACATACGCACTGATTGGTCAGACGCATATATGCCACTGGAATGTGCGGGGGCCGTCGTTCTTCTCGCTGCACACCGCGTTTGAACTGCAGTACACTGAGCTTTTCACGGCGGTGGATGAAATTGCTGAGCGGATCCGGGCGCTGGGCGCGCTTGCTCCCGGCGGGCTTTCCAATCTTGCGGCGATGGCCGGAATCGATGAGATCGAGGAAGACGCTCCGGCGCAGGATATGGTCAACCATCTCATTAACGCGCACGAGAAGCTGCTGGTCGATCTGGCCACTGCCCGCGACCTCGCCGGCGAAGCTGGAGACACGGAGTCCGAGGATTTGATGATCGGACGCATGCAGCTCCACCAAAAAACCGTCTGGATGCTTAAGAGCTACCTGGGCTAAACAAGGCGGGCTGAAATGGAATGGGCAGTCAATTTTTTATACCGGGCGATGAAACCGATCGTTTCCGCCGGGCTTGTTCATCTCATGGTCATCAGTGCTTCTGGAGGTTCCGGCGTGATGCAGTCTGAACAACTTAATGACTGGATGGTGGTCAATGACAGCGTGATGGGCGGGATCTCTCGAAGCCAGTCTGAAGTCACGAGTCGAGGGACTCTCATATTCCGCGGAGATGTTTCTCTGGAAAATAATGGGGGGTTTGCATCCATCCGGCACGATGCCGAAGCCTTTGACATAAATCAGGGCGAGGGAATAGTGCTCCGCGTCAAGGGAGACGGCAATACATACCAACTCCGGCTTCGTACGTCGGACGGTTTTGACGGCATGGCCTACATGACGGAGTTTAAAACGTTGGAGGGTGAATGGAAGGAATACCGGTTGCCATGGGACGTGTTTACGGCGACCTATCGAGGGCGGCTTATACCGGATGCCCCGAAACTGCAGGCATCCGGCATTCGCCAGATCGGATTTCTGATTGCGAATAAGCAGGAAGGTCCGTTTGAACTGGAAGTTGGAACCATTGAAGCGTGGTAGATCAATCGGCCGATCCCCCGTTTGCTGGTAGATATCCACAAGAAATTTCCAAACGCATAGAAAAAATGTCTGGAGACGATATGAGAAACAGAATGCATGAAAGACGCCGAGTCGGTGAGATCACGGCTTTGTCAGTAGACAGCGCCGTGATGAATACGATGAACTTGTACAGGCACAACGACCGAATGACCGGTGTGGAGTTCAACTCGCTGGGTATGCTGGTGAAGTTGTTCAGTTTTCGGAAAAAGCACGCGCGTCGGTAGAAAATTCAAGGATTGAGGTGCCAATCGGTTTTTGCCCGGCCGTTCTCTTCCGGCTCTAAAAGGTCGGTTGCATAACGATCATCGATCGTTGGACGACAACATCGAACGGGATCGGTTGGGTGCTCCCAACGGTCGGCGCCCGTGCCATCAGCAGACGGATCTCGGTTCCGGGCTGTCCGCGCAAAAACCGGGCGACTTCTTGAATGGGGCGGTCTTTAAAATATATGGTCGAACCATCCGCATCCACCATCCCCGAAATATAATCTCCGGGTTCAACCCGTCCGGTGGATGCAGCGGCGCTAAGGATGGTGGTCTCCCTGATTTTAGGGAGTCCTCCCTGCCCGACTTCGATTCTCGCACCAATGCCTGATAAAGCCTTGTCGTTTATCGCTTTCAAAGCGGCGCGTTTCTCGTCCGGATTCGACAGGTTCATGGCCCAGTCCAGTGCACTGAGAGTGTCAATCCGGACATGAGCGGCCATCGCCCTGATC
>JBFHPA010000188.1:0-4023 GCA_041592955.1 Pontiella sp.
CTGCTGGGTGCGATCGGTCTGTTTGCCAGTGTTGCCCTGCATGAACTCGGGCACTCGGTGGTGGCGCAGGCGAAAGGCAGTTATATTCAGGAGATCGTGCTCTACCCCTTCGGCGGCGCAGCCAAAATCTCAAACATACCCAAACGACCGCTTGACGAGATCCTCGTGGCTCTGGCCGGACCTGCCGTATCGCTGATCCTGGGCATCATTGGCGTAATCCTCGGGTTCCGCATTCTCGGTGCGATGCCCGAGGCAACCCACTTCCCGCTGATTCTGGAACTGGGCGCCATCAACATCGCGCTGTTTGTGTTCAACCTGTTTCCCGTCTTTCCGATGGATGGCGGCCGGGTTCTGCGCGCGCTGCTGGCCTCGAAAAAGAGCCGAGTCGAAGCCACGCGCATTGCCGCGACCATTGGAAAATATTTCTGCATCTTCTTCGTGATCTACGGACTGCTGAACATGCGTCTTCTGCTGGCGTTCATCGGCGGGTATATCTACTTTGCCGGACAGCAGGAATATCGGATGGTGCTGATGGAGCATCAAGCCGATCACTTCAGCGGTTTTCGTGAAGGACAGATCAATGTTGAGGTGAGTCCCCCGCCCTACGCCGGGCATGGAAACAAAACGGAAAGCCTGTCGGAAAAACTGCGGCGCTTATTTCGCCGCTGATTCCTGCACGGCGGGAATACCGGGCTGATGTTCGATATAGTCGCGTTTCGCCTCTTCGGCACGGGCTATTTGATCAACAATCACAAACTGCCAAATGGCACTGATCACAATCAGTGCCAGCGTCAGCACACCGATACTGATCCAGAGAAACTTTTGAAACTCACCTTTTCGCGCAAGATGAATCATACGGCGAAATCCGGAATTGCTGCTGCGGCGCTTGCGCTCTTTGTCGTCAAATGTGCGTTCCGTTGAAGTACGCCGGCGACGTCTCCGTTTCGGATAGCGGCTGCCCATCGGCATCGGCTCACGGCTGTTATATATATCAGGTTCTGGCATTTATTTTTCCGTTCATCTAAAGGACCACAAGTTAGCGGAACCGCGATGGCGCGTCCAATTTATTTCCCGGCCAATCGCTCAATCGTCCGCTCAATAACACCAAGGTTTTCAGCGACCAGCTGCTCCGCGCGACGGCCCATATCGATCCGCATCGCATGGTCAGACAACAGGTTACGCAGACTGTCCCGCAGGGATTGCGTATCCTGCACCTGTAAAATTGAATTATTCTTGATAAACAAAGGCATCACCGCCGGGAAATTTTCCATGTTGGGTCCTACCACGATGGCCTTGCCGCACATGGCCGGTTCGATCGGATTTTGACCGCCGTGCTCGAGCAGGCTCTTTCCCACGAAGATGATGTCCGCCACCGAATAGAAACTGCGCAGTTCCCCGGTGGTATCGACAAACAGCACATCCGGTTCATCCACCGGGGCACCGGTCTCCAGCTCGCTGCGGCGCAGGAACGTCAGGTCATGCTTCCGGAAGCATTGAATGACTTCATCGGCGCGCTCGACGTGGCGCGGAACAATCACAAGAAACAGCCTGTCGTTTTCGGCCTTCAGTTTTTTATAGATCTCGCAAAGCACCGCTTCTTCACCCGGCCCGGTGGAGCCCCCCAGCAGCACGACGGCATCCTCCGGAACACCGATGCTCCGCATAATTTCCCGCGCGGCTTTTTCGCCGGCAGGATCGCGCTCGGCGACATCGAACTTGGCGGTTCCCATGATATGCACCTGCTCCGGCGGCGCACCAATTCCGATCATCCGCTCCGCGTCAACCGCACCCTGAACGCAGATCGGATCGATCCGGCGCAGCACGTCCGCCGTCAGCGACTTCAGCTTGCGGTACCCCTTGTAGGATGAGTTCGACATGCGCCCGTTGATCAGCGAAATCGGAATCCCCTGTTTGTCGGCCAGCCGGATCAGGTTCGGCCAGAATTCGCCTTCAACCAAAATCAGGCGGACGGGGTCGATGATGCGCAGCACTTTTTTGATGATAACCGGCAGATCGACCGGAAAATAAAAAAACACATCGCGCGGATCGATCTCCTTCCGCGCGATGGCGTTTCCGGTTGAGGTCGTGGTGCTCAGCGCAAAGAAGGTATCGGGATATTTTTCGCGGTAGGCTTTTATGAAGCGGAGGGCCACGTAGATTTCGCCGACGCTGACGGCATGCACCCATATGCGGCGCTGCTCACGAATACGCGCTTTGGTGCCATGCCCGAAATGGCCGATCCGCTGCTCGAAATGCTGCCAGTAGCCGCCGCGCTTCATCATGCGCGCCAGAAACTTCGGCAGCATGAACAGAAACACGATCGGGAACAACAGGTTGTAGAGAATCCAAAGCATCAAAAAAAAAGCGGGAAAGCTAAATGCCTTCCCGCCGTGCATCCCGTTAAAATTTAAGGTCGGCGGTTTTCAAACGCACGGAGAGTTCGTTCAGCACGCGTTCGTCATCCTCATCGCCGGCGGATTCAAAGACCGCGCCGAACCGGATGAACGGACCGGTGTTGTCCCACGGCACGGTGGAAATCCCCACTTTTTCGATCAGGTACAGCGAGGCTTCTTCGGCATTCGCAAACTCGATATCGCCGGCGCCTTTCGGTGCCTTGGTATAGAGGAAGAAGGTTCCTCCCGGCATCTGCGCATCGAATCCAACCTCGCGCAGGACCTCAACAATGCGCCGCAGGCGGGTTTCGTAGTGCACACGAATGCCTTCTGCGAGACTTTCATCGGCAATGCCGGCACAGGCGGCTTTCTGAATGGCCTTGAACTGTCCGCTGTCGCAGTTGTCCTTGATATTGGCCAGTGCATCAACCGCCCAGCTTGCGCCGCAGAAGAATGCAATACGCCAGCCGGTCATGTTGTAGGCCTTGGACATCGAGTGAAGCTCCAGACAGCACTCCTTCGCGCCGGGGCGCTGCAGGATGGAGGTGCGTTTCCCGTCGTAGACGAGCGTGGCATAGGGCGCGTCCTGAACAATCAGGATATTATGTTTTTGGGCAAAGGCGATCAGCTCGTCGTAAAAAGCATCGGTGGCCACGGCACCGGTCGGGTTGTTCGGGTAGTTGATGTAAAACAGCTTGCAGCGGTCGGCCAGCGCTGGATCGATTTTTTCCAGATCGGGCAGGAACGCGTTTTCTTCAAGCAGCGGGATGTCGATCACCTCGCCGCCGAGATATTTGGAGTGCGTTGCCATGACCGGATAGCCGGGGACCGTCTGAAAAACGACATCCCCGGGGTTCACGAATGCCAGCGGCAGCATGGCCAGCGCCGGCTTGGTGCCGATGCTGTGGTTGATCTCGGTAGCCGGATCGAGCTCCACGCCGAAAAAGTTTTTCATGTAGGCGGCGGCGGCTTCCTTGAATTCGGGAATACCATTATCAGCATAGCCGCGGTTTTCCGGCTTGTCGCATTCGACCTTCAGCGCTTCGCGGATCGGTGCGGGTGCAATCTGGTCGGGCTCACCCACCCCGAAGTCCAGAATTTCCAAATCGGGATGCAGCTGGCGCGCCTTGGCCTTGGCCCGCTTGATTTTTTCAAACTTGTAGATTTCGGTCGATTTGCCGAATTGGGTTCCGCCAATGCGGTCGGCGAAGAGTTGCTCGTGATTCATTTTTATCTATCTCCTTAAGTTAACCGGTCTCGGGTGGACGGAATCAGCTTGGACAGCTCTTTTTCCACATTTTCGGCATTAAAAAACTCCAGGCCGAGGGATCGCGAAGTGTTGATGTAGACCCCGTTTTCGATGGCCGTGTTTTCGCGGTAGAGGCCCATCACGAGGTTTTCGTTAAGCACATCGACGGAGAAATACACCAAGTCGATGATAATGCCTCCATCGATTTTGTGCTCCTTCGAATAGACATATTGAAGGTTGCGGGCGTATTCCCCCTGGATCGAGAACTGATCCTCCGTACGCCGATGCTTGAACCCGCGTTTCAGCATGTTTGTCTTAATGATGCCACCGCTCAGCAACATAGGTCTCTCCTGTTCAAAAGATTGAATTCCGCAAAAGGCC
>JBFHPA010000189.1:0-3788 GCA_041592955.1 Pontiella sp.
CGCTTCAGCCGCGCTTTTTCCATCGCGAAGGAGGAGCTGATGCTGTTCGGTTTTGTGACCGCCATCATGCTGTATCTCTCGGCGGTCGGCATCTACTACTTTGAAAACGGCGCTCAGCCCGACCAATTCAAATCCGTGTTTCATAGCCTGTGGTGGGCGGTCACCACCTTGACCACAGTCGGATACGGCGATGTCTATCCGGTTACAACGGGGGGCAGGGTGTTCACCTGTTTTGTCCTGTTGATCGGTCTGGGTATTATCGCGGTGCCGACGGGGCTGTTGGCCTCGGCGCTCTCGCAGGCGCGGGAAGAAGAGGGAAACGCCGACAGGGAAGAGGCTCGTTTAGCCCTGACGGGGGAGGATGGGGTAGAATGATGGCGCTATTCATTATAAGTTCGATCGCTGCCATCGTGATTTCGTTTCTCTGTTCTTTGGCGGAAGCTCTGTTGCTGAGTTTCAATCCGCTGACCCTGCATCGCCTGGAGCAGACGCGCCCGCGCTCCGCCGCATCGTGGAGACGACTCAAGCAAAACATTGCGCATCCGATCACGGCAATTCTGGTTCTCAACACGGTGGCGCATACCGGCGGGGCAACGGTGGCCGGCGGTGCTTTCGCAGAAATCTGGGGTGAAGGCCGTATTTGGATCTTCTCGGTGCTGTTTACGATCATTATCCTGCTGTTAACGGAGATTTTTCCCAAGATTATCGGCGTCACCTTTCGCAATCAGCTTGCGCCCTATTCCGGGCCGATTCTTGAAACCGTGACGATCGTTTTGAGGCCGTTTGTTTTGATGAGCGAGTTTATTTTCCGGAGGCTGACCTCGGAACAGGACTCCGAGCAAATCACGACGGCGGATCTTATCACGCTCGCGTCGTTGGCGCGGTCGGGCAAAGCGATCAATCTGGAGCAGGAAAATATCATTGTAAATGTGGTCCGGCTTGGCCACACACTGGTGAGTCATGCAATGATTCCGGCAGACCGGATTCAATTTATCAAAGCAGGGGCATCTCCGGAATCGATTCTCGCGCTTGCCCGGGAGAGCGGACACACTCGCTATCCGGTCAGTCGAAGCAACGAAGCCAAGGATATCTTTGCCTACATCCAAATCAAAAGGGCCATATCGTCTGCCGAACCGGCGGGGGACAGTCTGGCCGCAAAACCCCGGACGCTTCATACCGTCAACCGGCACGATTCGCTCATGACGACGCTCAATTCGATGCTTCGGAACAAGGAGCATCTTCTTTCGGTGGTGGACGATCGCAACCGTTGTGTCGGCATCGTGACACTTGAGGATATTGCCGGTGAACTGTTGAGCGTGGATATTGAAACATTTAGGTAGGCTTCCCGGCGGTGAAACGGACCGGTAGAAGAAAAGGGATGTTGTGATATGAAAAAAGGTTTGGGTTTTATTGATGTGTTCTGCATTGCCTCCGGAGCGATGATCAGTTCAGGAATTTTTGTCCTTCCCGGTCTGGCCTATGCGCAGATCGGTCCGGCGATGATCATCTCCTACTTTATTGCGGGGATGCTGGCGCTGGTGGGAGTGCTGAGCATCATCGAATTGGCGACGGCCATGCCGAAGGCGGGAGGCGATTACTATTTCCTGACCCGCAGCCTGGGACCGCTGGTCGGCACCGTATCGGGCCTGCTTAGCTGGTTTGCGCTCTCCTTGAAAACCGCATTCGCCATCTTCGGTCTGGCGGAGGTGGTTTTTCTTTTAAGTGGAGAACGGGTGCCGCTGTTTGCCACGGCGGTTCCGGTGACGATCCTGTTTGCGATGCTGAACATCAAGGGGGCCGAGGCGGCAGCCAAGTTCGAGGTGCTGCTTGTGGCCTTGCTGTTTCTTTTGCTGGGAACCTATTTTGCATTGGGCATGCCGAACATGCATGCGTCCCACTTCCGGCCGTTCGTCGTGGAAGGCGGCGGATTCAAGGCGATTCTCTCCACGGCCGGATTTGTCTTCGTTTCTTTTGGCGGACTGCTGAAAACCGCCACCATCGCCGAGGAAGTGCGTAACCCGAGGCTGAATATTCCTGCGGGATTTATCGCGGCCACCGTTGCCATCACCTTGCTCTATGCCTTGCTGCTCATCGTGACCGTGGGTGTGCTTCCGGGCGATGAGCTGGCCGGCTCGTTCACGCCGATTGCCGATGCCGCACGGCGCCTGGCGGGCGGATGGGGATATGGTGCCATCACGGTCGCGGCCATGCTGGCGTTTGTTACCACGGCCAATGCCGGCATCATGTCGGCCTCGCGCTATCCGCTGGCCCTGGGCCGCGACAAGCTGCTGCCGCCCTTTATGGCGAAGGTGAACAAGAGCGGCGAACCGATCGTCGCCATTATCATGACTTCGATAGTGATTCTTGCATCGCTGTTGCTGGATATCGAAAAACTGGTCAAGGCGGCCTCGGCCGTGGTCATCAGTTCCTACATTCTTTCCGCCGCGGCGGTGCTGGTGATGCGGCACAGTCGGTTGACCAACTACCGTCCCACCTTCCGCGTGCCGTTGAGTCCGTGGCTTCCGATCTTTGGTATTGTCTGCTTCTCGCTGCTCATCATCGATATGGGGCTGGCGGCGGTGGAAATCAGTCTTGGCTTTGCCGCCGTGGGGCTGCTGATCTATCTGTTCTATGGACGCCGCCGCAGCAACATGGAATATGCATTGCTTCATATTGTGGAAGGCCTCACCAACAAGCGCCTCACGGCCGACTCGCTTGAAAAGGAGCTCTACGAGGTGCTGCATCAGCGCGACGAGCTTGTGCACGACGCGTTTGACGACATCCTTAAAACCGCCGGGGCGGTCGATCTTGAGCCGGGCGCGAATCAGCAGACGCTGCTCGATACGGTTGCGCAAACCCTCGAGGCCGAGCTGGAGCTTTCAGCGGACGAGATTCGCGCGCGCTTCATTGAGCGTGAAGAGCAGGGCAGCTGCGTGATGACCCCGTTTGTGGCGATTCCACACATCATCGTCGACGGCGAAAAGCTGTTCAAGATCCTGCTGGTGCGCAGCCGCGAGGGGATCGAGTTCGAGGTCGATACGTCCGTGAAGGCCTTCTTTGTGATCGTTGGCAGCCGCGACATGCGGCAACTGCACCTCAAGGCGCTGGCGGCCATCGCGCACATCGTTCAGCATCCCGAATTCGAGAAGCGCTGGACCACCGCCAAAAACGAGGCGCAGCTGAAGGATATTCTCCTGCTGAGCGAACGCGTCAGAATGTAGCTCATGCCGGGTTCATTCACCATGTCTGTTTTGGCATCATCTGTATCCCATAATGTATAAATAAGAATGTGAATACCAAATTGGGAAAACAAGCAGACAAAGCAAAGGTTTGCTATTGCATAAATTTTATACAGCCTTATTCTTTAGTTATGCGCGGAAGGGAAAGCGCGCTTTAGCAGCCATTCTGTGGCTAAGGGAGGCAGTATGAAGGCAAGTGCAATGTGGCGGGGAATCGCAAGGCGAACCGCAATCATAGCCGTTGGTGCTGTTTGTTTGACCGTACTGACAGGTTGCCCATGGGACGAGGATGATGAAGTTCCATCCCTCTGGGAGATCGAATGGACCGGGTCCGACACGGGCTCCGTAACGGTTCCGGTAGATGTGGGTAATCTCAACAACATCAAATCATATAACAGGACGATCGACACCTATACCATCACTATTGATGTTGCCACACCGAATATCACGATCACGATCACCGACAGTGCCAGTCCATTCAACATAACATTGACTGGTACCATCGCTGGAGACGGCCAATTTGCGAGTGGTGATTACACTGGAAAAAGC
>JBFHPA010000190.1:0-3771 GCA_041592955.1 Pontiella sp.
GAAGTGCTCACCGCCGAAGCCGGTGTCCAGCGTGCGCCCGAAGGCTACGAAGCCCGCACCGTGCTGCGCTTCGCCCCCTGCATCGCCCCCTACAAAGTGGCCGTACTGCCGCTCGTCAAAAACAAGGAAGAGCTCGTTGCCAAAGCGCGCGGCCTCTACGAACAGCTGACCAAACGCTGGAAGGTGTTCTACGACCAGACCGGCGCCATCGGCCGCCGCTACCGCCGCCAGGACGAAATCGGCACCCCGCTCTGCGTCACCGTCGACTTCGAAACCATCGAAAAAGACGACTGCGTCACCATTCGTGACCGCGACACCATGGAGCAGATCCGCCTGCCCATCGCCGAGCTGGAAGCCTACATCTCCAACATCGTCGATTTTTAAACGCCACAGGTGTAGCGCGTGCTTCTCGAAGAGAGCGCGCTCCTTTCAGGAAGCACGCACCACAAGAGGTAGGGCGCGATCGCCGAGCGCGCCGCTTATCCTGATTGGACAGCCCGCCACGTGAGCCGAGTTGGAAGCCTTCTCCAACATCGTCGATTTCTAAACGCCATCGGTGTAGCGCGTGCTTCTCGAAGAGAGCGCGCTCCTTTCAGGAAGCACGCACGCACCACATAATTCAAAGCCCGTCTGCAATGACGGGCTTTTTTGTGGAAAGCGCGAACGTAGACGCGACGAGGGCATCCGTCTACGTTGCATGTTCTGTCCGGATTTTTCTTTGCGAACCCACCAATGCCTTTGTATTGTTTCTTAGTCTGATGAATTATCGGTTAAAACAATGTGCGTTATGTGCAAATAACCAAAGGAGCAAAAATGAAAGATAATATAATGAAGGCAACGAGCCTTATTCTCGCAATCGCCATGACCGCTCTTACAGGGTGTTCGGCCTTTAGGGCACACAGTCAAATGGTCAACATTACCTGCATGCCCAACGATGCAATTCTCACAGTGAATGGGCAAAGGTACACCGCCCCCACTCAAGTTACCGTGAAGCGGAATCGTAACCTTTCAATCCAATGCTACAAGGACGGGTATATGCCAACCCAAAGAACCATAGGGCATCATTTTAACGGAACTGGTGCTCTTGATGCAGTTGGTTCATTTTTTTTCCTGTTCCCTGTTATTGGTCTATTCACACCAGGAGCTTGGAGCCTCGATGAAACCGATGTGGCAATTACACTTTACGAAAAATAATTACACAACCAGTGGAGTAGTAGGTCATAATAGGCTCAGTCTGAAGTAATCCCTATTTGGGAACGAATACGCGACGCCCTCGTCGCGTTTCACGCTATGAAAAACCTGCTCGGAAATAACGCGACGAGGGCGTCGCGTCTACGTTACAGAGTCCCCAGCACCTTTTTCATTCGCCTTCTCAGAAAATACGCACCACACAATCGAAAGAGCATGCGTTCGATTCAGCTTATTTTGCGCAGCAGGGCTTGGTGCAATCGGCAGGACATGCCGCCTTGCAACAGGTACCCGTATCAGAGCAGCACTTGCCCTTCATGGAACAGCAACCAGTCATACCAACCACAAATAACGCAACTGCAGCAATACTCATCATTTTTTTCATTGGTCGTATCTCCTTTGTTTTGTTCACCAACAGGGTCCCATTAAAACTGAACACTGTCCAGTATAGGGATTATTTCGTTTGTATTCTGCTCTTCGGTATCGTCGAACAGCTGGCCGATGGCCGCAATGGACTGTCGGTTCTTCCAGGCCGCGAAGGATTCGAGCGTGACGCCCCGCCCCGCCAGATACTGCCCGATCGGACTGGTGGTCATGTCAAAATCTGCTTCATGGATGGCGCGTTCGACGAATCCCTCGAAGGGGCCGGCGCTTCCATGCACAAAGTTGTCGCGGCCGGGAAAATCGACCGGATACTTCGCATACAGCTGACCGCGGAAGCTTTCCGGGTCGGCCTTGCTGGAATCGGTGGAGCCGAGAATGTTTTTACGGAACTGCTCCCACGAAACCTGCGCGGGATCGAATTCGAGCACGGTGTAGTCGATGTTCGTGGCCGGATTGTAAAAGTTTTCCTCCATCGCGGGATAGAATGCATTGATGCAGTAGCAGTCGAGGTCGTCAAGCCGTGCCATGAGCAGTCCGGCATCAATCTTCTGCGTCTGCCGGCTGGTAAACTGCTCGTTCCAGCGCAGAAACAATTCATGCGTACTGATGCCCTTCGCCTGCTGCAGCGCGGGACTGCCCAGAACCTTTCCGGCCTCGGAAGCCCAGCTTTTACCAAAAGCGGATTCAAACGTTGCCTTCGCTTCGTCCGACAACCCCAGCTCATCCGATGAAGCGACGCATGCGGCCTTGGAATACATGAGATAGTGCTGCCGGATAACGTCCCGTTCAGCCAGCTCTGTTCCCGTGACCTTTTTCGAATACACCACCTTGAAGCCCCGGTCCGAAAGAAATGTCCGGGCCTGCTCAGCCAGCTCGTCGGGCGTGAGCGGGATACCGAGATGATGCACCGGTTTGGTGAAAACAACGGCCTGATTGATCAATGTGTCCATAGCGTATCCCTATCCATTCCGGTTATTCATGAGCATGCTGGCCAATGTGCTGCTCGCAGTAGCACTTTCCGCAGGTGGAGCAATAGCGAAAATGCATGCTTTCATCGGTCTTGTCGGAGATGCCGCATTCAGCACAGACGTGCATCGGCTGCGCGGCAGCGGTCGTACGCTCGGCCACAAAGGCCTTGCGGCGGTTCTCGGCCTTAAAGCTGAGAAAGAAGGTCTTGCCGAAAAAGATGAGATAGTTGGCGAAGGCGGCCAATACGCCGAGCCGGCTGCCAATGTCACTGGTAAACAGCGTCAGCACATAGACCGCCACCGTCAGCCAACCGAGCCACTTGACCTTGACAGGCAGAATGAAAAACAGCCGGAATTCGACATGCGGAAAAAGGGTGGCGAACGCCAGAAAGACGCATCCGAGAAAGTAGGTGTTGGTGACGATGGCACCGGGACTGATGAACGCCGTCAAGATGGTCAGCAGATATCCGCAGAGGATGAAAAGATTGAACCGGAAGGTGCCCCAGTGCTCCTCCAGCGCGTTGCCGATCATGTAGAAAATATAGAACGCGAAGAAGAGCCAGAGCGGGCTCATCGTGCGCGGGAGCATCATGAACGACAGCAGCCGCCACCAGTGCCCGCGGTGCATTACCGAACTGCCATGCAGGAACAGGTCGGTTTCATGAATATAGCCGCCCATCAGCAGAATGACGCCGATAACCTGAATACCGATCAAATAAAGGGCCAGATGCGGAATGGCCCAGGAACCAAAGCGCTTTTCAAGTTTCGAAATCAAATCCATGGGCGCAAACGATAGTCAAAACCGCCCGGTGATGAAAGTTTCAATCCCGCAAAAGACGGCGAACTACTGCATATCCAGCACGACGCGGTATCGCGCCTTTCCGCTGCGCAGATGATCCATCGCATCGTTGACGTCCGCCAGTTTGAAATGCTCCGTCTGCGGCTCGATTTTGTGCCGCGCGCAGAACCGCAGCATTTCCCGGGTCGTCGCCGGACTGCCGAGCGGCGAGGCGCCGAACGACTTTTCGCCGGAAAGCATCGGGAATACGGTTGCGCTGACCTGCTGCGCCGCCCCGACCAGATGCAGCTTTCCCTTGGGGGCCAGGGCATTGATATAAAGATCCCAGTTGAGATCCACATTAACCGTATCGAGAATCATATCAAACGAACCCGTTAACGATTCCAGCTCCGCGGCATCATGCGTCGCCACAAAATGATGCGCCCCGAAACC
>JBFHPA010000191.1:0-3698 GCA_041592955.1 Pontiella sp.
CAGGCCAGCATGGCAGCGGTGATGCGTTCCGACAGTACCACTGGCAGTCGGCTGTGGATGCGTACGCGGCGCACATGTGGGATGGCGGCGAGTTCACTGAGCAGTTCCGCGAGACGTTCATCGCTCATGGAGAAAGGGTCGCCACCACTGAGTATGACCTCGCTGATGTCGGTTTGCCCGGCCAGCCAGTTCAGGGCGACGAGGAGGCGATCGCGGGTCGACATGTGCTCGTTATAGGGGAAGTGACGGCGGAAGCAGTAACGGCAATGCACCGCACAGGCACCGGTCACCATCAGCAGCACCCGGCCCTGATACTTATGCAGGATCCCAGGCACCGGAGTGTGCTCCGCCTCCTCCAGCGGATCCGTCCCGTAGCCCGGCACCTGCTCCAGCTCCTCGGCCCGGCTCAGCACCTGATGCAACAGCGGATCGAACGGATCGCCCTGGCGCATCCGCCTGGCATAGCTGCGTGGCACCTTGAGCGGAAAGTCGCGGGCAGCGGTCAGTGCCGCCGGCAGAGTGGCTGGATCCAGCCCCAGCAACCGCAACAACTCGGCCGGATCGGTGATGATATCGGCAGCACTGCCATCCCAGTCGCGGGGCGGCAGCGTCTGCGCTATGATTGCGCGCTCTTTCAAGGGATCCGACCCTGCAACAGGTGACCAATGGCCAACTATTCTACCAACGATTTCAAACCCGGTCTGAAAGTAATGCTCGATGGCGATCCCTGCGCCATTCTCGAGAACGAATACGTCAAACCGGGCAAAGGACAAGCCTTCAACCGGGTGCGCCTGCGTAACCTGAAGAACGGCAAGGTCTGGGAACGCACTTTCCGCTCCGGCGATTCGCTGGAGGGTGCCGATGTGGTCGATCAGGAGATGCAGTTCCTGTACAGCGACGGCGAGTTCTGGCACTTCATGCACCCGACCAGCTTCGAACAGCTTGCCGCCGGCGAAGCCGCCGTGGCCGACGCCGCCAAATGGCTGAAGGAAGAAGACAGCTGTCAGGTCACCCTTTGGAATGGCGTACCGCTGATGGTTTACCCGCCGAATTTTGTCGAACTGGAAATCATCGAGACCGATCCGGGCGTCAAAGGCGACACCGCTGGCAGTGGTGGCAAGCCGGCCAAACTGACAACCGGCGCTGTGGTGCGTGTGCCGCTGTTCGTTCAGACCGGCGAGATCGTCAAGGTCGACACCCGCTCCGGCGAATACGTTGGCCGCATCAAGGACTGATCGATGACAGACTGGCGCCCGGCCACGGCTCGCGAAGCCCTCGCCGCGCGCGCCAGTCTGCTCGCTCATATTCGCGCGTTCTTTGCCCAGCGCGATGTCCTCGAAGTCGAAACCCCCTGCCTGGCGCGCCACGGCGTCACCGATCTGCATATCCAGTGCATTGAAGTGCCCGGCTACGGCTTTCTGCAATCCTCCCCCGAATACCATATGAAGCGGCTGCTGGCCGCCGGCAGTGGCGCGATCTGGCAGATCAGCAAAGTGTTTCGTCATGGCGAAGCCGGACGGCGACACAATCCGGAATTCAGTTTGCTGGAATGGTATCGGCCGGGATTCTCTCTCGATGAGTTAATCGACGAATGCGTGGCGTTGCTATCGCCGCTACTGAAACCCGAGACAGTAATACGCCATCAATTTCGTGACGTGTTCCGCCAGCACACCGGGCTGGATCCGCTTACCGCCTCCGCCAGCGAACTGGCCCTGCGCGCCCAACAGAATGGCGCCCCGGGCGATCTCGACAAACCCGCCCTGGTGGACTGGCTGATGGCCACAGTGGTCGAGCCGGCGCTGCCGAAAGATGCGCTGGTCGTAGTTGATGATTTTCCCGGCTGGGCTGCCGCCCTGGCATGCAAACGTCAGGATCACGACGGCGAGTGGGTAGCGCAGCGCTTCGAGATCTATTGTGGCGGCTATGAACTCGCCAACGGCTACCACGAACTGACCGATGCCACCGAACAGGCCGCACGCTTTCAGCGGGATCGCGAGCTACGTCAGCAACATGGACTGCGCGATATGAGCGCCGACCCGCAATTGCTCGCCGCACTGGAACACGGACTGCCGGATTGCAGCGGTGTGGCCATTGGCCTTGATCGGGTATTGATGGCGCAGCGGGGCGTTGGGGATATTCGGGACCTGTTGGCGTTCCCGGTGGATCGGGCTTGAGACCGCAAACAAAGGGAACGCCCGAAGCGGCATCGCCCATCACTGATCACGCGCACAGTATAAATAATTAGATCGCACCCCCTGCTGTGTTTTTCCGCAGCGTAAGAAATTGCTTACACGCGGGGCGTTGATTCTGTTGAATAATCCCAGACGCCAACCAGATCGAGGCGGAGTTAGACAGCATGCTGCCTTTTTCTGGAAACACAGCACGCTGTCTAATAACTGCTATAGAAGAGGGAGTAGTGAATGAAACCAGCACTTAGAGTAATCGCCGTTCTTATTGGCTGGTATGCATTAAATGATGGCTTCGGTCTGATTCGGGCAATTAACGCTGGAATTGGTGAAGATTATGTCCGAATGTACGTGTTCACTGCGTCACTTTCCATATCTATTCAGTTTTCGTTAGTGGCTATTATGCTACTTAAAACTGATATCGTTCTGGACTTTCTTGGGGTTAAAGATCGTAGTCTTCACGTCTATGGAAGTCCCTTTATAGTAAATGCCTTGGCAGTAATGCTATCCCTATATATGTTCATCGAGGGTGCTACGTTTGCGATAACTGCTTATGCAACCGCAAGAATGGAGCTTGCCGAGGCCGGAATTCCCTATGGAAACTATCTCACAGACAATTTGTTTGAATGGGATTGGCAAGACTTCATCTACGGTATCGTTCAAGCCATTATTTCTGGAGTGGTTCTGATAGGTATGATGATCTATAACAAGAAACTGCAACCGAACGTGTAGTTCCCCCGATTTAGTGGACACCTTCTCCTAACCGAGGAGGTGTAGAAATGCCGAAGTACAACAATCCGAGAAATACGTCGCGGTATACAGACGAACTCAAGATTCGCGCCGTTGATACGAGCCACCAGAAAGGCAAGCGGATCTCGTCGGGAAACGGACTCAGATATGCGTTCCGTTGTCTTTTACCGGACACTGAAAGAACTGTTAAAGCGCGAGAGATTTTTTATTCGCAACGTTTTCTAGTCTGAATAGAGCACATGGAACGTAAGCCCGTTTAGTATCCGCTCTTGACTTAATCGTATTGCGCCAACCTCTTTGAAGCTGGCAGATTGGAATTGTAGGGCAACAAGGGTCCGAGGCGAGGTTGACCAGACCTTGGTTACCTATGTTATTTTGGAAATGAAAATCGCTTGATTTTCACCAATAGCTCGGCATTTACGCTGCATGCTCGCAGCGGTATCAGTCCAAATTGGCAAAATGGAATGCTCGGATTGATAAGCCAATCACCAAAACGGATTCCAGAAAGCCAGGATTCAGCGGGAACACCACAATCAGATCGATGATCTTAAGCCGGTGTAGCAAGGCGTGAAAAAATAGATGGGTCAAGCGAAGCTGGAAATGTTCTTGGCATGCTTTTTTTGGAGGAGATTCAACCATGAAAAATAGCACTTTGATTGTCAGCCTGTTCGCGGCCATGACATTTTTGGCCACTCCCATTGCGCAAGCGCAATCCGGCAACGAACCAGTCAAGGCCGAGGACATAAAGAGAGAAACTCAGGA
>JBFHPA010000192.1:0-3656 GCA_041592955.1 Pontiella sp.
GGCGGCTTCGCGGATGCGGTGAACTTTCGGATGGCGAGGTAGGAAAGCGGGTCGTTCGGATCGGTATGCGCGAGGGCTTCGTCGTGATCCGAGACACCATCCCCGTCTGCATCGCTGGTGGAATCAGCCGTGCTGATCGATCCAAAGTGCTTGATCTCCCAACCATCGTCGATGCCGTCCGCATCGGCATCGGCATAGTTAAAACCAATCATGTTGACCGTGTTGGCCTGCAGCGTTGTACGCTTTTTCCCGCCGACTTCCCATATTCCAATCTTCTGCAGGGTGCCGTTCCCTGCCCCGTCATCCTTGAATCGCCAGGCTTCGCTGACGTCGGTGATGGTGGTTCCGGAGACATCAAACTCAATGTTATGATCGGTGTCCGTCTTGTTCAGCAGATAGGTAACCAACTCGCCCTCGCTGCCCATGGCGGTGAGGATGTAGATTCCCGCAACCGGCGAGGAGGATTGCACTACGGTTTTCCCGATGGTTTTCGAGAAGAGCCACATCCACAGCGCCGTCGAGTTTGGAGCAGCTCCGTAAAGGATATGCTTATCTTCATTGGGCGATACGTTGGGACTGTGCAACGCATACATCAGGCCGATATCAAGTCCACCCCGCAGAAACTGCAGCTGCATCTCCGACTGCATGAGCGCGGTCTTAAAATTATTATGCACCGAGTTGGTCTGCCACGGACCCGGACCCAGATTCCATTCCATCACCGCCACTTTGGTGTCCGGATAGCCGAGGGTTGCAAACAGGTCATTGGCATAGGTGATCGTACTTTCGTACGAGTAACCCGGATTGTGCTTCATGGGCAGCTGGGACTTCCAGATTGCCCAGTCGCCCGAGTTCCATTGCCAATACAGATGGACATCCACATAATCGATGGTGCCTTCGGCATTGCTGAACATGGTGGCCATATTGGACTGAAAGCCGGAGCTTTTAACGTCGTTGTTCCAGTTGGCGATCAGCTTGGCATCGGGATAGACCGTTTTGATGGCGGCGGCGTAGTCTTTAAAGGATTTGCCATACTGCGTCGGGGTCCAGTTTTTGCCATCGCCATTCGGATCCGAGTTATATTGGTTTCCCCCATGGTAGCTTTCATTATCCAGATAGACATACTTCACGTCATAGCCCGCGTCATAGCAGTACTGCATCAATGCCTGCGCCTCGGCAATGCCCTCCGCCTCCCGCCCCCACTCCTTACCGGAACTCATGTTGACGCCGAGCATGATTTCCGCGCCGGTCTCGTCGGTTAGCGCAAGATATTCATCCAGATCCATGAAATCTTCGGGCGGCTTGTTGTTGGCAGGGTTATAGGTCGGATCCCAGCTGTCCGACCATCCGTTCCCCGTCAGCGCATCCCAATGATAATAGGTCACGACCGTTCCGCCCGGCCAGCGCAAGGTGCCGACTCCGATATCCTTCAGGATGTGGCTGATCTGCCCGTCGGCAAAGAGCGAATCCGCCTCCCACGAGTAGACGAGTCCGGTGCCCATGGCCATTTGGGTGACAGCCTTTGGATGGCCGCGTGTTTCGGTTTCCGTCACAACCGCGTCATCAATGTACATCCGGTGTGATGCATTCGCGTTGGCTTTGACGAAACGAATCTGAATAAATTCGCCGGCGTAGGCGCTCAGTGTCGACCCATCGATCGTACCGGTGAACTGCTCCCAGACATCCGACGCGCTGTTTTCCTGATTAAAGAAAAAGCCGGTGCGATAGGTATAGGTGCCCCCCAAGGTCGGACTGGTGAAAATCGATGCATTAAGCGCAGGCGTATTCGTGTGGCCGGCACCGCCGCTGGGCTCGCTGGTCAGCATCCAGATCGACGCATTATAATACGCGGCCGGATCCACCTGAACATTCAATGTCTGAACGATAGCTCCGTTATCGGCATAATCTAAAAACCCGACCGACTGGCTCCCGCTTTTCGCCACATTCGTTGCTGTTGCAAAATGTGCGGCAGAACCTTCACCGGTCGTAAACCACGGGGTGGACGCCGCATCGGGCTCCGTGCCCGCGATGGATTCGAATCCCGGATCGCTCAACAGATTTTGCTCGGCATCGGTATCGATCATCACCGTGTACAATGCCGCATTCGCCGCCGCACTCCACCCCAGTAACAGCGTGATTCCTGTAATTATTGGTTGCTTCATCGTCACCATATCGTTTGACCGTTGCACTTCCGAAATGCCTCAATTTGCACAAACACATTACCATATAAACTCTATGATGCGATCTTTTTCATCAAACCCGGGGGCTCTCCCTCAAAGACGGTGGTTTTCGCTGCGCAAAATTCTTCCTGCGCTGCGCTTGTAATGGAGCCCCTCGGGGGATCGGCATCCCTCTTGTTTTGAAAAGGAAAGTTGGCTTGCCAAGCCGAAGCCCGGAAAACTGAAGGGCGAAGGATGGTGGGCTCTCGGGAGTTGACGCTGCGCGCCCTGCGGGCTGCGCTGAAGCGCAGTCTCCCTTCACTCCTTTTCGGGTGAACCCCCTCGGGGGTTCGGCGTCCCTCCTAGCCAAAAAAAGGCCAGTCGCAAACGACTGACCTTAAAAGTGGTGGGCTCGGAGGGACTTGAACCCCCGACCAAGAGATTATGAGTCTCCTGCTCTGACCGACTGAGCTACGAGCCCGTTTTTTGTAAAAAAGCGGACGGAAGAAATACAGGAATGCCACGTTGCATGGCAAGGGTATTTATGGAACTCGCGATGAAACGAACGCGGTTTCCGCCACCGGAGTCTCGGTCTTGGGTGGAAGCCAGACCCTGACGCTCAGTCTCCGTACCCCCCACTGCCGGGCATACCAGTGGTTCGGGCGGTAGACATCGATGTGCTGACCCTTGATGGCCCCGCCTGTATCCTCAACCCGCCCCATGCCATAGCCGGGGATGTACATGACGGTGCCATAGGGATAGATGGAGGTGTCGGCGGCAATGGTTCCGGGCCGGACCATGGCACCCGAGGAGGTTTTCCCGATATGCTTAATCCTGAAATCGAAAGAGCCTGTCATCTGGTATGGAATGACCAGCATCCATCGGTAGCTGCAGCATTTGCGGCAGTGGCAATAGGAGGTCGTCTTCATCTTCACTTTGAACGAACGTACCCCTTTTGGCAGCGCAATGTCTTTCGGGTAATAGAACCGCCCTTCGAGCAGGAACCATACTAGAACCAATGCGATGAGCAGGCCCATCCACTTTCCAGTGCTTCGTTTTTTTCGTCTGCGCCCCATGTTTTTCGCATTGTTCACGGCTTGTGCTGAATGATTTCCGTCAAGATTTCAACTGGCGTTCCGGCGGCGGCATCGCCCAAACGGGCGAAATCGTCGTGATTGCATCCCTTTTGATTTAGATAGGCTCCAATGATAGATGGCCGCAAGGCAAAGTAAAGCGCTTCCGTGCGCCTCCGGCGCAAACAGCCCTCCCCGCAAAAATCGGGGCGTACCGCTTGAAGGGCTCGGGGCGAATTGCTAGATTTTGTGGCTTCAGAGATATGGCCTATCCATATCTTGTGGTTTTAGTGGGTTTTAGGGAAATGGCCGCCAAGAAGAAGCACGAATATACTGAAGACAAGATTAAGACGCTCTCGTCGCTCGAGCACATCCGTCTGCGCACGGGGATGTATATCGGGCGCACCGGCAGCGGCGCGCACTATGA
>JBFHPA010000193.1:0-3453 GCA_041592955.1 Pontiella sp.
CGCTGCACCATCGGCGGCATGATTATCGGTCCGCTGTTGAGTTTCCTGCTTCCGTCGATGCATGGCGTCGAAGAGCATATGGCGGGGTTGATTCAGTCGCTGATTGGACTGGCGGCGGGCTTCGGTTCGCTTTGGTCGGTCGGACTGATCGGGAAGCTGGTGTTGAAAAAGGATGCCATGGGCTTCGGCGACGTCAAGCTGATGGGTGCGCTGGGGGCCTTCCTCGGGTGGCAGTCTATTATCTTTATCGTCTTCGTCTCGTCGCTGATCGGCACGATTGTCGCGGTCTCCTTCATTGCAGCGGGAAAGCGGGAGTGGCAGAGCAAGATTCCGTTCGGCCCGTATATCGCGCTCGCGGCGATCCTCTGGGTGCTGGGCGGCTCCGCCCTGTGGGCGGTCTATGTGGAATGGATGTCCGGCACGGCCTATTGACCCGAATATAAATAATGTCCCGTTTCCGGGGAGACGTCGTTGGTAGGTCAGAGATCGGTGTAGGACTCGCTTCCCGCTAGCGGGTGCGCGTGACCGGCTCTCTCCTCATTTGATGAGAAGAAGCCGGTGCCACACACCACAGGGCTTCGCGAAAGTGACAGCAGACTTCCCGGAAAATGAGACATGAAACCAAAAAAAAAGCTCCCCGGTTGAGGGAGCTTTTTTCTTATCCGTGCGTGCCGTTTAGCGGCGACCGCGACGGCTGTTGGCCAGGCGTTTTTTCTTTTCGCTCGGCTTTTCGAAGCAGCGCTTCGCGCGCATGGTTTTGAGGACGCCTTCCTTGTCCAGCGCCTTTTTGAGGCGGCGCAGGGCGCGGTCCACGCTTTCACCACGGCGTACTTTTACTTCACAGGTTTCTTGTGCCATATCTAAATTCACCTCCCCAAACAGTTGGGGTCAAAAACAAGGGCGAGAAGCTAGGTGAATACGGGTGCCGTGTCAAATGGAATATCGACCGGATTGATTATGAAAAACAACTAATCGGTATCGAGCGACTTCAATTCAGGCGGAATGATGCTGCTCTTGTAGATCTGATTGAGGATCAGGGTACTGATGCCCTGCAGCGCGCCGAGATGGGGCAGCATTTCAAAGTGCACACCGGGATGGCTGTTGCGCTGCTCTTCAATGATGCGCGGGATATCGTTCACCACGTGGGTGCCGACGGCGAGAAAATAGGGGAATACCATGATTTCCATCACGCCTTCGTCAACGAGGTCGGCCACAGCGGAGTCGACCATGGGGCTGGAGATTTCCAGAAAGGCGCTGGTGACGAGATCGAACGCCGGCCCCGAGTTTTCACTGATACGGGCCGCCAGCCGACGGACCTCGTCGTTCGACTCCTTGCGTCGGCTTCCATGGGCAACAATCAAAAGGGCTCTCACGCTGTGTACTCCTAAAATCGTATATCTTTATGCGCTAACTCAGGTTACCGATAATAGACACCATGGGAAGGAACATTGCAACGACAATTGTCCCGACCACCAGCGCGAGCAGGACAATCAGCACCGGTTCGATGATGGAGCTGAGCGCCGCGACGGTATTATCGACCTCGTCTTCGTACAGATCGGCTACCTTCATAAGCATGGCAGGCAGTTCCCCGGTTTCCTCGCCGACTTCGACCATGCCGCTGAAAATAGGCGGGAAGATGCGGTGCCCTTCGACCGGCACAGCCATCGGTTCGCCCTCTTTGACATTGTCGTGGATTTCCTGCACGGCATCGGCGACGACTTCGTTTCCGAGTGTCTCCTTTACAATGTTCAGCGCCTGCAGGACCGGCACGCCCGATTCCATCAGTGTGCCCAGCGTGCGGGCAAACCGGGCCAGCACAGCCATGCGCGTAAGGTGCCCGAACAGCGGAAGCAGCAGTTTAAGCGAGTCGAGCAGAACCCGTCCGCCGTGGAACCGCTTCATCACGACCACCAGCACCACGATGGCGATGAGGATGGCCAGCCCGATCGGCCAGCCGTGCTGAATGCGATCGCTCAAACCCATCACGAACAGCGTGAGGGGTGGCAGGGATCTTCCTTCAAGCATGTCGGCGAAGATGGATTCAAAGCGCGGAATGATCGCGACCATCAGAAACATCATGATACCTGAAGAGGCGAGCAGTACGACGATGGGATAGGTCATGGCGCTCTTGACCTTGTTCTTCACCTTCTGCGCTTTTTCCATGTAGGACGCCAGGCGATCCAGCACCACATCGAGAATCCCGCCCGCTTCACCCGCCTTGACCATATTGATATAGAGCTTGTTGAAGATCCGCGGATGCGAAGCCAGCGCATCCGCGAAGGTGCTGCCGCCCTCGATCGATTCGGCAATCTCGCCCAGCGCTTTTTTCAGGGTGGCATTCTTTTCCTGACGTTCCAGCACCTTCAGCCCCCGCAGCAGCGGCAGGCCGGCATGGATCAGTGTTGCCATCTGGCGGGTCAGGACCATCAGCTGCTTCGGCTGGACAACCGTCAGCGCGGCGGGTAGACGGATTTCCGTATTCAGTCCGGCTCCGGTCCGCTTTTTTTTGCCGGCGGCAGGCGCCGGCGCATCCGTTCCGGATACCTCGGTGGGGAAGAGACCCTTCGCGCGCAGTTGCGCGGTTGCGGCCGTCTTATTCGGAGCATTCACCGTTCCCGACTTTTCGTCGCCGTGGATGTCGTGGGCTATGTATCTGAATTTAGGCATGGGGGAGCTTAAGGTTATAAGGGGTGATCTGTTAAGTATATTGAATGACTTCCTCGACCGTCGTGTAGCCGTCCAGAATGCAGCGGATCCCGTCTTCCCGCAGCGTGCGCATGCCGAGTTCCATCGCCTTGTTGCGCAGGGCAATGTTGGGCTGCCGCTCGATGATGGCCGCGCGCAGGGCATCATTAATCCGCAGGTATTCAAAAATGGCGCGGCGTCCGCTGTAGCCGGTTTGGCTGCATTTCTCGCACCCGTCGCCGCGATAGAACGGTTGATCGCCAATCTGGTTTCGGGCGAGCTCGAGCAGCTCAAGTGTGCTGTCGTCCGGTTGATAGGCGGTCTTGCAGTCGGGGCAGATGGTGCGCAACAACCGCTGCCCCATAATCGCCTCGAGGGTAGAGGCAATCAGATAGGGTTCCACGTCCATGTCGATCAGGCGGGTGATCGCGCCCGGGGCATCATTGGTATGCAGGGTGCTGAAGACAAGGTGACCGGTCAGCGAAGCCTGAATGGCAATCCGGGCTGTATCGATATCCCGGATTTCGCCGACCATGATAATGTCGGGGTCCTGGCGCAGGAAGGATCGGAGGGCCGAGGCAAACGTGAGGCCGATGTTTTCCCGGATGGGGAGCTGGATGAGGCCTTCGACGTCATACTCCACCGGATCCTCGGCGGTCAGGATTTTGGCTTCGATATGGTTAACGTGCTGGAGCGCGGCGTAGAGCGTGGTGGTTTTACCCGATCCGGTGGGGCCCGTGACAATTACGATCCCATTGGGTTTCTGAA
>JBFHPA010000194.1:0-3334 GCA_041592955.1 Pontiella sp.
AGATGATGATATTGGCGGCGTGTCGCAGGCAGGCTGGCGGCAGCGTACCTTCGGTTGTATCCATCACGGTATCCGGGTTGGATTCAATCGCTGCGCGGAATTCACCGATGACCATATCGACGATGTAATCCAATCGCCCGGCTTTGTCCGGGTTGGCAGCAAGCCATTGCTGGTAATCTACTGCCAACGCCGGACTGAAGGCGGATTGGATGGAATCGGATGTAACGGGAGACCAGGACATAAGAACAGGACGGCCCGAAGGCCGCCCCTCCTTTGGTTACGACGTTGCAATGTTCAGGCGGTGGGCAGCGGCGTTGTTGCACACCTTAACGTCTTCTGACCAATCGAACTTGGCGACTTCGACACGGCCATCATCGCGCATGTAGGAACCCGGCACCATAAACTGATTCATGAGGCGGAAGGTTTTCATGAACGACGGATCGCGCCGGGAAGGCTGCGCCTTACGGGCGAATACGAGCACGGCGTTATCGAGCAGGAACTTGACGTCCGCATCGATACCTTCGGGGGCATCGTCGTACACCATGTAGCTGGTGCGGACTTCCGGCGAGCCGATGAACATTTCTCCTACATTGGACTGAGTCGGAACGGCCAAGCCAACACCGCTGCGTGCGCCGGAACCTACCACAAAGCGACCGCGCACCTTCGATTGGTTCTTAAACGCATTCCACGCGCTGGCACCGAATAGAACGCCAACACCCATGAGCGAGCCGTATTTGCAGGCCTTGATGACGTCGAGAATTGCGTCGTCAATGTCGGCAACCGGATCGGCGGCATCGTTCCACGTGAGATCGCTGCCGGGTCCGATAGCATCAACAGCGAGGTCGATCACGGTCTTTTCGTGCGCCAGTGCAGCGACTTCGGCCACGGCAACCGCACCTTCACGCAGCATGTTTTCGAGCCCTCCCGCTTCGAGCTGCTCCAGATTGTCGACAGGATAATCGAGAGCGTGCGGCTCGCAGTTGTAGGTTTCATCGGAAACCTCGAAGCGTAATTCCGAGGCCCGGCCACCGAGGGTGCGCAGGGTCTTGGGAATATGGAAGCGGTTTTTCTCCGTGTACTTCTTGTAACGCCCGGTCGAAGTGGGAACTTCGATAGTCGGCGCGATAAAGTCGGCCACGGGCATGATTGCGCTTTGCGCGGCACCCTGGGCGAACTGGCGAAGCATCGGATTGGAACTGATTTCAGATAAGCGGGACATGGTTTACCTCCAGTAATTTAAAGTTGTGATTTAGGTGACGGTGACGATGGCATACGGCAGCGGACGAATGAGGACGAGCTGACCATCGATCGCATCCTCTTCAAGAATGCCGACGACCTGATAGGTGCCCGGGGCATCTGACAGCAGCGTTACCTTGCCCCGCAGGGCAGGATCTTCAGGGTTCGCCAACATCAGCAGGTCGCCCGGATCGCCCGCGCCCACGATCGGAATACGAACATTCCGGTCGGTGTGCAGCGGCGCAAAGGAGCCCTTTTCACCGGCAACGGCACCTTCAAGCACGAGGTAGACAGCCGCTTCAGAGTGCGACCCGGATGGCAGGACCATTTTAGGCACGCCGGCAGTGTGCGACATTTTCACGAGGTGATCGACAGCACTGGACAGGTCTTCACCGCATACTGCGGGAATCGGGCCGGATTTTACGTTGGTCTGGGACATGGTATTCTCCTTGTTTTGAAGGGCTGGTTAATCAGTGATTTCCTGTTCGGCACGACGGAAGGCATCGGGATAGCCAACACCCTCGGCTTTCATGATTTCATTGGCACGGTTGCGGATTTTGACCGCGCGGGCTTCGCCGCCGGGCTGGGCGTCGCGATTATGCGTCGCCTTGATTTTGGAATCGCGATTATGCAACGGGCGGCGGGTATCCGCTGCCGGTTGTTTCGCCGGTTCCGGGCTTTTCAGATTTTTGAATACCGCTTCGGTCACGGTGCGGTTCTCAATAAACTGCGTCCGCACTTCGTCACGGTTTTCGATGACATCGGCATATTCATCGAGAAAGGCGTCGGCATCGGCTTCGAGCTGCGCCTTTTCGAGACCAGCGATTTTGGATTCAGCCGTTTCAGCACGGTTGAGCAGCGCTTCGACCTCGCCGGGCGGCGTGATGTTTTCAATGGCAGACTGGATCACTTCCGTATCTGCTTCGGGCGGCAGATCGAGTTTCTTGAGCAAAGCATCAACAATGGCTTTCATTAGTTCCTCCTGAGTTAGGTTGGGCTTCTTATAAGAAGGGCTGTTTTCAAACGGAGCATCGCTAGCACGATTGGAAAGGGGCAGAATCCCCTTCAAATTCGGGTCATTAGTGACGGCTGCATTAAGCAGGCGAACCGGGCGCAAACGACTATCTCCCAGGTCTTCACAATCCGCTTTGGCCCAGACGGGCGAAAGAAAGCGGTAGCGCCCGCCCTTTACAGCGGCCTCGCCAGTATCGGTCCAGCGAATATTGGCGAAAAGCCCGCCGGAGTCTTCAGATTCACGGAACTGCAGATCTGTAATCCAGCCCGCCGCTTCGGAATGTTTTTCGGCGTCCAGCGAGAAATGATCAAAGTCGATCAGAAGGCCGGGAAAGTTTTCTGACTCGCGACGCGCGTTTTCAAACGCGCCCACCATGCGAGTGCAAGCTTCGGCATCGATCACCTGATTGATTCCGGCTGCTCGGTGCGGAAACTCGCCCAGTGGCGCCAGTTGGTACCAGTCATCCTCGGGCAGTTCAAAGTTACGATTTAAAATCAAATTCATCTTATCTTAATATGGAAAATCAAACGGAGGGTGTCTTTCCGGCTTCCTCCGCCGCCATAGTCGTGAGGGTATAACCGGTTTTTTCGGAAACTTCCTCGGGTTTGACTTCGAGGCCAGCGGCCTTGAGCAATAGGGCGTCCTGTACCACCTGGCGGGTTTCCTGCGTAAGGTTGGGCGAGAATTCGAAGTAGGCTAGAACGGGCTGCCCGGGAAAATGATGCTCCAGCAACGGGACATCGATGGCGTTTTGTAAAACACCCGCAAGGGTAACGGCATCGGATTTGGCAATCTGCAAGAAAGTGTCCTGATGGGCACCACCTGCCAGGGTGCCGCTGCCGGATTCAGCAAGCATCGTTAATAGTCCGCCGGTCGCGGCAATAGTGATTTGCTCGTCGAGATATTTAATCTGTTCCTGAAAGGGCGGCTTGTCCCCTCCTCCATTCACAAACTTGATGTCGCTTTCATGCGGCAGGAATCCGCGGCCATCGGAGAGGATCTGCTCGGCGATGGACTGATATTCCTTCTGCTTGTCCTCGGGTACGTTGGGCGGGCCGACCAGAAAGATGGACGGAATTCCAT
>JBFHPA010000195.1:0-3256 GCA_041592955.1 Pontiella sp.
CGTCGTGATGGTGCTGATCCGCGGGCTGGGCGCATCGGGCGCCTACTATGCCGCGATGGCCGGCGACTATATCATGGCCGAACCGACCGCGATCGTCGGCTCCGTCGGCGTGATTATGCAGACGCTCAACTTTAAGGCGCTGGGTGATAAAATCGGGCTGAGCTCGGTGACCATTGCCTCCGGCGACAACAAGGATATGCTCAATCCGCTCGAGGAGGTCGATCCGCAGCACGTGGCCATGCTGCAGGAGCTGATCGACGGCATGCAGGAGCGCTTTGCCTCGATTGTGGTAAATGCGCGCGATCTCGACAGCCGGGAGCTGCTGGACGGACGGGTCTTCAGCGCGGCGCAGGCCGAAGAGGAAAATCTGATCGACGGGATCGGCTATCTGCAGGATGCGATTGACCATCTTCGGGTGCTGCTCGGGGTCGAGGATCTTCGCCTGATCCGCTATCAGGAAGAGCTGGGCTTTTTCGAGATGTTCATGGCCGCAAAAATGCCGCAGCTGCCCGATTTCAGTGCGATGCAATCGCCCCGATTTCTCTATCTCTGGAACCCTTGATTAAAGGAGGATAACATGCTGATAAAAACGATACTCTGCCTTGTGCCCGTTCTGGCTCTGACCGGATGCGAGACCCTTCAGTCGCCTGCGCAACGCCAGCAGACCGCCGCGCGCCAGCAGGCTGCCCTGCGCTATTCCGAGGAGCGCACGCAGCGTGTGCAGGGACAGGTTGAGTCGATCGAGATGGAAAACATCAAGCTCACCCAGGAGGTGCAGCAGCTCCGACAGGAGGTCCGCGCTAACAACAACCAGATCAGCCAGATCAGCGGCAGGATGGCATCGCTCGAAGCCAAGCAGGCGAATGAAATGCGCGAGCTGATCAGCCGGGTGGAAGGATTGCTCAAGCAAACCGTTGCCATGCAGCCGGCCCCCAAAGCATCGCGCGGCTCCGGTCATGAACACGAGGTGGCATCCGGTCACACGCTTTCCGCCATTGCGCAGGCCTATGGCACGACCGTCGATGCCATCAAGAAGGCCAACAACCTCAAGTCCGATAACATCTATGTCGGCCAGAAGCTCTTCGTTCCGGAATAAGGCAGGCACTAGAGACTAGGCGCCGGGCACTAGGCATCAGGCACTAGGCTTTAGGGAAGATTTTTTAACCACCAGTAATTCGGCTCGCAGAGCCGACCCTACACCGATTCGCTGTTGTAGCGTTGGCTTTTATGTTTACCCCGCTACTGCGGGGAGCCAAGTTTCAATCTGAGATAATCCCCAAAGCCCAAAGCCCAAAGCCCAAAGCCTCAGGCCTTCCTTACAACGCCCATGCGAGCAGCAGGGGGATCGTGACGATCGCGCCGAGGTGGGTGACCAGCAGGGTGGTGGCGATAAAGTCGGAGTCGCCACCGAAGCGTTCGCTGAAGACCAGGCTGGTGACGGTGGCCGGCATGACGGCCACCACGGCGAGAATCCCGTAGGCAATCTCGCTCATCGGAATCAGCTGGAGCAGCAATATAAACAGCACCGGTGTGACGACCAGGCGCAGGGTGGAGAGGATCCAGACATGCCGATCGAAGGCCGCCCGCACATCCAGCGCCGCAATGCGGCTTCCCGAGACAATCATGGAAACCGCCACGGTGGCCTTTCCGACCGTTTCGGTGCCGAAGTAAAAGAGGTCGAGCACGCGGCGCGTGAGGTCGGCGAAAAATCCGGAGGGCGGCAGCTCGGGGCTGATCAGGTCGCGGATGCATACCCAGCCGATGGAGACGATCAGCGCAATCAGCGGCGGACCGAACATCATTTTAACACCTTCGGCCAGCCGGCTGGAGCGGTTGAAGAGGAACACGCCAACGGTCCAGACGATCAGCTCGAAGCCCATGGAGGCGAAGACCAAAAGGGCAACCCCTTCAGTGCCCCAAAGGAGCATGACCAGCGGGAGCGGGAGGAAGAGATAGTTGTTAACCGTATTCTGGAAGAGGAATGCGCTCGCCCGCTGCTGGTCGACCCCGCGCATGCAGCGCAGCGATATCAGCCCCAAAATCAGCCCCGTTCCGGCAATGGCCAGCGCCATGACCGGCATGATCCAGTTGGCCGCCAGCTCCTGCGCATTGAGCCGGGTGACGGAGGAAAAAATGAGGCAGGGGTAGATGATGGCAATCAGTACGCGCACCATTTCGCTGGTGCCCACCGCGCTGACCATGCCGCGCTTGCGACCGACATACCCGATGGTCATCAGCACCAGTATGAACAAAACCTGTAGAACGTAATTCATGCAACCCTTTCAAAAAGAATGGAAACATGGAATAGCGGATGGTGCCGGTTTTGGAAGTTCCTTCTTCAATTTTTAACGAAAAGGAATCCGAGGTTTAGGCATGTTCCAAACCAATTCGAGGCTGATGACCTCTGAGCCTGATAAAAAAACTAAGCGGCGGTTCGGGATACTTTAAACACTTTTCCGTTGAGATCTCCAGGCCGGTAGCTGTAGTTCCCGATTTCCTCAGCATCGAAATGTGTATATTTTTCCAGAAACTCATCGAAGGCGCGTTTTTCACCTTTGTTCTCTTTGGCAAGCGGGTTCCAGTCGTCAAATACCATGATCACTTCATCCTGTATGAGCGGCTCGCAGAATTCCAATGCTTCTATCGTTGAGGAATACAGGTCGCAGTCGATCATGATCACACCGGCTTTTATGAGTTTGTGCTTCGCGACCAGTTCGTTGTTCAGCGTATCGTTGTAAAATCCTTTAATGAGGTTGACGCGCGCCATATCTACATTTTTTTCGGAGAACCGCTGCAGCACGTCATTCACATTTGCGGAAAAAGAGCCCGCAGTCCATTGGCCTTCTTCATCGGCGGGAAGCCCTTCAAAGGAGTCAAAACCAAACAAGCGTACCTGACCAAGATTTGCCTCCTGCAGTGCCTCGTACATAAGCAGCATCGAAGAACCGCGGCAAACACCGAATTCGAGGTAGTCACCGGTCTGACTGTTTTCTGACTTACTGACCAGATAACGGAGAGCATCGCGAAAGTGCGGCTTAAGCTCGCGTTCGTTGATGTACCACTTGGGATTGGGGTAGCGGAAAAATTTCCAGGCCATCCACTTTGCGAAATGAGAATTCTTACCCTTTCGCAAAGGAGTTTTAAGTGTTTCCGGACAGCTTCTATATGCTCTTTGCAAGACCTGTTCCATGAGAGTTCCTCCGCAGTCTCAGGTTGATGAAAAGGCGTATTCACGCGATGCCAGCCCCTCACATGA
>JBFHPA010000196.1:0-3138 GCA_041592955.1 Pontiella sp.
ATCGGAATTGACCGGCTGCTCATGCTGCTAACCGGCTCGGATGCCATTCGCGATGTCATCCTCTTCCCGCAGCTCAAGCCGCGCGGATAATATATCTTTGTGTAAAGGCAGAGGGTAGGGCGCGACCGCCGGGCGCACCGTTCTGAGATTTATTGGTAGGGCGTGACCGCCGGGCGCGCCGTGCTGATGGTTTGCGGTAGGGCGGTCTGTCCCTAGACCGCCACTGGACCGCTAGGGACAGCGGTCCCTACCTTTGAAGTTGCGACATCATCTTCTTTCCGGAGCCCAGATCACGCGGTTAAGAATTCTTCGCGCAAAGCCGCCAGGGCGAAGAGGGGGCTGGACCAGGTAGCCCTCCGGAACGGCTGCCCATTTTTTGTCGTTAAGCGTGAGCGGCACGGGCTGAAGCATAGCGCAAATAATTTTGTCTTACAAAATAGCACCTCAGGTGCGGTTCAATAAACGTCGCCTTCAAATCCGGGCGTCGTACCGTGTCGGCTCAATGTTCTTGATACTCATCTAAGCCCTTCGGAAAGGGCGGTACATTCCTTAAGCTAAAGTTAGGGGTCTCCTTCGGGTCAAGGTTGCGGGCTCTCCGCACGAAGGCGGCTCCCAATGGACACTAATCGAAGGAGACCTGGATGAAGTATTACAAAACGACAACGAAATACAACTGTGGAATCGACCTACATACACGCTGCATGTACATCTGCGTAATGGACCTGGATGGGAACATCCTGGTCCACCGCAACATCAAGAACAACGACTTCGACTTCTTCCTGAAGCTGGTGGAACCCTACAGGCACGACCTGACCGTAACGTGCGAGAGCTGCTTTGTCTGCTTTTGGCTGGCCGATGCCTGCGAGGATGCCGGGATCCACTTTGTGCTGGCCCATGCCTACTATGTAAAGTCGATTGCAGGCAACAAGCACAAGAACGACAAGGAGGACGCAAAGGAGCTGGCCGAATGCCTGCGCACCAATCGCATCCCTCCGGCGTATGTCTGTCCCCGGGATTTGCGTCCGGTCCGCAAGCTGTTGAGACGCCGCAACAAGTATGTAAAGAACCGAGCCGAGCTCTCCGGCCATTCCACCTGCGAGGTGATGGCGGCCGGCAACCAGCCGCTGACGATCAGTGCCAACTCAAAGGAGCGCTGGCGGGAAGGTATCCGCTCTAGCTTTGAGCATCCGGTGGACTCCTTCACCGCCGAGTCGGAGCTGTTCATGGTCGAGAGCTACGACCGGATCATTATGCAGATGGAACAGCGCATCGAACAGCATGCACGGAATCTCAAGCATCAGGACTACCGACTGCTGCGCACGGTGCCGGGCATCGGCAAGATCCTGGCACTGACCATCCTCTACGAAACCATCGACATCAAACGCTTCCCAACCGAGAAGAATTTTATCAGCTACTCACGGCTCGTATGCGGCACCAATGAAAGTGGCGGCAAGGACTTCGGCGGCAAAGGGCGCAAGATGGGTAACCCGTATCTGAAGTGGGCTTTCATGCAGGCGGCGATCCTGTGCAGGCGGGCCGATCCGAAGCTCAGCACCTACCACTCGAAGCTCGAACGCCAGAAAGGCAAGCATACCGCCAACGCCATTCTGGCCGCCAAGATCGCTAGAGCAGTTTACTTTATGCTCGATCGTAAGACTGGGTTCTCCCGGGAACTGCTTACGAAAGGACGACGATGATTTAAAGGAGGCGGCGGTGATCCGGACGTTCTAACTGGGACTTATATGATCTCCCGTGAACACAGCGAAATAACATGGAGCAATCCGAAAACGCTGGGATGGGAAAAGATCTGTACCCGATCCGCTTGAATGGAACCCGCCGCCTCCGGTTTTTACAGAACCTGTTTTGAAGAAGGAGCCGACCCTGCTGCAAGCCCGCACCAAACTGGAACCTGCCTTCACGGCGGTTAACCGCTTATTTTTTTGACTGGGTAGTATGCAGGGCAGAACCGCATGATTTTCTGGGACGCCGGGAGCCATTGAAGCCTCCCGGCAGCTGCGCCCCGCTAGGGATGGGGAACCACGCTGCCAGAGCCCGCACGGTTGTTTGAGGGAGCCTTGCTCCACTCGCACATGAAGAAATAAAAACGGCCTCGAAGCGATCAGGTTGGTTGATCAATCCACGCTGGATGCACAAGCAAAGGTGGGGACTGATTTTAAGGACTTTTTGTCTTTACCCTTAGGGGCTTAACGGTGGTTCGAAGTTAGTTTTCTTGTAGTTCTCGATATGTTTTGACCCTCCAGCCAGTTGTGGGTTCTCGGAATTTATCAACTGGAAGGTTCATTTTTTTCAACAATTGGATTAGCTCTACTTTTCTCGAAACACAGAAGTAAGGTTGTTGTTCTGCTTCTTCTTTTTCATGAAATATTCGGGCATCAAAAAAGACTGGGTGACCTTCTCTCAGGACATACATTTCAAACTCAACCACCAGTTCTCTTTCTATGATCTTTACGATGAAGCTTACATCAGAATCTGATGAGGAATCTAAAAATGGTTCTTTCTGCATGGTTGAGAGTGCAGGCTGAATTAATTCATTGAACTCAATTATGTGTTGATGGTTAGTGATTGGAATTTCCTCATCAGAATCATGAATGAATACATACATTGATTCGATTTCTGAACTGTTGAAATACGGGTCCACCTTGTGTTTCGGCTTTTCTGGAGTTTGTTCGCCGCATCCAATTAGGAGGGTAAGCAGCGGGATTGAGATGAGATTGATATTCTTCATTTTTGTCCTTCGAACGTCGGAATGAGAGACAAATGGCGCGAGCCTGCTGAGCAGGCGAGTGACATGTCTCTCGGTGGAGTGGTTGGTCGCCTTTTTATAAATTTCCTAGAAGGGGTCAGCCTATGAATCTTAGAATGTAGGGCTCTCCCCCTTTTCCTTTTCGGAGCAGGCGTGCTCCCCGCTGGGGAAGCACGCGCCACAACCTGCTCAGGACGACACGGAGGTCGTCCCTCCATTTCGGCGGGCGGCGAGGAACTGCGGGGCATTGACCTATTGACACGGGGGCTGTTTAGCGTATTTTTCCACCCTTTGGAGAACCAATCTCCCGCGGTGCGCGGGAAAGGATTTTATTATGGGCAAGAAGGATAAGAAGACCAGCGACAAGGAGTTGC
>JBFHPA010000197.1:0-3137 GCA_041592955.1 Pontiella sp.
AGCCCACATGCCACTCCTCAAAGGTTGGATCGCCATCCGTGCGGCGCGGGTTATCGCCGAAGATACCCGTTTCAAAGCGCGTTTCCTGCGGCCCCGCATTTTCAATATTGACCGTCAGAAATACCCATTGCGTAATATCCCAGTACTGACCTTCCGGTCGCAAAATAACTGAGCCCTCCTTATCGGCGGCCACCGAAACCCGCAGTCCCTCAGCCGTTTGCTTTACCACAGCATTGGTGCTCTCGATCCGGTTCACCGGAAGCGGTTCGCTGAGATCCATCAACGTTGTTCCGTCTCCTGCATGCGACCACAAGGTCATCTGCCCTGCAGCCAATGCGAATAGAATCGTTCTCTTCAAAGTGCGTTGTTTCATCTGCGATCTCTCCGTTCTCAAAATTATTTTAAAAAGGTGCGATGTTGCGCAACCTCGCCGGCATTGTCTAGCGGTATTACCGGAAACTGAAATGGAGAATCTCGTGCCGCATCCAGCCCGCCAAATCCGGGATCTCGGCTTTAGAATGCGGACAGCGCGGGCAGATAGGGAATGGGCGGAACCTCTAATGGGTGACCCCTTTTGGCTAAGTTGTAGGGCTGGAATGGTTGAGCTTGCTTGCCCGTTGTGTAGGGCGGGGGCCGTGACCCCGCCTTTCGATGGGTCGGATCGTGTGCTCGGAACCGAGGTCGAGGACCTCGGCTACAGATATGTGCCGAAAAATTCCGGCAAAATTTTTGCGGCGCCTGTAAAACCACCAGCGATCGCCGGTAGGACTGCAGCTCATGATACCCGCGTGCGCAACGCGGCAGGATGCCGCGTCTACTTTGAGCCCTTCAGAATTTCGGCGAAGAAGTCGTGGCCTTTGTCGTCGGTGAGGATGACGGCGGGGAAGTCGACGACTTCGATCTTGCGGACGGCTTCCATGCCGAGCTCTTCCATGTCGACGATCTCGACCGTTTTGATGTTCTTTTCTGCGAGCAGGGCGGCGGGGCCGCCGACGGAGCCGAGGTAGAAGCCGCCGTGTTTGGCGCAGGCGTCGGTGACGGCCTGGGTGCGGTTGCCTTTGGCGAGCATGATCATGGAACCGCGCTTTGCTTGGAAGGGTTCGACGTACGGATCCATGCGCTGGGCGGTGGTGGGACCGAATGAACCGGAGGGTTTGCCTTTGGGGCATTTGGCCGGGCCGGCATAGTAGACGGGATGGTTTTTAAAGTACTCGGGCATCGGTTCGCCGCGATCGAGCATTTCCTGAATCCTGGCGTGGGCGATGTCGCGCGCAACAATGAGCGTTCCGTTAAGCCGGACGCGGGTACAGACGGGATATTGCGAGAGGTCGGCGAGGATTTCGTCCATCGGGCGGTTGAGGTCGATGGACGGTGCATCGTCTTCGAGTTTTCCGAGATTGGACGGAGCATATTTTGCGGGATCGTGCTCGAGCTGTTCGAGGAAGACGCCGTCGCGCGTGATTTTCGCCTTAATGTTCCGGTCGGCGGAGCAGGAGACGCCGATGCCGACGGGGCAGGATGCGGCGTGGCGCGGCATACGGATGACGCGGACATCGTGGCAGAAATATTTTCCGCCGAACTGCGCGCCGATTTTGGAGTCGCGGCTCCATTCAAGCACCTTGGCTTCCCATTCGAGATCGCGGAAGGCGCGACCGGAAGCATCTCCAGTGGTTGGAAGATCGTCGAGTGCGCCGGTGGAGGCGAGCTTGACATATTTCATGGTGGCTTCAGCGGAGGTGCCGCCGATGACCACGACATAGTGGTAGGGGGGGCAGGCGGCGGTGCCAATGTTGAAAAACTCGGCCTTCAAAAATGCTTCGAGGTTGTCTTCGGTGAGCAACGATTTCGTCTTTTGGAACAGGTAGGATTTGTTGGCGGAGCCGCCGCCCTTAGTGACGAACAGAAGTTCGTATTCCATGCCGGTACCGCTGTAGATATCGATCTGTGCGGGCAGGTTGTTGCCGGTATTCTTTTCCTCGAACATGGCGAGCGGGGCGATCTGGGAATAGCGCAGATTATAGTCCTGAAAGCAGCGGTAGACCCCTTTGGAAAAGACTTCCTTTTCATCGAAGTCGATCCACACCTGCGCACCTTTGGTGCCGACGATGATGGCAGTGCCGGTGTCCTGGCAGGTGGGCAGCTCGCCGTAGGCGGCGATGACGGAGTTTTCAAGAAAGCAGCGGGCCACGAAGATATCGTTTTCACTGGCCTCAGGGTCGTCGAGAATCGAGGCGACCTGCTGCATGTGGCCGGGTCGGAGGAAGAAGGAGACATCGGCAATGGCGTCATAGGCGAGCTGCTCGAGGACTTCGGGTTCAACAACCAAAACGTCCTTGCCGTTAAACTGCTCGACGCGGATACCGTCTTTGGTGATGAGGCGGTAGGGGGTGGTGTCGCCGCTGTGTTGGATGGTCGGGGTGTAGGTGTAGTCGCTCATGGGAAGCCTCCGTGTTACTTATTGAGTACTGCGTATTGAGTTGTTTTCTACCATATCAAAGACGGCGGATTACAGAGTAAATTGGTTCTTCGTAGAATTTAGTGGTGGATTTCAGGGTAGCTGTTTCCCAGAAAACGAATGAACTCTTCTGTTCCAGCATAACAAGATCTCCGGCACAGGAGCGGTAGGTAGCAACGAATGTAGGAAAAGCAACGAATATTTCGGGCGAATGGATTAGTTGCTTTTCCTACATTCGTTGCTGAACTATTTCCGATGCGCGGGGCAGTTGCTCTTGAAGACAGCTCACTCACTATAAAAATCTACGTAGAGCCAGTAAATTAGTCTGACTTGTTTTCTGCTGTCAGTATTCGTAATTTAAAACCGTCTTGTGCCATAATATGCAAAATTGCACATCGAAAGGGAATGGGATGATGAGGATACGAATTTTAATTACAGCGCTCTTTTTGGCGGGCGGGGTTTATGCAAAAGCGGAGAAACCGAATATTGTCTGGCTGGTGAGCGAGGACAACTCGTCAACCTGGCTGAAGCTATACGATAAAAACGGCGCCTCGATGCCGAACATTGAAAAGCTGGCGAAACAGGGGTTGGTGTTTAACCACGCGTTTTCGTGCGGGGCGGTCTGTTCCGTGGCGCGCAGTACGATCATTTCCGGGTGCTATGCTCCGCGTACCGGATCGGA
>JBFHPA010000198.1:0-3002 GCA_041592955.1 Pontiella sp.
AACGAACCCCCGCTGGAAGGCGGTGTCGAATGATCATCCGTTGCGATACCCGGGAGCAAAACCCGCTCGTCTTTGATCCGGCTCGTGTTGTGCGCGGCACCATCGCCACATTTGACTATGGATTGGAGTCTGATTTTGAGCATTTCGCCGTCGAGCGGAAGTCATTGCCCGACCTCATCCAGTCGTTGGGCATGTCGCGCACCTTCACCCGCGAGCTGAAGAAGATTCGCCGGGCCCGTGCAGCCGGTATGCCGCGCATCTTCTATGTGGTCGAGGCCAATCGCGAAGACATAGAGCACTTTGATTATTCACGCTTCAAGCGGGGCAGGGTAACACCGCAGTTTATCTATCGGCAGCTCTCGATCCTCGAATATGAGCACGATGTCCATGTCATATTTTCCGGCGACGCCCTCGGTGCCGCTCGCGATGTACATCGCATTTTAAAACGCCGCGCCGAAGATCTTAAAGCGCAGGAGGCCGACTCATGATCCTGCCAAACCGCTACCGCGAACCGCCGTGAGCGCTACTCATGCGCAGCGCAATACCCACCCGAACGATCACCGATAAACACAAGGAATTAGAACAATGGAACACTCAGAGAAAAATGAACTCACGGAAGAAATCAAGACCTCAACCAAACGTAGCATTAAAACCTGCGTCATTCTCGGCATCTTAACCGCACTCATGGAAATTGTCTTAATCGGCGGATTCATGAAGGCGCTATCGGTCAGCGTAACCGGGTTTGATGTCTTTTGGTTCGCATATCTTTTCTGCCTGGCGCGGTACGCACAGCTCTGGCTGATCAGCGGTTTCAACGCCGAGTAATTCAATGGAGGGACGGCCTCTGTGCCGTCCTAGCCTCATCAACCAACCCGAAAGCGAAGCGATAGATAATTTGCGACAGCAAATAGGGCCGTCAGGCCCGGTTCACCCTCACTCATCAACTAAAACAGGAGACAATTATGTCGACCCTACACGCCAAACACTCCCCCAGCTCCTTGAAGAACAAGGAAATCTGCCCGCACTGGCAGAACCGCCCCGGCTCATCTGCGGCGGCCGACGAAGGTACCCGCATGCACGAGGCAGCGGAGACAGGAACCCTCGACGGTCTCAACCCGGAACAGCGCGCCCAGGTGCAGGACTGTATCGACGAAGTATTCCGCCGGCAGTCACAAATTGAAAATTGCAACCGATACAATGAGCTGCGGCTCGATGTTGCCGGTATGACCTTCGGCACCGCCGACGTCGTTCTAGTAGGAAATACTACTGCCACGCTCATCGATTACAAAATGGGCCGCGTACCCGTCGATCCCGCCGAAACCAACCTGCAGGGGATTGCCTATGCCGTCGGCGTCTTCGAAGCCTTTGAGGTCGATGCGGTGACGGTTGTATTCCTGCAACCCCGCTGCGACACGATCTCGGAATTTACCTTTCGAGTAAAAGACTTCGCCCGCATGAAAGCGCGCGTTGCCGAAGTCATTCGCAAGGCGGAGGATAAGAACAGCCCGTTCAATCCCCATCCGGAAAACTGCGAATATTGCGGTTTCAAGGCGCAGTGTCCGGCCCTGGCATCCAAGGCCTTGGCTGTCGCAAGTCAGTATTCCGATGAGCTGCAGCTCCCGGATGAAATGCACCCGTCCAATATTACCGATCCCAGGCAGATGGCCTTGGCGCTGAAGCTGGCCCCGGTATTGACCGACTGGGCGCAGAGTGTGCGCAAGCATGCGCTCGATATGGTGCAGGGCGGTCAGGAGATCCCAGGCTATGGCCTGAAGTTTCGATCCGGCCAGCGTACCATCAAGGATCTGCCACTTGTATGGGAAATCATTCAGCAGGAATTCGATGTTCCGCTTAATGACTTTCTTCCCGCCTGTTCCATCTCCGTATCGGCACTGGAGAAAGCCGTCAAGGCTCAGCAACAGCACGGCAAAGGCGCGGCAGCCATCCGTCGCATGAACCAGCTCCTCACTGCCGAGGGGCTCTGCACCACCGGCGACGAAGTCACCTATCTCGCAAAAGAACGCTAACCATAAACAACAAGGAGAAATACCAAATGACGACGACCACCAAAGGTAGAGGCCGCGGCGAAGCTGCGGCAATGAACGAAGAGAATGGCAATAAAACATCGTTCAACAAAGCCAAGAAAAACACCGACGAAGCACCTGTTGAATCCTCGGTCCCTGCAGTCGCTGATCCGCACGCTGTTGCGCCGCACGCCGGGGAACTGCCCGCTATCGGCGGACTCATGGGCGACTTTGCCGAAGAGGATTTCCGGTTGCCCCGCATTAATATCGTGCAGGCAGTCGGGCCTCTGTCAGAGGACTACGATCCCGGCTCCGTTGTCTACAACAAGGACATTGTCCTGTTGGAACCCGGCCAGGATCCAAAGGTCTGGTCTGATCCGATCAACGTGACGGTGCTCAATGCCAAGAAGCAGTTTCAGGAAAACCTGGACTATGGCACCGAAGAAACCCCGGAGATTGTCGAGACCCTCGAAGAGGTGGAAGCACGCGGTGGGTGGATCGATTGGCGCAACGATGAAAAACCCCCGTGGCGCCCGATCCTTACCGCGCTACTACTGATCGAGGCCCCGACGGAAGAGCTGGCTGAAGAGTTCTCCATTCAGGGCGTGGATGGCAAAGCCTACGAACTGGCGCTCTGGACGCTGAAGGGTTCCGCCTACAGCCGGGCAGGCAAGGCGATAAACACCGCCGCCCGGTTCGCCCTGCGCAACAAGGAAACCGGACAGCCCGAGCTGCATAAGGGCAAATGGACGTTGCAGGTCCGCCGGGAAAAGCTGGGAACCAACCTGGTTTACGTTCCCCGTCTGCGTCAGCACGGTAAGCACGACGACGAGTTTATCGAATTCGTCACAACCCTGCTATAGCTGCCGACCGGAAGGGCGGCCTGAGTGCCGTCCTTCCTATTTTTTTCATTTCCAACCATTGGAATCCTGCACCCATGAACACGCTCGCCATTGATTTTGAAACCTATTACGACCG
>JBFHPA010000199.1:0-2888 GCA_041592955.1 Pontiella sp.
CTTCTGTTGGGAGGAAGGCTGTTTCAGCAGTCCGCAACGCTCTGAGAATAGAGTGCCCAAACCATCAAGGGTGTAGTGCGTGCTTCCCGTTTACGGGAGCGCGCTCCATCAAGATGGAAGCCCGCACCACAAGTCAGCGACTAAGCTTCGGCCGAGTCGATCTTCACGCTGGATGTGATGCCGCCGCGGGCGGTAAAGTCGCCGTTGATCACCAGCCGCTTTGGTGCAAGCAGCTCAAGCAGGTCGCTGTAGATGCGATTGACGATCTCCTCGTAGAATGTGCCGGTCTGACGGAACGAAAAGAGGTAGAGCTTCAGCGACTTGCTCTCCACGCATCGCTCGCCGGGAATATATTCAATCGTGATCGTTGCGAAGTCGGGTTGGCCCGTGATGGGGCAGAGCGAGGTGAATTCGGAAGTCTGGAAGGTAATCCAATAGTTGCGCTGCCGGTTTGCATTCTCAAAGGTTTCCAGTTCGGCCTCGTCCGGCGAGTTCGGGTAGCGAGTTTCGCCCTTTTTCAGCAGGGTCAGTCCGGTCAGTTTTTTTTCATCAGTCATGGTCCATCCACGGTTTTAGAGGTTCTGCCGGCATCATATCCGGCTCGTGAAAATGGGCAAGTCCGATATTCAACACGGCGTAACACATATAGTTTTCAACTAAACGCATTTGAGGGATTGACCCCATCCGGCGCTTTCGTTCTACTTGGTGAGGTTTTAGAGAGGTAAGGATGTTCAATAGCGAGCCGCGAAACATAGGCAGTATGGTGGGGTTGAGCCCCTCCGTGAAGTTTCTTCTGATCCTGAATGTAGCGGTCTTTCTGCTCGAAGCGGTACTTCGTATTCCGATCTCGGGGTGGTTTGCACTGCGGGCAAACTGGTGGGAGCACATCTATGAAGTTCCCCAGCTGTTCACCTATATGTTTGTCCACGCCAACGGCACGCATCTTTTTGTGAACATGCTGGGCCTGTTCTTCATCGGTCCCACGGTCGAGCGCTCCATCGGATCGTATCGCTTTTTCATCCTTTATTATGCTAGCGGCATCCTGGGCGGCTTGGGCTGGTCGCTCATCGCCGATCCATATCTTGTGGCCGATGCCATGGGTAATGCTGTGCTTGAATACCCATCATGTGTGGGGGCCTCGGGTGCCGTGATGGGCATGCTCGGCGCCTTTGCCGCACTCTATCCCAATGCTAAACTTCTGCTGTGGTTTGTGGTGCCCATCCGGGCCTGGGTGCTGGTACTAATTCTGGCCATTTGGGAACTGCATGAAATCATCGGACAACCGACCATCGGGGGCATCGCCAACGCAGCCCACTTGATGGGTGGGATAGCCGGCTTTTGCTATGCGATGTCGCTGAAGCATCCTGATTTCATGAATCGCATGATGGATAAAGTTCCACTGGCGAAGAGACCGAAGCCCCGTTCCCGTCCCGCGGATCAAGGACCCACTCTTTCAAAAGCCGAGGTCGACCATATCCTCGATAAAATCGGACGCGAAGGCATGGGCGCGCTGACCACCCGCGAACGTGATATGCTGAAGAAGGCCACGCGCGGGTAGGGCGTTCTCGCCTAAAGCGCCGTAGACAGCTCGCCGAACCGTCCCTACCTTGATTTCTCCAGCTTCTTGATCTGGTCGCGCAGCACGGCGGCGCGCTCGAATTCCAAGGCATCGGCGGCTTCAAGCATTTCCTGTTCGAGCTGGTGAAGGATTTCGCTGACGCTGTAGTCCACTCCGTCCTCGGCCATGGCCAGTTCCACGGTTTCCTCGGCGGTTTCGTAGATCGTTTTCAGGCTGTCCTGGATATCCTTCTTGATTGCCTGCGGCACAATGCCGTGCTCCTTGTTATAGGCGGTCTGTTTCTCGCGGCGGTGGTCGCACTTGTCGAGCATGCGCTGCATCGAGTTGGTGATCTTTTCAGCATACATAATCACCAGCCCGTCGATGTGCCGCGCGGCGCGCCCGGCCGTCTGCACCAGCGCGGTCTCCGAACGCAGGAACCCTTCCTTGTCGGCGTCGAGAATCGCCACCAGCGAAACCTCCGGCAGGTCGAGCCCCTCGCGCAGCAGGTTGATGCCGATCAGGCAATCAACGGTGCCGTGACGCAGTTCGCGTAGAATATCGACCCGCTCGAGCGCATCGATGTCGGAGTGGAGGTATTGCACCTTCAATCCGGTCTTTTCCAGATACTCGCTTAAATCCTCGGCGGTGCGTTTGGTCAGGGTGGTCACCAGCGTGCGTTCGCCCCGTTCGGCGCGGACCCGGATTTCCTCCATCAGATCGTCGATCTGGTTCTTCAGCGGACGCAGCTCCACGGGCGGATCGACAATGCCGGTCGGGCGGATGATCTGTTCGACGGGCACACCGCCATGCTCAAGCTCGTACGGGCCCGGCGTTGCTGAAAGGAAAATCATCTCATCGGTGACCGCCATGAATTCATCAAAGTCCATCGGGCGGTTGTCGAGGGCCGAGGGCAGACGGAAGCCGTGCTCCACCAGCGTGCGCTTGCGCGCCTGGTCACCGTTATACATGCCGCGCGCCTGGGGGAGGGTAACGTGCGATTCGTCGATGATGGTCAGGAATTTTCCGGGGAAATAGTCCAGCAAGCATTCCGGCCGCTCGCCCGCCTTGCGCCCGGCCAGATGGCGCGAATAGTTTTCAATGCCTCCGCAGAAGCCGATCTCCTTGAGCATCTCCAGATCGTATTCCGTGCGCATCTTGATCCGCTGCGCCTCGATCAGTCGATTTTCGCGTTCAAATACCGCCACCTGTTGCTCCATCTCCAGGCGGATGGCCGCCAGCGCGGCGTCAATCTTGGTTTGCGGCATCACAAAGTGCTTGGCGGGCGAAACCATGATGTGGTCAAAGCTCTCCAGCGTGTCGCCGGTCA
>JBFHPA010000200.1:0-2882 GCA_041592955.1 Pontiella sp.
AACGGCAAGCGCGTGAAGGTAAAGCCTTCCATATTTGTGAAAGCCGACCAGCAATACATCAAGGATTGGAGCTCATTGGAGAATTTCCGAAATGAATCAGGCTTCAAGGTAGGGTGTAAAAAGAACCGGGTGGAAAGCTGGAAAGAAGAGGACGATTTTGTTCAGAAGAAATTCGAGCGATATGTTTTCGAGGTGGAGCTGGAGAACCGTAATGATGTGGTGCTGAACAACCTCACGGTTGAATACCGGATTTTCTACGAGCAGGAAGAAAACGAACGCGGCGGGAAAAAATATAATACGGAAAAGGTTATTCCCGGGAAATTGGACATTGACCGCATGGAGGCCAAGGAAATACGCCGGTTGAACACCAACCCGGTGGTTATCTACGAGACCGATTTCAACCTGACTGATTATTATGTAGAGGGCGGCGACCCCCAGAGCGCAAGTGGCGATATCAAGGGCATCTGGATAAAGCTTACAACCAAAACCCCACAGGGCCTGTCCAGCTCACGCGACATCTATGAGCCGTTAAGTATCAAAGGAAAATATACATGGAACAACTAAGGCCGCGTTCGTTCCGATAGCATGATTCAGCCAAGGATGGTTTTCACATCCTCAATGCATTCCGTCTGCATAAGCTTTGCGCGCAGCTCGGCGGCGCCGGGAAAACCCTTGGAGTAGATCGAGTAGTAGTGACGCAGGATATGGAAATTTTTGGTGTCGTCCCAGACGCGGTCGAAAAGCTCGGTATGCTTCCATAGCAGCTCGAGCTTTTCCTTTTTGGTGCGTTCGCGCTGCTCTTCCATAAAAAGCCAGGGATTGTTAAAAATACCGCGGCCGATCATGGCGCCGTCCAGACCGAATTCCGCACACTTGCTCCGCGCCTCTTCCAATGACAGGACATCGCCGTTTCCAAGCACCGGCATATCGAGGTCCATTCGGTCGCGCAGGCGGGCGGCCTTGGCAATCTCGCCCCAGTCGGCCAGCCCGTGCGACATCTGATGCTGGGTACGGCCGTGAATCGTCAGGGCCGCCGGTTTCGTTTCGAGCAGGTGCCCGATCCACTCCTCGGTGGCCACCGACTTGAGGCCGATGCGGGTTTTGATGGAGACGGGCAGATCCGAGGCTTCCTTTGCGGCCTGGATGATTTCCTTTGCGAGCGATGGATTGCCGATCAGTCCGGAACAGCAGCCGCGCCGCACCACCTTCGGGACGGGGCAGCCCATGTTGATATCGATCCCGTCGAATTCCATTTCATCGGCAATTTCCCGGATCACCTGCTGATAGTTTTCCGGCGTGTTGCCCCAGATCTGTGCCACGATTTTAACGTTCTTTTCCTTCAGCAGTATGCGCTCTTCGTCTGTAACGAGCAGACGATGAATCACCCGCTTTCGGGCTTTCGGGTGGACCAGGCCATCGGTGGAAACGAATTCCGTCATCACCACATGCAGGGCACCCGGGTCGGCGAGCCCGAGCAGCAGCTCGCGCAATACCGTATCGGTCACATCCTCCATGGGAGCGAGTGCAAAGATCGGAGTATTGAATTTTTTCCAAAAATTCATAGAGATTCGGGTAGGGACGGCTCGCCGAGCCGTCCGCGGCGCTTTCGGCGAAAGCGCCCTACCTATGCAATTGCGGGTTCTTTGGCGCCGGCGATTTCGATCTCGAAACCGGCGTCTTCGATCATGCGCTTATCGGTATCGTAATCCTGTCCGCCGGTGGTGAGGTAGCCGGCGGTGAACATTGAGTTGGCGGGGTAGAGCGCGAGCGGCTGCAGGTCGCGCAGCGTGGTTTCGCGGCCACCGGCGATACGCACCTCGGTTGCGGGAATCGCAAAGCGCACCATTGCCAGCGCCCGTAGGCAGTCATTCGGCTTGAGCGGGTTGGGCTTGCCGTGGAAAGGAGTCCCGGGGCGCGGGTCGAGAAAGTTGACCGGTACCGAATCCACGTTCAGATCGGCCAGTGCAAAGGCGAGGTCGACGCGATCTTCCAAGCTTTCGCCCATGCCGAACAACCCGCCGCAGCAGAGATCGAGTCCGACCTTCTTGACAATCTTGGCGGTATTCACGCGGTCTTCGAAGTCGTGGGTGGTGACCACTTCGGAAAAATAGTTTTCCGAGGTTTCGAGGTTGTGGTTGAAGCGGTTGACGCCGGACTCCTTCAGGCGCATGGCTTTCTCTTCGGTCAGCAGACCGAGCGATGAGCAGATTTCGAGGTCCGGATATTTTCGCTTAATCTGAATGGTGGCCTCGCAGATGGTTTCAAGTTCGTTGGGAGAGGGGGCGCGGGTGCTGGAGACGACGCAGTAGCGTTTGGCGTTGCGGTCGGCCGCGGCCTGCGCGCCATCCACGATGCTTTCGACGGTCTGCATGTCGTAGCGCTCGACATCGTTGATGGCCGAGGTCGACTGCGAGCAGAAGGCGCAGTCTTCCGGGCACTTGCCGCTCTTGACGTTGCGCAGCAGATGCAGCGAAACAGTATTGCCGAAATATTTCTTCCGGATGCGGTAGGCGCTCTGCAGCACTTCCAGCAGTTCGTCATCGGGCGACTCCAAAACGGCCAGCGCTTCTTCCTTGGTAACGTGTCCGCCATCAAGCACGCGGTTGCTAAGATTGTTCCAGTCCATGGTTTTCCTCCAGTGATAAAAAACAGGTTACGGACAGTAGCGGGGTGCTTGCCGCTATACAACCCGTAAAAGATGATAAACATGGTCACATAAACATTGACCGGCACCGGTTATGGCGTAAGGTGGCCTCAATTATCGCTAGGGGTGTCCGCCGTTGGTACGACGGACTGAGAAAAACCCTTTGAACCTGTCCGGGTAATACCGACGTAGGGAAGCGAACGGGTTGCCCCGCTCCCTTCCGACTCCGTGTTGCCCC
>JBFHPA010000201.1:0-2750 GCA_041592955.1 Pontiella sp.
ATCAGATGATATAGAATTCGACCGAACTCCTCCCCAGTCACTTCCCCGGCAACCGCCCGCGCACGCAATTCGTATGGATTCATGCGAATCCATTTCATGAACCCATCACTGTCGGGAAACTTCTCTCCCTGCGACTTCTTTTCCTTATCCCACCGCCGCCAAAGATTTAGTTCCTCCAGCGAAAGCGGGCACATCCCCTGCTCAATTAAAACTTCGAGCAGCTTCGCCTTGCGCAAACGCTTCCGATAAAACTGCCGGCGCATCTGGCGGTTTTTTCGACGGGAGGCATTCTTCGTCTCTTCTTTATCCCCAGAACCGATGGTCTTGCCCACAACGCCTTCAGGAAAAATGCGCACCCCGACATCAATTATTTCTTCTTGCACTTCATCAATCACCGCCCAGCCGATGCTGTTGGTACCCAAATCCAAACCAAGAATGCGCTTGCTCATTTTACTTTCCTTTCAGCTTCGTATTGACCCGTCTTCCAAAAACACCTACAAACAACCCCAGAAAAGAAATTAGAACTGTCTTTTCACAATAAGGCTATATGCCGAAGGTCTTTGACCTCTTACCCCGCTTCGGCGGGGTTTCTTGTTTACAGATACCATCTTAAAGCACACCCGCATTTTAATCTCTCCAAATCAAAGAACCACAACAAAACCATTTTAATTGATATTAACCTCTCGTTTTGTTGTTTTTCGCAAGATCATTATAATAAGATTTCTAAAACTGAAAGATAAGAGAAGGCTTGATGGATTCGATCGAATCCAGCCTAACGGGCTTTTTCACAATAGCTTCAATTGCCTAATTCGACCGTTTGTTTATTGTCCATGTTCTGCGTCTTTAAAAATTCGAGGAAATCCGCTTTTTCCATTTTTCCTTGTACCCAACGGAGCACGTTTCCCTGAGGATCTGTTATGAGAGTGGTCGGCGTGGCGCCGACATGGTAACGGCTGAATAACTCGGCCATGTCGGATTGATCTGCGTACGCCATCAAAGGAATGAACCGCTTGTTGACTTCGACTGCCACCTGCTCGTCCGCCCAAATCGTTCTTTTCATGATTCGACAGGGAACGCACCATGTTGCAGTGAAAAAAAGAAGCATGGGCTTGCCGGATTGCACGGATTGTTGCTGAGCTTCGGCGTAGTCCGGAGCCCAGGATACGCTGTTTGACGGGGTGTAAAAGCAGTACCATGCGTATGCGAGAGACACGACCAGGAAGATGAGCCAAAACCCGCGCCAAAACGGGAGGGCTATGCCTTTACCGGACTTGGATACGGGTTCCGCGGCAGGGTGTGTCTCGGATTGTGATTTCTTCATACTCTTCTCCAACGGTCGAACGTGACGGATCACCTCGAGCGGGCGGCACACACTTACCGTTTTTTATGCTGCAGCAGCCAGTTGTAAACATCTTCACCGGCATAGACCCTGTTCCACACATCGTGGAACATATCCTGTTCCGTCGTAAAGCGCATGACTGCGCCCAGCTCATTCATTCTGTTCATGCCCGCAAAGAAATATTTGGTTTCCACGGCGGGATCTCTTCCGCCGGAAAAGACCCATACCGGAATGCCGGCCTTGGCCACAGCTTCCGCCTGTTTCATGGAGGGATAGCCCACAACAGGAAGAAGAGCGGCGAATTTTTCAGGGTATTTGCTGGCATAGTACCAGGTTCCAAAGGCGCCCATACTTGCGCCCGACAAATAGACCCGGTCTTTATCGGCACGGAAGTTCTGCAGCACCGAGTCCAGTATATGGATGACATCAGGATCCGTCTTTCTCCAGCCGGTTTCAGTCAGGAATTCATCGGACTCTGGCACATCAGCAGGTACGGCTCCGCGCATGGGCCCGACCATCTGCAGGGCCGGCATATCGGCATGGTGTGGCGGAACCCCTTTGTCCAGGCGCTTGGGAATGCCCGCTGTGGTGCGATTGCGAATATAATCCGGCCCATCCGGGCCGTCCCGGCCAAACATGTGAAGTTGCGGAGCGATAATGATGAACGGCAAATCCTTCTTTTGGATCCATGCTTCGTAAAGCGGCCCGTAGCCCAACACATAGTCCAGATCCTCTTTGCCGTTTCCGCGCTCGCCATCCCCATGCAGATAAACCAGCACCGGCCATTTTTTGGAGGAATTTCCTTCATATCCATTGGGCAGATAGAGGAAATAATCACGCTCGAGATTATCGACCACGCTCTTGTATGGGAGGCGCCGGAGCTGCTGTTCGTTCTTCCGTTCCGTGGCGGATGCAGTGCCAATGGTGAATGCCCAACCTAATGTCGCAAGGGCGAGGCAGGCGCATAATTTCATAATCGATTCTCCGTGGTGGCCAGACCGATCGAGATGAGGCTGAAGCCGTTAAGCCATGGTCTTCATTCCTCGATCCGCTACAAGCCTACAATGACTATCGCCGATCGCATTCCCCTTCCCTTCACGATGGAATGCGTCACGCATTTGATATGCACGATGGTAGTACGGATTTACCTGACAGTTCAAATGATAAAGCACGCGTTTCATTGCAACATCAGGGTAAAAGCACTGGTGACGCACAAGAGATCGAAAAAGGGAGGGGTTGATGGATTCAATCGAATCCACCCTAAAGGGCTGTTGGCAAGCAGCAATCTCGCTTACGCGTCATCATCCATCGTAGTTAAAAATGCCGACGTGTAAATTCCCGGCCGGAACCGGATTTAAGGTAAGCTTCGAAAGCGACGGCTTTCTGCTTATCTGAAAATGCGACAGCCGTC
>JBFHPA010000202.1:0-2679 GCA_041592955.1 Pontiella sp.
TCTTGCTGGTTTAGATGTTTTCGGCCAGCACCCACAACGCGTGGAATCATCACATTGTAGGCCCGATGCCCTCATCGGGCGTTCGGTAGAGAAGACGTGCGCCGGGTGGGGTCACCCGGCCTATATTCGCGCCGGGCAAGGGTGTCCAGCCTGCAAAATGACGTGCAGTGAATCAGCTGAGTTTTCGCTCCTGTAGCCAGCAGTAGAGAACCGGTACGACGAGCATGGTGACGACTTCGATGCACATGCCACCGAACGACGGGATGGCCATGGGCACCATGATGTCGGAACCGCGTCCGGTGGAAGTGAGCACGGGCAGCAGGGCAAGGATGGTGGTGGCGGTGGTCATCAGGCAGGGGCGGACGCGGCGCGTTCCGGCTTCAATCACGAGTGCACGTACATCTGCTTTCGAGGCAGGAGTATTTTCGCGGAACGTCTGCGTGAGGTAGGTGCCCATCACGACGCCGTCGTCGGTGGCGATACCGAAGAGCGCAAGGAAGCCGACCCATACCGCCACGCTCATGTTGATGACATGCACCTGGAAGAGGTTGCGCATTCCGACGCCGAAGAGTGAAAAGTCGAGGAACCACGGTTGGCCATAGAGCCAAATCAGGATAAAGCCGCCCGACCATGCGATGAATACCCCGGTGAAAACCAGCAGGGTGGTGGACACGGATTTAAACTGGAAGTAAATCAGCATGAAGATGGCGAAGAGCGCGATGGGCAGTACCATCGAGAGGGTCTTGGTGGCGCGCAGCTGGTTTTCGTAGCTGCCCGCAAAGCGGTAGCTTACGCCCCGCGGCAGGCTGAACTCGCCGCTGTCGATCTTGGACTGCAGATAGGCCTGCGCCTCCTCGACCACATCCACTTCGGCTTGGCCGGGTTTTTTATCGAATACGACATAGCCGACGAGGAAGGTGTCTTCGCTCTTGATGTTCTGGGGGCCGCGGACATAGCGGATCTCGGCCAGCTCGGTAATCGGGATCTGCTGGCCGCCCTGGCCGGGAATGAGGATGTTATCGAGCGCTTCGATGTTATCGCGCAACTCGCGGCTGTAACGCACGCGGACCGGAAACCGTTCGCGCCCTTCGACCGTGCCGGTGACTTTCCGTCCGCCGATCGCGATTTCGATGACGTCCTGAAACTTTCGGATCGGGATACCGTAGCGGGCGAGCGATTCGCGGTCGGGCACGATTTCGAGGTAGGGCTTGCCGACGATGCGGTCGGCGATTACGGCGGCGGGTTCGATTGAGGGAACCTCTTTGAGATACTGCTCAATCTGGAGTCCGACCTTTTCAATCGTATCGAGGTCGGGGCCCTGCACCTTCACGCCCATCGGCGCGCGCATACCGCTTTGGAGCATCACAATGCGGGCGGCGATCGGCTGCAGTTTCGGTGCGGAGGTGGTGCCGGTGATTTTTGCGGCGGCGGTGATTTCGTTCCAGATATCGTCGGGAGAATGGATATGGTCGCGCCACTGACGATAGGGGCGGCCGCGCCGATCTTCAATGAGTTCACCGGCTTCGCCCCGCACAAATTCACCGTCTTTGTATTTATAGTTGATGCGCCGCCCGTCCTTGTCCTCGCGGTACTCGGACTTGTAGTTGATGACGGTTTCGATCATCGAGATCGGTGCGGGGTCGAGCGGGGTTTCGGCGCGTCCGAGCTTGCCGACAACGGAGTCGATTTCGGGAATGGAACGAATGGCCATGTCCTGCTTTTCGAGAATGTCGATACCCTCGCCGATGGAGGCGTGCGTCATGGTGGTCGGCATCCAGAGAAACGAGCCTTCGTCGAGATTAGGCATGAACTCCTTGCCCAGCTGTCGCCACGCCCCGAAGCCGAACAGCAGCAGGGCGAGCGGAATGGAGAGGAACAGCAACTTGTGATTCAGGCACCAACCCAATATGCGGGCGTAAAAATGCAGGAACACCAGTAGACCCGCGAGCAGTCCGCCGATGAGCAGCGCCACGAAAATCAGATTGAGCAGCACCCCTTTGCCCGGCCCCAGCGGTTCCCACGCGAGCGTCAGCCAGATGCCGACGTGCAGGACGGTCAGGATGATCGGGAGGAATTTCATCCAGGTAAGGCGCTTTGTCCCAAAGCGCCGCGGACGGCTCGGAGAGTCGCCCCTACCTTTGCCGAAAAACGCATGTGCGAGGACGGGCAGGACGGTGAGGGCGAGGATGACCGACGCGAGCAGGGCGAAGGTTTTGGTGAAGGCGAGCGGTTTGAAGAGCTTGCCTTCCGCACCGATCATGGTGAAGACGGGCAGAAAGCCGATAACGGTGGTGAGTACGGCTGTGAGTACGGCACCGCCCACTTCGGATGCCGCGCGGTGAACGACTTCCATTCGCGATTCCGAGGGATCGGCCCGATCAAGATGCTTGAGAATGTTTTCACAGATGACGATGCCCATGTCGACAATGGTTCCGATGGCAATGACGATTCCGGACAGGGCGACAATATTCGCCTGCACGTTGAAGAGCTTCATGACGATGAAGCAGAACAGAACAGCGAGCGGAAGCATGGTGCTGATGACCAGCCCACTGCGCAGATGCATGATCATAATCAACACAACGATGATGGTGATCAGAATCTGCTGGCCGATGGCTTCGTTCAGCGTGCCGAGCGTTTCATAGATCAGGCCGGTGCGGTCATAGAAGGGGACGACGGCAA
>JBFHPA010000203.1:0-2669 GCA_041592955.1 Pontiella sp.
GATCCGATGCTGCAGCTCATCGTATTTGTTCTGGTAGGTCTGCAGCTGCCTTACCTTGGGTGCGAATGCCAGCACCACACCGACGCCGGCCATGATGATGATGGCAATCAGCACGATGCGGTTGATCAGGTTCCAGTATTTTTCCGTTTGCTGCATAATTCTAATGCGTAGCTCGTATGGCTTATTGCGCACTGCGTAGTTCGTATTGCTGGAATATAGCGCGATTCTGCCCGGCGACAAGACTGTTTTATGGGTAGCGGAGGGTCGGGCTCTGTCCCGTCCTTAGGACGACACAGAGATCATCCTTCCAGTAACTTTGTAGCCGAGGTCCGCGACCTCGGAACGAGTTCAAGGAACTCGTCTACAGGCAGGACGTGATCGCCGGTCTGTCCCTACCCAACAAAAAAAGCGGCCCGAAGGCCGCCTTTTGATACTGCTCTCAGGGAGTCAGTCCGATCATTGTGCATCGAAGATGTTGCTTCGCTCACGATGATTCGTGCTGACCCCGCCGATCAGTGATTACGCATCGCCGTAACGGCTGTCGCTACCGAGCATTTCCTCGATACGGAGCAGCTGGTTATACTTGGAGATGCGGTCGGAGCGGCTGAGCGATCCGGTTTTGATCTGGCCCGCGTTCGTAGCCACCGCGATGTCCGCGATGGTGGTGTCGGAGGTTTCGCCCGAACGGTGGGAAACCACGGCGGTGAAGCCGGCCTTGTGAGCCATTTCAATCGCGTCGAGGGTTTCGGTCAGCGTACCGATCTGGTTGACCTTGATCAGGATCGAGTTAGCGGAACCTTCCTTGATGCCGCGTGCAAGATACTCAACGTTGGTAACAAACAGGTCGTCGCCCACGAGCTGGCAGCGGCTGCCGATCTGGTCGGTCAGGATCTTCCAGCCTTCCCAGTCCTCTTCGTTCATGCCGTCTTCGATGGAATCGATCGGGTACTTGGAGATCAGCTCTTCGAGGTAGGCGGCCTGTTCTTCGGACGAGCGCTTGGCGCCGCTTTCGCCTTCAAACTTGGCATAATTGTAAATGCCGTCTTCGAAGAATTCAGAAGCCGCGCAGTCGAGGGCGATGGTTACATCCTTGCCCGGCTCGTATCCGGCATCCTTGACGGCCTGCATGATGGAATCGAGGGCTTCTTCAGTTCCACCGGCAAAGTTCGGAGCAAATCCGCCTTCGTCGCCGACGGCGGTGGAGAGGCCCTTGCCCTTAATGATGGCCTTGAGCGCGTGGAATACTTCCGCGCCGCAACGCAGGCCTTCCTTGAAGGTCGAAGCGCCCACCGGACGAATCATGAATTCCTGGAACGCGATCGGCGCGTCGGAGTGGGATCCGCCGTTGATGATGTTCATCATCGGAACCGGCAGGGCTTTGGCATTGGTGCCGCCGATGTAACGGAACAGCGGAATACCAAGTTCATCAGCCGCAGCGTGGGCAGCAGCCAGGGAAACACCCAGCATGGCGTTGGCGCCGAGCTTGGATTTGGTTTTGGTGCCGTCGAGCTCGATCATCAGGTTATCGATGCCGACCTGATCGATCGCATCCATGCCGATGATCGCTGGTGCAATGACGTCGTTTACGTTATCAACTGCTTTTTCGCAGCCCTTGCCGAGGTAGCGTTTCTTGTCGCCGTCGCGCAGCTCAAGCGCTTCATTAACGCCGGTGGAGGCACCGGACGGAACGGCCGCACGGCCGGTTGCGCCTGAATCCAGAACGATATCGACTTCGAGGGTCGGGTTGCCGCGCGAGTCGAGAATTTCACGGGCGAGTACATCAACGATTTCTGACATAACATGTCTCCTTGTAGTTGGTTAAAAACGAATGGCTCTACGAAAATTGAGCCGCCGAATATATCGGTGCCCCAAAAGGGGGGCAACCAAATAAGGCATGGAAATCCGGACGGCGTGACTGCCCCGCAGGGCGAAATGCTGGAAGCTGCAGGCGGGAGCGCTGAGCCCGCAAACAAGGCGGGATCAGCGCTCCCGCCTACAAAAAACATCGTCACCCCGGATGATAGGTTGCTTTAGAAATGTCGTTCTCTGTGAACCTCTGAGCCCTCGGTAGTGAATCTCCGCCTCCGCGGCCGGTTAATCCCGGGGTCTTGAAAAGCGGGATTTAAAGCTGCTTTCCTCTGGCTTCTCTTCCACCCGGGCTTTTTCCAACGTCGCCTTTTCCTTCCGGGCCTTCTCCACCGTCAATACCATCGGCTTTTTCGGCACTGCGCCGTTCGGAAAACCACGCTCGCGCGGTTTTAATTCCGCTTCATCCTCGCTGGGTTTCGGCATCCCCTTAAAACAGTAGAGATAAAAATCCTCCACTCTATTCCGGGCCCATTCGGCCTTTTTCAGAAACGTCAGGCAACTGGGAATCGTCGGTTCAATCCGAAAACACTTCAGGTCGATCGCCGCGTCCAGCACCGCCCACCCATAAAATTCAACGAGCTCCGCCAACATCGTCTCCGCCGACAAGCCATGCAGCGGGCTATTTTTTAATTCTTCAACCGACATAATAATCCTCTATTAGGGGTCAGCCCGTATTAGGGGTCAGCCCGTGAATTGTATCATTTTCTGCTTTAACGCAACTTTTTCCGGTACCCTGTTAAAGCTGGATATGGCCCGTGATGCATTCGTCCGATGTCCCATCCGCAACCTTTCAGCAATCC
>JBFHPA010000204.1:0-2627 GCA_041592955.1 Pontiella sp.
CGTAGATGTGTTGATCGATCCGTCGCTCGATTTGGGCCGGATCACCGGAGAATGGGAAGGTGCCAGGATTGATCGCCTGATCAGTCAGTTGGTCAGCCCGCACAGCTACCTGCTTGAGTGGAAGCATGTCGATGGTCCGCTTGGCGACCTGTACCAGGTTTCCTCCATCCGTATTTTTTCCGATGGCAATTCATCCGCGGCGCAGCCCCTGTCGCTTAAAAGCAAAACACTGGATGTGGTCGAAGGCAAGGACGGCATCAAATATATACGTGGTGAGATCATGGTGGGCTTCAAGAAAGGCTCGAGTATCGAGGATCTCAACAGACTGCTTCGGAAGCTGGACGGTACGGTAATCGAAGTGATTGATCCGCCCGGAATCTATCGCATCAGGCTAAACGAAGGCGCATCGGTCGAGGATGCAATGGCCATTGCAAACGCATTTGATGGCGTTGACTCTTCCGAGCCGAATCTTGCGTTCCCGCGCATTGGAAGCGAGGCGACGCCAAGCCTCAGTGGCGGGGAGGGTATGAATCTGAGTCTTCAACCGGGAGAAACTGCCGTTGCCGTCCTCGATTCCGGTCTGGATCCCAAGTATGCCGATCTCCCGCTTATCCGAGGAACCTATGATGCGATTGATCCCCTGGCGAAAATATCGGATCCGACGGGGCATGGTACCTTGACCGCCATGATTGCATCGGGTGCGCTTGTGCCGCTCGGCGGCGAACAAATGGAGCGTGGTGTGCCTGTGCTGGCAATCCGCACCTTTGATGATAACGGTATGACGAGCGCCGCCACCCTCATGCGTGCGCTCGAATTCGCTGCCAACTCGGGCGTGAAGATTGTCAATATGAGTTGGGGGTCTGAAGTCGACAGCAGTTTCATGGAAACCGCCATGAATTTTGCCACGCAAAACGGGATGACGTTGTTTGCCGCCGCAGGCAACGAACCGACCGGCAAGCCGATCTATCCTGCCGGATATGACTCGGTTATTGCGGTGGGTGGCCTGAATGCCGATGGAACACAATGGGAAAAATCCAACTATGGCGATTTCGTCGAGATCTATGCCCCGGCCAAAGCCAGTTTTGACGGCAAACTTTACGCCGGCACCTCAATCTCCAGCCCCTACACGGCTGGTCAGGCAGCTCGTCAAATCTCTGGTGAGTAGCTGATTTCTTCTGCCGGACGGGTGAGCACGAGATGTAGATCGTTGGTGAAGCGCGTCTGAAAGCCGGCTTCGCAGTAGCAGAGGTAGTAGTTCCACTTGCGCTGGAAGGGGCCGTCGTATCCCAGTTTAACCAGCGTTCTTGTATTCTCCTTGAATGCTTCCCGCCAGCGGCGGAGCGTTTCAGCATAGTGAACGCCGATGTTGTCGAGGCTTTCGACCGTAAAGGACGAGTGCTGAGTCATGGCCTTTGAAAGCTCTGTAAGCGATGGAAGCATGCCCCCCGGAAAAATGTACTTCTGAATCCAGTCAGGGTTGCGCCGATAGGCGTCATAGCGTTGGTCTGGAATGCAGATAACCTGAAGCACTACCCGTCCGCCGGGTTTGAGAAGGCGATCGCAGGTGGCGAAAAAGGTGCCATAGTAGGCATGTCCAACGGCTTCGAGCATTTCGATGGATACAATATGATCGAACTTCCCCTGCATTTCGCGGTAGTCGCACATCACAATCTTGACCTGCTGTTCCAGCCCCTCCGCCGCAACGCGCTCTTTTGCGAATTTGAACTGCTCTTCTGATATCGTAATGCCCGTCACTCTGCAGCCGATCTGCTTGGCCGTTTCAATCGCAAAGCCTCCCCATCCGCATCCGATTTCCAGTATATGGTGTTCGGGTTTGATGGCCGCCAGCTCAATCAGCCGGTGTATTTTGCGACGCTGGGCATCGGGAAGGGATTCGTCCGGTGTTTTAAAGATGGCGGATGAATACATCATGGTCTCGTTGTCGAGGAACAGCTGGTAGAACTCGTTGCCGAGATCGTAGTGTGCATGGATATTCCGTTTGCTGCCGAGAATGGTGTTGCGATTGGTCGCGTGCTGCAGAAGGTGCATGAGCCGCTTGGCAATACCGGATGTGATCCCCGTTGCTTTGAGCTGGGCCATATTGTCGATAAAGAGCTGCAGCACGCCCGTTAGATCATCGCTTTCCCAAGCACCGTCCATCCAGGACTCGCCCATGCCGATATTGCCGCCGGTTACCAGTCGCGTGAAAAAACGGTGGTGGTTGACCTTAAGGTGTTTTGGTTCAGACTGGTCGCCATAATGTTTTTCGATTCCGCTTGGAAGCTCAACCAGCAGATGGCCATTTTCAATCTTATTTAAATGCCGATCCGCAATGCGCATGCACTGCGCTTCAATGAAAGTCGGTTTCATGACCTCTCCTTGATCGTCATGATACTAGACGGCGCAGGTTTGACAAACACTGGAAGTTTCTTTTTGTAATGAAGCACAGCGGCCTGCCAGAGGATTCTCGGCATGGTCAGGGCCGCGGTAAACGGGTGCCTCAGCACCGTCTTCCAGAGGCTGGATGTGGTTAGTTCATTACCGTTTCCCCACATGGCGGCGTGCATGACCACCTCGCCGCTGCGAACCAGCTTGATATCGATATTCATATCTTCGCCCGGAGCGGA
>JBFHPA010000205.1:0-2624 GCA_041592955.1 Pontiella sp.
CATCAATCCCCGCCCGGGCGGCCGCCTCGATTGATTCGCTGAACCCACGGGAGAGCAACGGGTTCATGTAGGCGTAGAAAATCATTGGAATATCGGAACGTTCGCGGATCTTGCCGATGCAGCTCATTACACCATCGAACGTCGACCCCGCCTCCAACGCGCGCGTTGCCGCCTCCTGATTGACGCGGCCATCGGCCAGCGGATCGGAAAACGGCAATCCCAGCTCAACCACATCAACGCCGGCATCCTCCAGACGCAGGACGATGTCCACCGTGTCCTCCAGATTTGGATCTCCGGCCGACAAATAGGCCACAAAGCCTTTCTTGCCCTGTTTTTTCAACTCCGCAAACCTGCGATCAACTCGGGTTTTCTTCATTCTAGTCCTGTGGTTGAAATTAAAGCCGTAATCATACGGATATTTCGATCCATTGAAAGTACAGCCGACAGGAAATAGACTGCAGGAAAAGAAACTGGTCAGCTGTTTATCCAGCCGACCAGGTAGTCAACGGCGGCATTGAGGTTAGAGTGTGCCTGATCGCTCAATTCCTCTCCGAAGTCGTTGAACACATAGCCGCGAATGGCCATGGCGTAGGCTTCCGGTGCAGCGCTGAACAGTTTCTCGCTTAGACCCAACAGGGATTCCGCCGTTATGCTATGGCTGGAAAACCCGACCATGGGCTCGTTACTTTTCAAGGGCTTGAACTCGAATGGTTCGGCGCAATCGACCGAGGCATCGGCAAAGACGACGATGTCGAAACGGGAGAGCATTTCGGCATCTTCGATATTGAGCTGGTAGTTGGACTCGACCGTGACGTCTGGAAGATCCAAGAACCGGATCCTTTCCGCAAAAATCGGCCCCAGTCCATCGTCCAGCCGCCCGGGATTGCCATAGCCTATTACTAAAATGCTCATGAGTGGATAATGGCAGAATAATTGAGCGGCAAAATGATTTTTCCTGATCAACTTCAACAGGAATTATTCTGCCACAAAATTATTCTGTCTGATCAATCACGCACTCTCCGGTCGAGCGTGTTTCCTGCGGCGTCTTCAAGTTCTATGACGAGCGGCATCTGCCCCATCGCGTGGGTCGCGCAGGAGAGGCAGGGATCGTAGGCGCGAATAGCCACTTCCACCCGGTTGAGCAGACCTTCGGTGATTTCCGCACCGGAGAGGTATTTTTTCGCCACGCCTTCCACCGCCAGATTCATCGGCGTATTGTTGTTGGTGGTCGAAACGATAAGATTGGCCATCGTGATCTGGTCGTTCTCGTCGACCTTGTAGTGGTGGAACAGTGTACCCCGCGGTGCTTCGATCAAGCCGACCGACTCCTCTCGCCGCTCGCCTTTTACGATCAGATCGGTGCCCTGCAGATCGGGATCGTTCAGCAGGTCACGGATCTTTTCGCCGGAATGCAACAGCTCGATCATGCGCGCCCAGTGGTAGGCCATGGTGATGTTGTTCGGTTTGCCATCGGTAACGGAAAGGAAATCCTTCCGAGCCGCCTCCGCTTCGGGGGTATCGATGAAGTCGCAGGCGTTGATGCGCGACAGTGGACCGACCCGGTACCAGCCGTTTTCCGGCCCCAATTCAGAGATAAACGGAAACTTCATGTAGGACCACGGCTTCACTTCCTCTGCGATATACTTGAAATATTCCTGATAATCGACCTGATCGAAAATCTTCTTCCCGGCGTGGTCGATTGCTCGCAAGTTGCCGTGATAAAGGTCCATGGCTCCGTCTTCACGGATCAGGCTGACGTGGTTGGAATCGAACGAACCAAAATCGGCCAGTTCGCCGATGTGCTCCAGCGTGTAGTCCTTCGCAATCTTGAGCGAAGCCCGGCACCACTCCAGCATCTGATCAATCTCCTTCAGGAAGCCGTCGCGCTCCTCCATCGAGAGGTTCTTGTTGATCCCGCCCGGTATCGCGCCGGTTCCATGGATCTTCTTACCGGCCGTGGCCTTGATGATCTCCTGGCCATACTTGCGCATCATGACGCCCTGCACCGCCAGATCCGGAAACTTCTGCGCCACGCCGATGACGTTACGTTCGAGCGGGTCGGCATCAAACCCGAACAGCAGATCGGGCGAGACCAGATGGAAAAAATGCAGCGCATGACTCTGGAACATCTGGCCATAGTGCATCAGCCGGCGCATCTTTTCTGCCGTCGGCGTCAGCTGGTCGACGCCCACGATACCGTCCATCGCCTTTGCCGCAGCCAGATGATGGCTCACCGGGCAGATGCCGCACAACCGCTGCACCAGCACCGGTACTTCCCAATACGGGCGGCCCTGAATAAAGCGTTCAAAGCCGCGGAACTCGACGATGTGCAGACGCGCTTGGCTGACCTGTCCGGCTTCATCTAGCAGAATCGTCACCTTGCCGTGGCCTTCCACGCGGGTCACCGGTTCGATCGTGATTTTTCTCGTTGTCATTGTTTTATCCTCGCAAATCGTGTCTTCAGAAACTGGAGGGACGACCTCCGTGTCGTCCTTCGGGTGGACGGGACAGAGCCCGTCCCTCCAAACGTATTAATCATATTTAAGCAGTTCATATGGCAGTTCAACGGGCTTATCCGTCAGCAAGGCGGTCAGCGCCGCCCAGAGCGTGTCCGCCGAAGGCGG
>JBFHPA010000206.1:0-2598 GCA_041592955.1 Pontiella sp.
GATGATGAGGATACGAATTTTAATTACAGCGCTCTTTTTGGCGGCGGGGGTCTATGCCAAGGCGGACAAACCCAACATAGTCTGGCTGGTGAGCGAGGATAACTCGTCAAGTTGGCTGAAGCTATACGATAAAAACGGCGCCTCGATGCCGAACATTGAAAACCTGGCGAAACAGGGGCTGGTGTTCAACCACGCATTTTCGTGCGGGGCGGTCTGTTCTGTGGCGCGCAGTACCATCATCTCCGGGTGTTATGCGCCCCGTACCGGATCGGAGTATCATCGCCGCGCGGAGTTTGTTCGGATGCCCGAAGGCTTGAAGATGTTCCCGTGGTATTTGCGACAGGCCGGCTATTACACCTCTAACTGTGCAAAGGAAGACTACAACTTCGATCCGCTGGATAAGAAAGAGGTGTGGGACGAGTCATCGAAAAACGCGACCTACCGCAAGCGGGCTTCCGGCCAGCCTTTCTTCCATGTGCAGAACTATGCCATCACCCACGAGGGTAAATTGCACTTTAAGGACATGAAGGCTAAAACCAAAACCGATCCCGATTCAGTTGCACTTTATCCCTATCACCCCGACACCGAAACCTTCCGCTACACCTACGCGCGTTATCTTGACAACCACATGACCACCGATGATGAGATGGGGAAATTTATCCGGGGGCTGGAAAAAGACGGCCTCATGGACGACACCTTTATCTTTTACTATGGCGACCACGGCGGCGTGCTGCCGCGCGGCAAGGGCTATATCTACAACAATGGGCTGCAGGTGCCGATGGTGGTTTATGTGCCGAAAAACTGGAAGCATCTTGTGCCGGCGGATCCGGGAAGCCGCATCGACGGCTTCATTCAGTTTGTCGACCTTTCGGCCACCGTCCTCAATCTGGCCGGCATTGAAATTCCGCAGGGGATCGACGGCCGGCCGTTCCTTGGCACAGGGGTTTCGCTCGACGAGCTGAATGCGCGGGATACCACTTTCGGCTATGCCGACCGCTTTGACGAGAAGTATGATCTGGTCCGCACCATCCGCAAAGGGCGCTTTAAATACATGCGCAGTTATCAGCCGTTCAACTATGACGGGTTGCACAACGACTACCGCTACAAGATGCTGGCCTATCAGGAATGGCGCGAACTGTATAAGGCTGGCGCATTGACGCCTGAGCAGAGCCAGTTTTTCCAGCCCCGTCAGGCCGAAACGCTCTATGACATCGAAAAAGACCCGCACGAACTCAATAATCTGGCCGGCGACCCGGCCTTTGGACATGTGCTGGTGGAAATGCGTATGCAGCTTCAACGGCAGGTCAAGGGCATGCCGGATCTCAGTTTTATACCGGAGCCGGTTTTTCTAAAGGAAGGCCGTGACAACCCCGTTGAATATGGACAGGCGAAAAAACAGGAAATCGCCAAGCTGGTGGATATTGCCGACCTGAGCCTGAAAGCGTTTCCTGAGGCAAAACAGCAGATTGGCCGGGCGCTCGCTTCAGAACAGCCGATGGAGCGCTACTGGGGTCTGGTCACCTGCAGCGCCTTCGGCGAACAGGCCGCTCCGTTTTTTGATAAGGCGAAGGCGATGGCTAAATCCGATGCTGATCGGCTGGTGCGAGTCCGGGCTGCCGAGTTTCTTGGCCTGACCGGCGAAGCCGACCCGCGCCCGGTAATCATGGAGGTGCTGGAGCAGGTCAGCGATCCGGTTGAAGCCAACCTGATTCTTAACTCCGCGGTTTTGCTGGAAGATTCCTCCCCCGGCTATGACTTTGATGTGAGCCGTTTTGAATCGGCCTCATGGGCGAGTGGGCAAAGAAGAAATCTGGCAAACCAGCGTCTTAACTATCTGGGAAAGTAAAAGAAGCAACGGCCGACGGTTATTAAACAAACCACACTAGCTGACATCGTATTGGATGAGCGAATGCACCGGTAGCCCGGCGAGTTTTTCACGACCGTTCAGGAAGCCGAGTTCGATGAGAAAATCGATTTCCACGATGTCGACGTCGAAGTGGTTTTGAATGAGCTCAACTGTGGCGGCAACGGTTCCTCCGGTTGCGAGGACATCGTCGACAATCAGGATTTTCTGGCCGGCTTGGAAGGCGTCGGAATGGATTTCGACGGCATCGGTTCCATATTCCAGTTCATAGGTTTGCCGGTGGACGGTGTGGGGCAGTTTGCCGGGTTTGCGCACCAGACAGGTGCCGGCGCCAAGCGCATAGGCGAGGGCCGAGGCAAAGATGAAGCCGCGCGCCTCGATCCCGACGACCATATCGATTCCGTGGTCCGCATGCCGCACCTTGAGCACGTCGATGGTTTCATGGAAATGGTCGCCGTTGGCCAGCAGCGGGGTGATGTCCTTGAACTGGATGCCGGGTTTGGGGAAATCGGGAATGGTGCGGATGGCTTGCTCAAGATGCGACATGGATTACCTCTCTACGTCAGCGGACCGCCGGGCTTGTCGTGAATAACGGTGTCGACCGCCTCTTCCGCCAGCCCCGGGTGATCTGCCATGTAGTGCAGTCCGCGGCTCTCCTTGCGCTGCTTGGCGGAGCGGATGATCAGCTCGGCGACGTCGGCAATGTTACGCAGCTCCAGCAGGTCGGAGGTGAC
>JBFHPA010000207.1:0-2466 GCA_041592955.1 Pontiella sp.
CTTCAGCCCGACCTGCGGCATCCGCTCCAGCACCATCACCTGCAAGTCATTGCGTGCGGCAGCAATGGCAGCCATCAATCCGGCCGGGCCGGAGCCAATGATAATCAGATCAAACATGGGTCGCTCTTGTTTTGGCTGCGAAGGATGGCAAAGAAAACTAAGGCCCCCTCCGTCGGAAGCTTCACGCCCTTCACGATCTTTTGAGGCAAATTAAACATCAATCACCAGCCCGCACCATTTACCGTCGCCGTCACGCGAGATTTCGCGGCAACCCAGCTGAATGAATGTGTCCGCGATAGCATCGGCTTCGATTTCGCGGATCCCACTGAGCAGGATTCGCTTCTTTGCCGCGCGCTTGATCAACGGCGCGGCATCAAGCAGTACCGACGTCAGAATGTTGGCGCAGACGATATCGGCAGGCTTGGAATTCCAGCCCGGTTCCAGTACATCGGCCTGGAAAAAATGAATCCTGTCTTCAACACCGTTGCGTGCGGCGTTGGTTTTGCACTGCTCAACGCAGGCGGGGTCATAGTCGAAGGCGATGACGTCCGGGATCCCGAGCTTGATGGCGGCAATGGAAAGGATTCCGCTGCCGGTGCCGGCATCGATCATGGTCGTCGGCTCGATGCTATCGCAGGCCTCCTCGAGGGCCTCGAGACAAAACCGAGTGGTGAAATGTCCGCCGGTTCCGAAGCTCAGGCCGGGGTTGATGATGATGTTGGTTTTCCCGTCTTCCGGGGCCTCTTCCCATTCCGGGACAGTGCGCAGATTTTGCCCCAGCTCCATGGTTTTGAAATGGTGCTGCCAAAAGGTGGTCCAGTCCTCGTCCTTGTATTCCTTTGCTTCGGCCATCCGAATCGACATTTCATCGGGCAGAGCCTTTTGTGCGATCTGCGCTTCGAGCAGTGTATCGAAATAGACTTCGATCAGCGATTCTTCGGCCAGCGGCTGGGTTACTTCGATCGGCTCTTTTTGCAGCGCTTCGCGAATCCAGTCACAGACGGCATCCACCTGTTCCGTCGGAACCAGCAGGTTCAGCTGCCCGCCACAGTTTTTGTTTTCATCGCCCATCAATTCTTTTCCCGCTGTTGTTGCTGTTGCCGGGCGGCCTCGACCATTTCGAGCGTATCGTTCCAGTTGGATTCCAGCAAAAGTTTGAACCGCTCGACCGTCTCATGCGGCGGCACGAATTCCGAGTTTTTTTGGATGGTGCCGAGGTGGGTTGAATAGATCCACAACAATTCAATGTAGCGAGCGCGGCCTGCGACATTGATCACGATGGGAGGATGCCCGCCCCGCAGTACGGGGAGGTTGGCCAGCAGACGGGCCATGCGCCCGTTGCCATCGAAGAACGGATGGACACGGACAAAGGAGAGATGGGTCCATGCATAGGTCTCGATGGCTTTTGCCGCGGTGCTGGCCTGATCCAGCATTTTATTGAACTCCGCGAGCCAGCGTTCCATCAGATATGGGGTGTCGGCTGGAGAAGCATATTCCATGTAGACGGGTTTTCCGTTCTTGATTCCGGTGGTTCCGTTTTCTTCCCTCTTCCAGTTGCCGATCGGGCGGAGGTAGTCGACCGGCGATTTATCTATGACGGCCCTGTGGAGATCGAACAGGTCTTTTTCGGTAAGCGAATCCTGCTGAACCAGTGCATTGATCAGGTCAATGGCGCGGGCGTGGCCGTAGACCTCCTGATGATCTTGCAGCGGCTTCCCGCTGATGGTCAGCCCATGTTCAAGCACCATGAGCGTTTCGCTCAGCGTCAGCGTATTGCCCTCGATGGCCGTGGAGTCGTGCGTCCAGACCGCCGCTACCTGAGTCAGCAGCGATTCGCGAATATCGCGCGGCAGCCCGTCATAAAACTGCTTGCGGGACGGCGTTTTCACCAGTCGAGTCTTCATAAAGGAAAACACGGCATTGTGGGAGATGCCGAGCTGGTATTGGTCGTTCAGCTGCGCCGCGATCCGACGATAGCTCATGCCTCCTTCGAGGAGGGAACGAATCTCTTTCTCGTAGAAAGCCAATTTCGATTGGAAAGGTTTTCCCGGCATAATGTAACGACTATTGTTCTTGTTCGGCCTAAATGTAACGACAACATAGCTATATTCAAGCAAATAAGTCGTTACAGACTGCCTTGATGCCGTGACTGGCGGGGAAGCCCGCTCGCGGCGGGAGGTGCGGAAGTATCGTCATCATGCGGGCGGCTTTGCCCGAACCCAAACTTTTTGAGGAAGCTGGGAAGGTCGGGGCGGTTACCGCGCAGGTAATCTTTCCAGAGGGATTCGGCAACGCCATTTTCATCCAGCGCTTTCTCAATTGTCAGGAACTCCAGCAGCAGCTTGGCGAGGCGCACCATGTGCAGATTGCCGGTGGTGCCGGTTTTCGCATAAAGCCAGTCGCTCCACTGCATGAAAGCGACGAACGGGGAGGGGGCATCCTTCCAGACCAACGGGGCGGTGAAGA
>JBFHPA010000208.1:0-2095 GCA_041592955.1 Pontiella sp.
CTTCGCGGTGCACGTTTTACGACCTGTCCCAAAGAGCACCCCCATCAGCATGCTCGGGCCGGGGAAGCGCGATTGGTTGATGAACAATATCTGGTCGCCAAGGGCGTCAAACTTTATGTCGGCAAGGTGCCCGTTCTTTATGTGCCGTACTGGCGTCAAAATCTCGACAGCGGGATATTCAGCCTGGATGGCGGTTATGCAAGCGAATGGGGCGCGCACCTGCTTATCAATGCAAGCATACCCATCTCCTCCCGCATCGATGCACTGACCGATGTGAATCTCTACGGCAAGCGCGGGGTCGGGGTAGGGCAGGGCTTTGCCTGGGCCTATCCGGAAGCGAAGGGGAGCTTCGAGGGTTTTTACACCCGCGACGAAGATCCTTATTCAAAATATGATTCAGCTGCAGACCGGCTTTTGATCGATGATGACCGCTACCGCCTAAGGCTCGATCATTTGCAATACTTCACGGATACGCACTATATCAACACACGGCTGAACTATCTGAGCGACCCGGCGGTGACCGAAGAGTTTTTCAAGGATGAATACCGTCGAAGCGCCCAGCCCGAAAATTATGCGTCATGGACCTATGGGAACACTGATATCGGCAGCGAAGGCTTCATCAACTACCGCCTGAATGATTTTTACAACAACACTGACCGTTTCGAATATTCGCTTGATCTGTATCGCACCCGGCTTGCGGGCACACCTTTTTACTTTCAAAGCGAAAATGCGATTGCTTCACTGGACCAGGTGCAGGCGGAGACCAACCTGCTGGCCGGAGCCGCCTACGATGCCGGCCGGATTGACTCGATGAACACGCTCTTGTGGCCCCAGCGCTGGGGTTTCCTGAATGTCGTTCCACGCGCTACGTATCGGGCGACCTATTATTCTGAAGATGTGGTGGGTGACGATGTGTTCCGGCAGGTTCCCGGCGCAGGAGTGGAAGTCTCGTTCCAAGCCGCGAAAGTACTGTCCGATCGGGAGCGCTGGTATGGGAAAGGCCTGCGCCACAAAATTGAGCCCTACATCGATTACATGCTTGCGGACGTTTCCGTTTCCACTAACAACCTGCCTGTGTTCGATCAGGTGGATCCGCTGGTAGACAAGGACCGACTCAAACTCGGATTGCGCAATGTGCTTCAAACCAAACGCGGCGGCCGCACCGCACGATTCGTGGATGTCGACCTCTATACCTATTACCTGATTGATGAAGACGGTGCGTCAGACGATTTTGACTCGCTCTTTTTTGATGCGCGCATGCCCCTCTCTAAGCGCATGATGTTTGACGTCGAGGGAGAATACGACTGGAACAATGGAAGCCTGCCCTTTATCAACTCGCGCTTCTCCTACGACTTCAGCGATGTAATTGTTGATTTTGAGCACCTGTATCGCGACAGCCTGCAATCGCTATGGACGTCCCGGATCAATCTCTTTCCCGGCGCTAAATGGTCGCTGGAAGGGTACGCTCGGTATAACGACAACCAGAACGACCTCGAGGAATTCGGCGCCACCGGATATTTTAACTGGTGCTGCATGCGCTATGGCATCGGATACCGCTACTACGGCGATGAAGAGCACCGCGTGGTGTTTTCCTTCAATCTTTCCGCATACCCGGAAAATGCCGGCTCATCGCGGATGTTTTAAATCCTGCAGCCGTTGGCGACTTACTTCCCGATCAGCTTGAGGAATTCATTGCGGGTGGATGCATCGGTGCGGAAACTTCCAAGCATGGCTGAGGTAACCATGCAGGAGTTCTGTTTTTCAATTCCCCGCATCATCATGCAGAGGTGCTGCGCTTCGATCACGACACCGACCCCTTCCGGCGCGACGGTTTTCATGAGGCTCTCAGCCACCTGGGTGGTCAACCGCTCCTGAATCTGCAGGCGGCGGGCAAACAGGTCAACGATGCGGGCCAGCTTGCTGACCCCGAGCACTTTGCCTTCGGGGATGTAGCCAATGTGGCACTTGCCGAAGAAGGGCAGCATGTGGTGTTCGCAAAGGCTGTAGAGTTCAATGTCCTTGACGATGATCATGTGGTTGTCTTCAACGGTGAAAATGGCATCGTTGACCACATCCTCCAGTTTCTGGTTGTAGC